>NZ_JCAQOZ010000021.1:0-94897 GCF_059567945.1 Paraburkholderia sp. BGA-UO-ETr-F12 | reverse complement strand
CCCGTGTGAAAGTAGGTAATCGTCAGGCTCCCCTGCAGCATCAGAAACCCCACCCCGAAAAGGTGGGGTTTCTGCGTTTACGCACCCCGGAAATTCCTCTCAATACGGCCTCAACATCCTCTCTTCCGGGAAGTGTGCCTATCCTGCACGCCTTCACGAAACCCCGTTAATTCCCAACAGCTGCGTCCGAGAACTTACACACCAGCAGCGAAGCAAGCGACACACGCGAGGGTGCAGCGGGAGGCCACGGCATCAGCCATCGGCCAGTCCCCATCAGCAGCGTTATTTTTCCTGTGCCAGGAATCGTTGTGCCAGCCGAACCCAATACGTCGAGCCGATCGGCAACAATTCGTCGTTGAAGTCATAACTCGCGTTATGCAGCATGCAAGGTCCGGCACCGTGCCCCGAGTCCCGATGGCCGCCGTCTCCATTGCCGAGAAACGCGTAGCAGCCCGGTTTCGCCAGCAGCATGAACGAGAAGTCCTCGGCCCCCATTGTCGGCTCGACCGCGTCGTCGACATTTTCGGAACCGACAATTTCCTTCATGACCGCTGCAGCGAAGCGAGTTTCTTCGCTACTGTTGACCGTCGGCGGATAGTTGCGATGGAATTGGATAGTGGCCGAGCAATCGTAAGCCTCGGCCGTGCTCTCTGCGATCTTGCGCATGCGTGCTTCGATCAGATCGAGCGTTTCGGTGGTAAAAGTCCGCACGGTGCCTGCCAGCCACGCATCGTTCGGGACAACATTGAGCGCGTCGCCAGCGTGGATCTGGGTGATCGACAGTACCGCCGTATCGAGCGGCTTCTTGTTTCGCGTGATGATGCTCTGCAATCCGTTCGCGATCTGCACCGCTGTAAAAACGGGGTCGTGCCCGTTGTGCGGCAGTGCCGCATGCGAACCCACGCCCTTGATTTCAATGCGAAACTCGTTGCTGGACGCCATGATCGGGCCTTCGGTCACACCGAAGTGGCCTGCCGGCATCCCCGGCCAGTTGTGTATCCCGAAAACAGCATCGACTGGAAATTTAGCGAACAGACCGTCATCGATCATTGCCTGTGCGCCGGCGCCACCTTCTTCTGCCGGTTGAAAGATGAAGACGATCGTGCCGTCAAAATCGCCGTGCTTGACCAGATGCCGCGCCGCGCCAAGCAGCATCGCGGTATGTCCGTCATGGCCGCACGCGTGCATTTTGCCGTCGTTTTGCGAGCGATGACCGAAGGTATTGAGTTCCTGAATCGGCAGCGCATCCATGTCGGCGCGCAGTCCGATCGAGCGTGATCCGTTGCCGCGCTTCAGAATACCAACTACGCCTGTTTTACCCAATCCGCGATGAGTTTCGATGCCCCAGGACTCAAGTGTCCTGGCAACCAGCTCCGCTGTCGCAGTTTCCTCGTAGCGCAGTTCGGGGTGCGCATGAATGGTTCGTCGGAGGGTCTGGATTTCGCCGTGGGCGGCCTGGATTTCTGGGATAAGTTTCATGATAGAGCGCTTGTGCTTTGCTTTGCGTGGAATCGCTCGGGGCTATACCGCCCGGGCACGTTGATCCCTGATTCTACGCCGAAGGCATTTTTGGCGGCACTGCACGGGCCAACGGCCAGTGGACGTAATAAAATCCAAGGTCGCCTTACCGCTTACCGCTCTCCTGGACGGATCACTAATGAATGCTCCGACTGAATTCGCCCGCGCGGTGTGCCCGCACGATTGCCCTGACACCTGTGCGATGCGGGTGATCGTCGAAGACGGACGGGCAGTGAAAGTCGTCGGCGATCCCGATCATCCTCCGACTCAAGGCGCGCTATGTACCAAAGTCAGTCGCTATGCCGAGCGGGTGCATCATCCGCATCGGCTAACGACGCCGATGAAGCGAGTCGGCCGCAAAGGCGAGGGCCGCTTTGAGCCGATCAGTTGGGATGAGGCGTTCGAACTAGCCGCAACCCGCTTGTCAGAGATCGCGAACCGAGCGCCAGAAGCCATCGTGCCATACAGCTATGCCGGCACGATGGGGCTGGTTCAGGGCGACAGTATTGCGCAGCGGTTCTTTCACAAACTCGGAGCATCCCAACTGGACCGCACGATTTGTGCGGCAGCCGGTGCAGCGGGGCTTAAATACACCTACGGTGCCAGCGTCGGTATGCTCACCGAGTTTTTCGCCGAGAGCGAGGTCATCCTCATCTGGGGATCGAACCCCATCGCGTCGAACCTGCACTTCTGGACGCGAGCCCAGGAAGCCAAGCGCCACGGCGCACGGTTGATCGCGATCGATCCGTACCGCTCGCTGACGGCGGAAAAGTGCCATCAGCACGTTGCACTGAAGCCCGGAACCGACGGTGCTTTAGCGCTTGGCATGATCAACGTGTTGATCGCGGAAAACCTGCTCGATCATGCCTATATCGACGCTCATACGCTGGGCTTCGAAGAACTCAAGTCGCGCGCGCTTACCTATCCGCCCTCGCGTGCCGCGCAAATTTGCGGGATCGACGAGCAGGTGATCGTCGATCTTGCGCGTCTTTACGGCAGCACGAAAAAGGCCGCGATCAGGATGAACTATGGTCTGCAACGGGTGCGGGGCGGCGGCAACGCCGTACGTGCAATTGCCTGTCTGCCGTCGCTGACCGGTGCATGGCGAGAGCGGGCGGGTGGTGTTCTGCTGTCCTCGGGCGGATGGGCGCCGGTGGACTCGCATGCGTTGCAGCGTCCGGACCTGATGCCGGGCTGGCCGGCCAAGGCATCGCGCGTGATCAACATGAACGCAATTGGCAACGCATTGCTGCATCCGGGCGACGCTACATTCGGCCCGAAAATCGAAGCGATTGTGGTCTATAACTCGAATCCGGTCGCGGTTGCGCCGGACTCGGAGCGAGTCGCCGCCGGCTTTGCGCGCGAAGATCTGTTCACGATCGTGCTCGAGCATTTCCAGACCGACACCGCCGACTACGCCGATCTCCTGCTCCCCGCGACGACGCAGCTCGAGCATCTCGACGTCCACAAGTCGTACGGGCATACGCACGTGATGGCCAACTTGCCCGCGATAGCGCCGCTCGGCGATGCACGCCCAAACACCGAGATCTTTCGCGGCTTGGCGCGCCGCATGGGCCTCCAAGAGCCGGCGCTTTACGAGAGTGACGACGCTATTGCGGAGTCGGCGTTCCGCTGGAAAGACAAAACGCTCGACGGCGTCAGCTGGGAGTCGCTCAAGGAAACCGGCTGGGCGGCGCTGAACCTGCCAGACGCACCGTTTGCCGAGGGCGGTTTTCGCACGCCGTCGGGCAAATGCGAATTCTTCAGCGAGCGCCTCGCCCAGCAAGGGCTCGATCCGCTACCGGACTATCTGCCGCCTTACGAATCCGCAGATGGTGCCCCCGCGCTTGCCGCCCGTTATCCGCTTGCAATGATCTCGCCGCCTGCCCGTAATTTCCTGAACAGCACCTTCGTGAACATCGAAAGCCTGCGTTCGACGGAGGGCGAGCCACACCTCGACATCCACCCAGCCGACGCGCAACGGCGCAACATCGCGGACGGCGATCAGGTGCGCATATTCAACGATCGCGGCGCGATGCAGGCGCGCGCCCGTGTCACCGCGAAGACCCGTGAAGGGCTCGTGGTCGGCCTGTCGATCTGGTGGAAGAAGCTCGCACCCGACGGCCGCAATGCCAATCAGGTCACCAGCCAGGCGCTCACCGATCTGGGCGGATCAGCAACGTTTTACGACTGTCTCGTCGAAGTCGAACGTGCCTGAAAAAATATGCTCAAAAATCAGGCAAAAGCGACCCGCAACGGGTTCGAGGCTGCAGTCTAACCCGGCCGCTTTTCGCGAATAGTAAAGGGATGCCCATGCTACGATGCGTTTTTAGCACGACCATTCGAAAATAAAGGAGGAGACGCTGCATGGACAAAATCTGGCTGAAATCTTATCCACCCGGCGTTCCCGCAGAGATTGACCCGACTCGCTATTCGTCCGTCGCCGAACTGCTCGAAGAAGCGTTCCGCGAGCACCGCGCCAAACCGGCGTTCGTGTGCATGGGCAAGGAGATCAGCTACGGCGAGCTCGACGCGCTTTCGCGCCAGCTGGCCGCGTGGTTTCAGTCGAAGGGCCTGGCGCGCGGTGCGCGCGTCGCGATCATGATGCCGAACGTGCTGCAATATCCCGTCGCGATCGCGGCGATCTTGCGCGCGGGCTACGTGGTGGTGAACGTGAATCCGCTTTACACCCCGCGCGAGCTCGAGCATCAACTCAAGGACAGCGGCGCGGAAGCGATCATTCTGCTCGAAAACTTCGCCGTTACGCTGCAGGCGATCGTGCGCAATACGTCGATCAAGCACATCGTCGTCGCTGCAATGGGTGACCTGATGGGCATGAAGGGCACGCTGGTGAACTTCGTCGTGCGTCGGGTGAAGAAGATGGTGCCGGCGTGGAGCCTGCCCGGTCACGTCAGATTCAACGCGGCGATCGCCGAGGGCGGCCATCAGAATTTCAAGCCGGTTCAGCAAGGACCGGACGACGTCGCGTTTCTCCAGTACACGGGCGGCACGACCGGCGTGGCCAAGGGCGCGACGCTCCTGCATCGGAATCTGATCGCCAACGTGCTGCAGTCGGAAATCTGGCTCGATCCGGTTCGTGCTAACCGTACGGACATCGATCAGTTCATCACCGTGGTCGCGCTGCCGCTCTATCACGTCTTCGCGCTGACGGTCTGCGGACTGCTGACGATCCGCACCGGCGGCCTCGGCGTGCTGATCCCGAATCCACGCGACATCCCGGGCATGATCAAGGCGCTGGAAGGTTACCCGATCACGACGATTCCCGCCGTCAACACGCTGTACAACGCAATGCTCAACAGCCCGGACTTCCATAAGCTCGATTTTTCGAAGCTGATCGCAGCCAATGGTGGCGGTATGGCGGTCCAGGAAGCTGTCGCCAAGCGCTGGTTCGAGCAGACGCATACGCCGATCATTGAGGGCTATGGTCTGTCGGAGACGTCGCCGTGCGTCACCTGCAATCCGGTTACCGTTACGGAATATAGCGGCACGATCGGTTTGCCGTTGCCGTCGACGGAAATCTCGATTCGCGACGACGAAGGCAACGAGGTACCGCTTGGCCAGCCGGGCGAAATCTGCATCCGCGGCCCGCAGGTGATGGCGGGCTACTGGAACCGCCCGGACGAAACGGCCAAGGTCATGACGCCCGATGGCTTCTTCAAATCAGGCGATGTCGGCTTGATGAACGAAAAGGGCTTCGTCAAGATCGTCGACCGGAAGAAGGACATGATTCTGGTCTCCGGCTTCAACGTCTATCCGAATGAAATCGAAGATGTTGTGGCCAAAATGCCTGGCGTATTCGAAGTCGCCGCGGTTGGCGTGCCGGATCAGCACTCGGGCGAAGCGGTGAAGCTGTTCATCGTGAAGAAAGACCAGGCCCTGACAGATGCGGACATTTTCGCTTACTGCAAAACGCAGTTGACTGGCTACAAGCGGCCGAAGATCGTCGAATTCCGGACTGAATTGCCCAAGAGCAATGTCGGTAAGATCCTGCGTCGCGAGTTGCGCGACGGCCGGGCTTAAGCGCGGCTAAGTAGAAGAAGTTCACGCCGCTCTGAACAGATCTGCGCCGACAAGAAGTCGGGGCTAAGAAAAGGAAATGCGGAAAGGCCCGGCAGACGAAAGTCTGCCGGGCCTTTCACTTTCTGAGCCATCGTGCTCCATGCAACAAACCCACAGCCGGCAAATGCGCGAGGCACGCGCGGCCATAAAAAAAGGCGCCCGAAGGCGCCTTTGAGGCAGACTGCTTTATTACGACTTATTAGAACTTGTGACGGATACCGATGCGAGCCGTGAACTGGTTCTGGTTCGACGAGCCCGACAGGCCGTTGATACCAGCCGTTGCGTTGACAACGCCCGTGCCCGCTTGATTCAGCACCTGGCCCAGAGCGTGTTGGTACACACCCGTCACGTACACGTCGGTACGCTTGGACAGGAAGTAGTCCACGCCAACTGCGCCTTGGTGGTACTGAGCCGTCGATGCATTCTGGATGCTTGCGCCGCGCGTGTAGTCATACGCTGCGCCAACCAGCAACGCCGGGGTCAACTGATACTTGAAGTTGAGTTCCGCGTTGTTAAACGTAGCCGATTGACCGCGAACGGCCGGCTGTGCGAACGTCGTGCCCAAGTTTGCGAAACGGATGTTCGAGTACGTCAGGCCGATCGTTGCTGCGCCGAACGTGTATGCACCGCCCGCACCGACCACCTGGTATGTGTTAGCCGACGCGTAAGCGCCGTAGACCGGCGACGTCACTGCGAAGTTGGCAGCTACCGCCGGCGTGGTTGCCGTGGCCGCTGCTGCAAACGTGTTCGGGGAAATCGTGCCGCCATTGTTGAACAGGCCGCCCGATGCTGCCGGCGTGCGTGCGTTCAAGTAACCAACGCCCAAGACCAACGGACCGTTGTTGTAGCCAGCGCCCAACGACCAGATCTGATTGCCCGTAACGTTGCCAGCGATGCCGCCAAGGCTGTACGTGCCGCCGAACGTCAAACCGTTGTAGTTCGCGCTCGTGTACTTAATCGTGTTGTTCGTGCGGTATGCGTTGTTGAAGTTGTCGATGTCGCCCGGGTGAGCAGCGATGTAGCCGCCCCACTGGTCGCCCGCTTCCAGCGGACCAACGTAGTCAACCACGGAGTCGTATTGACGACCCAGCGTGACCGTACCGAATTGGCTCGACAGGCCGACGTAAGCTTGACGACCGAACATCAGGCCGCCTTGACCCAGCTTGCCGTTGTTCACGTCAAAGCCGTTTTCCAACACGAAGATTGCCTTCAGACCGCCGCCCAGATCTTCCGTGCCACGGAGGCCGAAACGCGAGCCTTGCAGAACGCCGCTGGACAGGTTGTACAGGTGCTTGCCACCCGAGTTGGTGTTGATGTTGAAGCCTTCGTCAATGATACCGTACAGGGTCACGCTGCTCTGAGCATGTGCGACGCCTGCGAATGCGCCCAGTGCTGCGAGAGCGAGAAGCGACTTTTTCATCGAATGATCTCCAAGGATTACGAATCTTTTGTACAAGGCGAATATTTGTCTAGCGTTGAGGCCTTGCTTGTCCAACTTCGCGAGAAGTTGCACGTAATGTAACAAAAGGCATACATGGCACAAAGAAAAAGGAGATGGGCAGGACGGCTCCTGTTTCGTTTACGCAACATGGTCTAAAATCAGAAATTGGCCCCCGGAATCGTTTGAATTCAAGGTCTTCGCGAATCCGGTTTTGCCCAGCAAAGCCTTGTCACGCGGACTTGTCGGCGCAACGGGGCAGTTGTCGAATCAGGGAGTGCTGAATGTTTCTGGACGAGTTGATTAGCGAGTTTGATCGGGGTTTACGCTCAATGACCGGCGTGTCGCGGATGAGTCGTCCGTTGCCAGTTCCGCAAGAATCGACGGCGGAGCTGGTCGAGCTTACCCCGGCGGAACGCGCGCACTCAGCCGGCTTGATGCGTGTTAACCATGTCGGCGAGGTGTGCGCCCAGGCGCTTTATCAGGCGCAGAAACTCGCTACCAGGTCGCCGTCCTTGCAGGCGGTGTTTAATCACGCTGCCATGGAAGAAGAGGATCATCTGGCGTGGACCGCCAAACGCCTCGAAGCGCTCGATTCCCGTCCAAGCCTGCTGAACCCGCTCTGGTACACCGGCGCGTTGGCAATCGGCCTCGCGGCAGGTCGCCTGGGTGATCGGGTGAGTCTCGGTTTCATGGCCGAAACCGAACGCCAGGTCGAACAGCATCTGGACAGCCATCTGGATCAATTGCCCGTGGCAGACCGCGAGTCGCGGGCGATCGTCGAACAGATGCGTGTGGACGAAGCCGAGCATGGCAAGTCCGCCATGGACGCAGGCGGTATCGAGTTGCCGTTCCCTGCTCGTGCACTGATGCGCGCGGTGTCGAAGGTCATGACGCGCACCGCGTACTACATATAAGTTCGAGCCCCCGGCTCACTTATCATCTCAAAGTGGGACGGCGCCTCGCACGCCGTCCGCTCGAATTACCCGGAACGCCAGCAAACACCTCCCGATCCCGCTTCACGATCTCTTACATTCCGCGCCTTTCCCTCGCACTTTTCACGTATCACCTTCACAAGGTTCACTAGCTCATTCATTTATAACGGTTTTCCGTTTTATGTCTGACATGAAAGAGTGGCGCTAAGTCCTTGTTCTAGCAAACAAAATTCGCTCGAAAAGCGCGTATCTCCCTTGACCCCTGTTTAGCGTTCCTCTAAAGTGGGAGACAGTGTGAGAAAGTGTATTTTTGTGTGATCTCATGGGCGGTTTGGGGTAGATTTTCACGAATCGGGCAGCCGGCGGAAAAGCGCCGCGAGCAACTAAGTTGCATGGGGGCGGAGTACAGCGCTGAAGCGCCAACTCCGGTCGACCGCAGTGGACTGCATGGGACCGGAGTAAGCGCTAAAGCGCTAACTCCGGTCGACAAGGGAGAGCGAAGTGTTCCAAGGGGCGTCGGCGCTGACGCTCGATGCGAAAGGGCGGATGTCAATTCCCTCTCGCTATCGGGATGCGCTGCAAACACAGGCAGAGGGCCGGGTGACGATCACCAAGCACCCGGACGGCTGCCTGTTGCTCTTTCCGCGCCCGGAGTGGGAAATCTTCCGCGACAAGGTCGACAAGCTGCCTATGAACGCAGCCTGGTGGAAACGCATCTTTCTCGGCAATGCAATGGACGTCGATATGGACGGCGCCGGCCGCGTGCTGGTGTCGCCCGAATTGCGCGCGGCCGGCTCGCTGGAAAAAGAAGTGAACCTGCTCGGCATGGGCCGTCACTTTGAATTGTGGGACGCACAGATTTACGCAGCAAAGGAACAGGCAGCGATCGCCGAGGGCATGCCCGAAGCGTTAAAGAATTTCACGTTCTGATCGCGGATTACATATATGGCACCTGCGATGAGAAACGAATTGCAGCATCGCACGGTGCTGCTGGAAGAGGCGGTCGAGGCGTTGGTCACGCGCGCGGACGGCGTTTATGTGGACGGTACGTTCGGGCGCGGTGGGCATAGCCGGCTGGTGCTGGAGAAGCTGGGCGAGTCGGGGCGTCTGATCGCGTTCGACAAAGACCCGCTTGCCATCGCCACGGCACAGCAGATTGCCGATCCGCGCTTTGGCATCGTGCACGAGAGTTTTGCTTCACTGCGCACCGCGATTGCGGAGCGCGGAGTAGGGCGGGTGTCGGGCGTTTTGCTGGATCTGGGCGTGTCGTCGCCGCAAATCGACGATCCGGAGCGGGGTTTTAGTTTCCGCGCCGACGGCCCGCTCGACATGCGGATGGACCCGACGCGCGGCGAGTCCGCGGCTGACTGGCTGGCGCGGGCCACGGTGCAGGAACTGACGGAGGTGATACGAGATTATGGGGAAGAACGGTTTGCTTTTCAGATTGCAAAGGCGCTTGTTGCTCGCCGGGCAGAGTCCGACCGTCTTGGGCCTCTCGTCAGCACGGGCGAGCTTGCCCAAATCGTGGCTAACGTCGTCAAAACCCGTGAGAAGGGCAAGGATCCGGCAACCCGCACCTTTCAAGCTATACGGATTCACATCAATCAAGAGCTTGCGGAGCTGCAAGTCGTTTTAGAAGCAGCGTTGTCGCTGTTGGAGCAAGGGGGGCGGCTGGTGGTCATCAGCTTTCATTCGCTCGAGGACCGGATCGTCAAGCGATTCATGCAGGCGCACGCCAGTACGCCTGCTGTGGATCGCCGTCTGCCGATTCGTGCCGTCGATCTGCCGAGCCCTCCGCTCAAAATCATCGGCCGCGTGTTCGCAAGCGACGCTGAAGTCGCCGCGAACCCGCGCGCCCGTTCTGCCGTGATGCGTGTGGCGGAGCGGATCGCACCATGAGTCGCCTCAATATCTTCCTGCTGATGATTGTGATGGGCTGCGCTTTGTCTGTCGTCAACGCTACCAATCAGCAGCGTCAGATCTTTATCCAGTTGCAGCGGGCGCAATCGCAGGAGCGCCAGCTGCAGCAGGATTACTCACAGCTTCAATATCAGCAGAGCGCGTTGTCGAAGACGTCGCGCATCGAGCAGATCGCCACTGATTCCCTGAAGATGCAATCGGTTACGACCGGACGCACCCAGTACCTGACGCTCGACCCGGGCGCCGCCAAGGCTGAGGATGCGCCGATTCCGACGTCCGGGCCGGCCTCGGCGCCGGCTGCGACCCGTCGCGGAGGCGTGCGATGAAAAAATCGTCGACTCGCAAAAGCGTCGCCTTTTCGGCGAACCCGATTCTGTCGGTGCGTCTGCCCATGTGGCGCTCGAAACTCGTCGTGTTCATGCTGTTCATGGCGTTTGTCGCGTTGGCCGGGCGCGCCTTCTGGATTCAGGGGCCCGGCAACGCTTTCTATCAGAAGCAGGGCGAGATCCGCTATCAGCGCCGTCTCGAGTTGCCGGCCACGCGCGGCAAGATCCTCGACCGCAACGGTCTCGTGCTCGCCACGAGTCTGCCGGTGCGCGCGGTCTGGGCGATTCCAGACTCGGTGCCGGATGATCTCGGCGCCGACAAGCTGAACCAGCTCGGCAAGCTGCTCGGCATGACGAACAAGGAGTTGCGCGCGAAACTGTCGGAGGACAAGAACTTTGTCTACGTGAAGCGCCAGGTGCCGGTCGACGTCGCCGAGAAAGTCGCCGCGCTGGATATTCCCGGCATTTACGAACGCGACGAATACAAGCGTTTCTATCCGGAAGGCGAGATCACGGCTCACCTGATCGGCTTCACCAATGTGGAAGACGAAGGCCAGGAAGGCGTCGAACTCGGCGACCAGAAGCTGCTCGCCGGCATGTCGGGCAGCCGCCGTGTGATCAAAGACCGCATGGGCCACATTATCGAAGACGTGGACGAACAGGTCGTGCCGCATAACGGTCAGGACGTCGATCTCTCGATCGACAGCAAGATCCAGTACATCGCGTACACGAACCTGAAAGCGGCCGTCGAGAAATTCAAGGCAAAAGCAGGCGCGGCGATGGTGATCGACGTGCGTACCGGTGAAGTGCTGGCGCTCGTCAATTACCCCACCTACAACCCGAACGACCGTTCGCACCTGACCGGCGATCAACTGCGCAACCGCATCCTGACGGACACCTTCGAGCCGGGCTCGATCATGAAACCGTTCACGGTCTCGCTGGCACTCGATCTGCACCGCGTGACGCCGACTACACTGGTTGATACAGGCGGCGGCCGTTTCGTGCTCGACGGTGCGCCGATTACCGACGACAGCGCGTTCGGCGTGCTGACGGTGGGCGGCGTGATCCAGAAGTCGAGCAACATCGGCGCGACGAAGATCGCCATGCAGCTCAAGCCCGAAGAGATGTGGAATATGTATACCAGCATCGGTCTCGGCCAGGCGCCGAAGGTCGGTTTCCCGGGCGCGGCGGCGGGCCGCCTGCGTCCGTGGAAGAGCTGGCGCCGCATCGAGCAGGCGACCATGTCGTACGGCTATGGCCTGTCGGTGTCGCTATTCCAGTTGGGACGTGCGTACACCGCGATCGCGCACGACGGCCAGATCATGCCGGTGTCGATTTTCCATACGCCCGGTGGCGATCAACCGGCCACGGGGCCGCAAATTTTCTCGCCCACTACCGCCCGCGAAGTACGTGCGATGCTCGAAACCGTGACGGCGCCGGGCGGCACGTCGCCGGACGCGGCGGTGCCGGGCTATCGCGTCGGCGGCAAGAGCGGTACTGCGTATAAGCACGGCGCTCATGGCTACGACCACTCCAAGTACCGCGCCTCGTTCGTCGGCATGGCGCCAATGCCGAATCCGCGTATCGTCGTCGCCGTGTCGGTCGACGAGCCGACGGCGGGCAGCCACTTCGGCGGCCAGGTGTCCGGTCCGGTGTTCTCGGCGATCGTCGGCGACACGCTGCGCTCGCTGAATGTGCCGCCGGATATGCCGGTCAAACAGATGGTCGTGTCGGACGATTCGGCGCCTGTTGCGCCGGCCACGCCGGCCACACCCGCCGTGGTGAAGAAGCTCGCCACCAGCGGCGGGGCGAAGAAGATGACGATTTCCGCCAACACCAAAACGCATCCCGGAGTTGTGCGATGAGCGCGCTGCGCAAGAAGCATCCAGCGCACCGGCAGATCGCCGACGCACTCAACTGGCTGCACGCGCGCGTGCAGCCAGGCGCGCATCTGCACGCCGACACGCGCACGGTCGCAGCGGGCGACGCTTTTTTCGCCTATGCGGTCGATGGCGCGGACAACCGCCCGTTCATCAGCAACGCGATCGAGCGCGGCGCAGCAGCCGTGCTGGTTCAGCCCGAAGGCTTTACGGACCCGATCGATCCGTCCAACACGCTGGCCGTGCCGGCGCTGAACGAACTCGCCGGTTCGATCGCGAGCGCCTGGTATAAGGATCCGAGCGACGGCATGCTGACCGTCGGCATCACGGGCACCAACGGCAAGACGTCGTGCAGCCAATGGATTTCCGCGGCGCTGACAGCGCTCGGCAAGCGCTGCGCAATCATCGGTACGCTTGGCACCGGTCTGCCGGGTCAACTCGTGCACACCGGTTTCACGACGCCTGACGCGCCGCAATTGCAGCGCAGTCTCGCGCAGTTGCGCGACGCCGGCGCAGCGGCGGTGGCGATGGAAGTGTCGTCCCACGCGTTGCATCAAGGCCGTGTGAACGGCACGGCGTTCGACATCGCCGTGTTCACAAATCTCACGCAAGACCACCTCGATTATCACGGCACGTTCGAAGCCTACGAAGCCGCTAAAGCGCGTCTGTTCGCGTGGCCGGAATTGCGCGCCGCGGTGATCAACCGTGACGATGCGGCCGGTCGGCGCCTGCTTGCCAGCACGAAGGGGCATGCCCGCACGATCGCCTACGGCCTCGGCGAAACGCTCAAAGATGCGCCAGAGGCCGACGCGTTGCTGCTCGCCTCGAATGTGCGCGCAACCGCGACCGGCACCGCGTTCCATCTGGCCACGTCGGACTGGGGCAATGCCGAAGTCGAAGTGCAAACGCTCGGCGCCTTCAACGTCAGCAATCTGCTCGGCGTGCTCGGCGCTTTGCTTGCAGCCGACATCCCCTTCAATGCGGCGCTCGCCGAACTGGCAAAGCTCGAGCCGGTCAACGGCCGCATGCAACGTCTCGGCGGCCGCGCGCAAAGCGACGAGCCGCTCGTCGTGATCGATTACGCGCACACGCCGGACGCGCTGGAAAAAACCCTGGAAGCGTTGCGCCCGATGGCGGCCGCGCGCGGTGGGGAACTGATCTGCATGTTCGGCTGCGGCGGCGACCGCGACGCGACCAAGCGTCCGCTGATGGGCGCGATCGCCGAGCGGCTCGCCGACGGCGTCGTCGTGACCAGCGACAACCCGCGCAGCGAAGATCCGCAAGCGATCATCGAGCAGATTGCAGCGGGCATGCAAGACGCGTCAAAGGTGCGCCGCATCGAGGACCGCGCAAGCGCGATCCTGCAGGCGATCCGCGGCGCCGCGCGTGAAGACGTCGTCGTGCTGGCCGGCAAGGGGCACGAAGCAACACAGGAAATCATGGGTAAGAAACGCGCTTTCTCCGATCAGGATCACGCTCGCCTCGCGCTCGCCGCACGAGCGACGCACGCACGCGGAGGTGGCGAATGAGCATGTTCTCGCTGCGTGAAGCCGCGGCGCTGATTCCCGGCGCAACCGTGCTGGGCGACGAAAGCGTCGCGTTCGAACGCGTTTCGACCGATAGCCGCAGCGCGGGTCCGGGCGACCTGTTCGTCGCGATCAAAGGTGAGCGTTTCGACGCGCACGATTTCCTGCCGGAAGTCGCGTCGCGCAACGTGACGGCCGTGCTACTGATGCGCGCGCCTGACAATTGGCATGTGCCGGCGTTGCGCGTAGCCGATACGCGTGTCGCGCTCGGCGCGCTGGCACGCGGCTGGCGGCAGAAATTCAACCTGCCCCTCGTTGCCGTGACCGGCAGCAATGGGAAGACGACGGTCAAGGAAATGATCGCGTCGATTTTCGCCGCCGCGGTTGGCGCGGATGCACGCCTCGCGACCGCCGGCAACTTCAACAACGACATCGGCTTGCCGTTGACGCTGTTCCGGCTGCACGCCGCGCATCAGCTGGCGGTGGTCGAGCTCGGCATGAACCATCCGGGCGAGACCTCGCTGCTCGCGAAGATCGCCGAGCCGACGGTCGCGGTGGTGAACAACGCGCAGCGCGAGCATCAGGAATTCATGGCGACGGTTGAAGCCGTCGCGCTCGAACATGCGAGCGTGATTCACGCGCTGACGCCGGAAGGGGTCGCTGTGTTCCCCGCCGACGATGCTTACGCGAGCATCTGGCGCGTCGCGGCGACCGGCAACCGCATTGTCGACTTCGCTTTGAACAACGCCGGGCGCACGACTGAAGCCGCTGTAACGGGCACGTTCGAAGACAACGTGTTGAGCATCGACACGCCGGAAGGCCACATCGACGTCACGCTGCAGGTACTCGGCGCCCACAACGCGCACAACGCGCTGGCCGCGACGTCGGCCGCGCTTGCCGCAGGCGTGTCGCTCGACGCGATCAAGCGTGGCCTCGAATCCTTCGGCGCCGTGAAAGGCCGTTTGCAGGTCAAGCGCGCAGTGCTCGGCACGCTAGCCGGCGCAACCGTGATCGACGACACCTACAACGCGAATCCCGACTCGATGCGTGCGGCGATCGACGTGCTTGCGTCGCGCGAATCGCCGCGTGTGCTGGTGATGGGCGATATGGGCGAAGTCGGCGATAACGGCCCGGCGTTTCATCGCGAAATCGGAGCGTACGCAAAGGAACGCGGTATCGATGCGCTGTACGCGATGGGCGACGCCTCGCGCGACGCCTGCACCGCGTACGGCCCAGGCGCGCATCACGTGGCCGATATCGGCACGCTGGTCGCGCAATTGCAGCAAGCCGCTTTCGGCTCCGCTGCAACGCTTCTCGTGAAAGGCTCGCGCTTCATGCAAATGGAGCGCGTGGTGGACGCCGTAACGAGTCCACAACCCAACGCAGCGGGCAGTGCGCCCGCCGCACACTGAAATAGAAGGACCGAAGCATGCTACTGGCGCTGGCGCAATGGCTGCAGAATGACGCAAGCTTCTTGCGCGTGTTCAGTTATCTGACATTCCGTGCGGTGATGGCCACCATCACCGCGCTGCTGATCGGGCTCGTCTGCGGCCCGGCGGTGATCCGCAAGCTGACCGCGATGAAGGTCGGCCAGGCCGTCCGTAAAGACGGCCCGCAAACCCACCTCGTCAAATCCGGTACGCCGACCATGGGTGGCGTACTGATTCTGCTGGGTATCGCGGTGTCGACGTTGCTGTGGGCCGATCTGACCAATCGCTTCATCTGGATCGTGATGCTGGTCACGTTCGGCTTCGGCGTGATCGGCTGGGTCGACGACTACCGCAAGGTGGTCTACAAGGACCCGCGCGGGATGTCGTCGCGCGAAAAGTATTTCTGGCAGTCGGTGATCGGACTGTTCGCGGCGGTGTATCTCGCCTTCAGCGTGTCTGAAGCGAGCAACGTGCGCGTGTTCGACCTGTTCATGGCGTGGGTGCGCAGCGGTCTGTCGATGGGCTTGCCGGCGCGTGCCGACCTGATGCTGCCGTTCGTCAAATCGATCAGCTATCCGCTCGGCGTATGGGGCTTCATTGTGCTGACGTATCTGGTGATTGTCGGCGCGAGCAATGCGGTGAATCTCACGGACGGTCTCGACGGTCTCGTGATCATGCCGGTCGTGCTGGTCGGCGCGTCGCTCGGTGTGTTCGCCTATGTGATGGGTAGCTCGGTTTATTCGAAATACCTGCTGTTTCCGCACATCGCCGGCGCGGGCGAATTGCTGATCTTCTGTTCGGCAATGGGCGGGGCAGGGCTCGCGTTCCTCTGGTTCAACACGCACCCGGCGCAGATGTTCATGGGCGACGTCGGTGCTCTCGCCCTGGGTGGCGCGCTCGGCACGGTCGCGGTGATCGTGCGTCAAGAAATCGTGCTCTTCATCATGGGCGGCATTTTCGTCGCGGAAACGCTCTCCGTGATGTTGCAGGTGACGTGGTTCAAATTCACCAAACGCCGCTTCGGCGAAGGGCGGCGCCTCTTCAAGATGGCGCCGCTGCATCACCATTTTGAATTGTCGGGCTGGAAAGAAACGCAGGTGGTCGTGCGTTTCTGGATCATCACGTTGATGCTGTGTCTGTTCGGTTTGTCCACGCTCAAGTTGCGTTAAGTCGTATTCAGGGGAAGCAGGCGATGTTTGGCGAGAAGTTTCGGGATCGGCAAAAGCCGATGGTGCTCGTGCTGGGACTCGGTGAATCCGGTCTCGCGATGGCGCGCTGGTGCGCGCGGCACGGCTGTCGGCTGCGTGTGGCCGATACGCGTGAGGTACCGCCGAACCTGTCCGCGCTGGAAGCGCACAGCGTCGACGCTGAATTCGTCGGCGGCCCGTTCTCGCTGTCATTGCTCGAAGGCGTCGAACTTGTGGCGATCAGCCCGGGTTTGTCGCCGCTCGCCGCCGATTTGCTGCCGCTGATCTCGGCCGCGCGTGAGCAGGACATCCCCGTATGGGGCGAACTCGAATTCTTCGCGCAAGCGCTGAAGACGCTCGGCGAAAGCGGTTACGCGCCGAAGGTGATTGCGATCACCGGTACTAACGGCAAGACCACGACGACGAGCCTCACCGGCCTGCTGTGCGAACGTGCCGGCAAGAAGGTGGCGGTGGCGGGCAACATCAGCCCGGCTGCGCTGGACAAACTCAGCGAAGCAATCGACAACACGGCGCTGCCCGACGTGTGGGTGCTGGAACTGTCGAGCTTCCAGCTGGAAACCGCGCATACCTTTTCTCCAGACGCAGCCGTCGTGCTGAACATCACGCAGGATCACCTGGATTGGCACGGTGGCCTCGATGCGTACGCCGCCGCGAAGGGGCGCATTTTCGGACCGCAAACCGTACGTGTGCTGAACCGCGACGACTCGCGCGTGATGGCGTTAGCGCCTTCGGCCGACTCCGACGCAGCGATGATCACCTTTGGCGTCACCGAGCCGAAGAACGACGGTGACTATGGTCTGTTGCGCGAGAACGGCATGATCTGGCTGGTCGAAGCGCACGATCTCGACGCCAGCGACGAACCCGCGCCGACGCGCCGTCGCAAGAACGAAGTGGCGGCACCCAAGAATATCGCGCTCAAACGCCTGATGCCGGCCGACGCGCTGCGTATCCGCGGTTTGCACAATGCGGCCAATGCATTGGCCGCGTATGGCCTCGCGCGCGCGATCGGTCTGCCCGGCGCGCCGCTCCTGCACGGCCTGCGCGAATATCGCGGCGAGCCGCATCGCGTGGAATTGATCGCGTCGATCGAAGGGATTGATTACGTCGACGACAGCAAGGGCACCAACGTTGGCGCGACAGTTGCCGCGCTCGATGGTCTCGCGCAACGCGCGGTGCTGATCGCCGGCGGCGACGGCAAGGGTCAGGATTTCGAACCGCTGGCAGCACCGGTAATGCGTTGGTGCCGCGCCGTGATGCTGATCGGCCGAGACGCACCGCAGATTCGCGCCGCGCTGGAAGACACCGGCATTGCAATGACCGACCACGCGACGCTCGAAGAAGCGACGCGGGCCGCCACCGCATTGGCGCAGCCCGGCGACGCCGTGCTGCTGTCGCCGGCTTGCGCGAGCTTCGACATGTTCAAGGGTTACGCACATCGCGCAGCGGTGTTCCGCAGCACGGTGGAAGACATCGCGGCTGAACGGGGGACGATGATATGAGCTGGTCGGAACGATTCGGTTCGCGCCTCGCCGGCTCCCGTGCCGGCAATGGCAGTGGCGATGCCGCGACCACCGGCCGCAGCGCGGGTCGTGCTAGTGGCAGTGGTCTTTCGAGCGCGGTGAACGGCGTGCGTCCGCTGCGCTCGCGGATGCTCGACTACGATCATTCGTTGCTGTGGGTCGTGGTCGCGTTGCTCGGGCTGGGTGTCGTCATGGTGTACTCGGCGTCGATCGCCATGCCTGACTCGCCGAAGTACGCGTCGTACCGCGACTACGCATTTCTCGTGCGCCAGATCATTTTCGTGGTGATGGGTTCGGTGATCGGCGTCGTGGCGTTCCGCGTTCCGATCTCGACGTGGGACAAGTACGCACCGAAGCTCTTCCTGATTTCGCTGGCGGCTTTGGTGATCGTGTTGATCCCGCACGTCGGCAAGGGCGTGAACGGTGCGCGCCGCTGGATTCCGCTCGGCATCACGAATATGCAGCCGTCGGAAATCATGAAGCTGGCCGTAACGATTTACGCGGCGAACTACACGGTGCGCAAGCAGGAATATATGCACAGCTTCGCCAAGGGCTTTCTGCCGATGGCGGTGGCAGTGGGTCTGGTCGGCGCGTTGCTGCTGCTCGAGCCGGACATGGGCGCGTTCATGGTGATCGCCGCGATTGCGATGGGCGTGCTGTTCCTCGGCGGCGTGAACGGCAAGCTGTTCGGCGGCCTGGTGGCCACCGCGGTCGGTACGTTCACGTTGCTGGTGTGGGCCTCGCCATGGCGGCGTGAGCGGATCTTCGCCTACCTCGATCCGTGGGACGACCGTTACGCGCAGGGCAAGGCTTATCAATTGACGCACTCGCTGATCGCGTTTGGGCGCGGCGAATGGTTTGGCGTGGGCCTGGGCGGCAGCGTCGAGAAACTCAACTATCTGCCGGAAGCGCATACCGACTTCATTCTCGCGGTGATCGGTGAGGAACTCGGTTTTGTCGGCGTGCTGGTCGTGATCCTGATGTTTTACTGGATCGTGCGCCGCTCGTTCGAGATCGGCCGTCAGGCACTCGCACTCGACCGCACCTTTGCCGGGCTGGTCGCGAAGGGCATCGGCATCTGGTTCGGCGCGCAGACTTTCATCAACATGGGCGTGAACCTCGGCCTGCTGCCGACGAAAGGTTTGACGTTGCCGCTCGTCAGTTACGGCGGTTCGGGCATCTTGCTGAATTGCGTGGCGGTCGCGGTGCTGATGCGCGTGGACTACGAGAACCGGGTGCTCATGCGTGGAGGGAAAGTATGACCCCCATGCAGCAACGCACGTTGATGGTGATGGCCGGTGGCACCGGGGGACACGTGTTCCCGGGGCTCGCGGTCGCGCACCTGATGCAGGCGTGGGGCTGGAAGGTCGTATGGCTCGGCAATCCCGCGGGCATGGAAGCCACGCTCGTGCCGAAACACGGCATACCGATGGAATACGTGCGCTTCGGCGGATTGCGCGGCAAGGGGCTGAAGACCAAGCTGATGCTGCCGCTGAATCTGCTGCGCGCCTGCTCGCAAAGCCTGAGTGTGTTGCGTCGCGTGAAGCCCGACGTGGTGCTCGGCATGGGTGGTTACATTACGTTCCCGGCGGGTTTGATGACCGCGTTGAGCGGCCGTCCGCTGGTACTGCATGAACAGAATTCGATTGCGGGTCTCGCTAACAAGGTGCTCGCGAAAGTCGCCAAACGGGTACTGGTTGCATTCCCGAATGCACTGCCGCATGGCGAATGGACCGGAAACCCGATTCGTGAGGAACTTGCGCGCGCAATTGCACCCAAAGCACGCTACGCGGCGCGCAGCGGTCCGCTGAATGTGCTGGTGGTAGGCGGCAGCCTGGGCGCGGCGGCGTTGAACGAAGTGGTGCCGCGCGCGGTTGCGCTGCTGGCGCCAAATGAACGCCCGCGCATCGTGCATCAGGCGGGCGCGAAGCATATTGAAGCGCTGCGTGAGCACTACGCGGCGGCGGGTCTGCAAGCGGGCGCGGATGTAGAACTCGTGCCTTTCATCGACGACATGACGAGCGCGTACGCAAACGCGGATCTGGTGATCTGCCGGTCGGGCGCGATGACGGTGTCGGAGATTGCGGCGGTCGGGGTGGCGGCGTTTTTCGTGCCGTTCCCGTTTGCAGTAGACGATCACCAAACCACTAATGCAGCGTTCCTCGCCGACAACGGCGCGGCGCTGGTCGTGCAGCAACGCGATCTGTCGGCGCAGCAACTCGCCGACTGGTTGCGCAGCCAGACGCGAGAGATGCTCGCGGAAATGGCGGAGCGTTCGCGCTCGCTCGCGAAACCCGACGCCACGGAACAGGTCGCGAAGATTTGCGCGACTGTGGCGGGTTCGATTTCGGGCGCGAGCCCAGAAGGAAAGCAATGAAACACATCGTCAAACATATTCACTTTGTCGGCATCGGCGGTGTCGGCATGAGCGGCATCGCGGAGGTGCTGGTCAACCTCGGCTATCAGGTGAGCGGCTCGGACCTGTCGAGTAACGCGATCACCGATCGACTCGCCGCGCTCGGCGCGCGTATTGCGATTGGTCACGCGGCAGAAAACATTGAAGGCGCGAACGCCGTGGTCGTTTCCACCGCGGTGCGCAGCGACAACCCGGAAGTGCTGGCCGCGCGTCATCGCCGCATTCCGATCGTGCCGCGCGCCGTGATGCTCGCGGAACTGATGCGTCTGAAGCAGGGCATCGCGATTGCCGGCACGCACGGCAAGACCACGACCACTTCGCTGGTGGCGAGCGTGCTGGCGGCGGGCGGTCTCGATCCGACGTTCGTGATCGGCGGACGCCTGATCAGCGCGGGCGCGAATGCGCGTCTGGGAACGGGCGACTTCATCGTCGCCGAAGCGGACGAGTCGGACGCGTCGTTCCTGAATCTGTTCCCGGTGATCGAAGTCATCACGAATATCGACGCCGATCACATGGACACATACGGGCACGACTTCGCGCGCCTGAAGCAGGCGTTCATCGAATTCACGCACCGTTTGCCGTTCTATGGGATCGCGGTGCTGTGCGTCGACGATCCGAATGTCAAGGAAATTCTGCCGTTCGTGTCGAAGCCGATCATCCGCTATGGCTTCGCGCCGGACGCACAGGTGCGCGCGGTCAACGTCGAAGCGCGTGGCGGCAAGATGCACTTCACCGCAATGCGTGAAGATGCCGCGCCGCTCGACATCGTGCTGAATCTGCCGGGCGAGCACAACGTGCAGAACGCGTTGGCCGCGATCGCGATTGCGACTGAACTTGAAGTGAAAGATGCCGATATCCAGCGAGCACTCGCGGATTTCAACGGCGTGGGCCGCCGCTTCCAGCGTTACGGCGAAGTGCCGGTCGTGTCGGAAGGCAAAGCAGCCGGCACGTACACGCTGGTTGACGATTACGGTCATCACCCGGTGGAAATGGCGGCGACGGTCGCGGCGGCGCGTGGCGCGTTTCCGGGGCGGCGTCTGGTGCTGGCGTTCCAGCCGCACCGCTTCACGCGCACGCGCGATTGCTTCGAAGATTTTGTGAAGGTGCTGTCGACCGTCGACGCGCTGGTGCTGACCGAAGTCTATTCGGCCGGTGAAGCGCCGATCGTCGCCGCGGATGGCCGCGCGCTGGCGCGCGCATTGCGCGTGACGGGCAAGGTCGAGCCGGTGTTTGTCGATACGGTGGATGAAGTGCCGGACGCGCTCTCAGCAGTGGTGCGCGACGGCGATGTGGTGATCACGATGGGCGCGGGTTCGATCGGCGGCGTGCCGGGACGCCTCGCGCAAGAAACGAAGGTATGAGTGAAATGAGCAGCATCGACCCTAAACAATTCGGCAAAGTGGCAGTCCTGCTCGGAGGGGATTCCGCCGAGCGCGAGGTGTCGCTCAATTCGGGCCGCCTCGTGCTGCAAGGTCTGCGCGACGCCGGCATCGACGCGCATCCGTTCGACCCGGCCGAGCGTCCGCTCGCCGCGTTGAAGGAAGAAGGCTTCGTGCGCGCGTTCAACGCGCTGCATGGCGGTTACGGCGAGAACGGCCAGATTCAGGGCGCACTGGATTTTTACGGCATTCGTTATACCGGTAGCGGTGTGCTTGGTTCGGCGCTCGGTCTGGACAAGTTCCGCACCAAGCTCGTGTGGCAGCAACTCGGCATTCCGACGCCGCCCTTCGAGGCTGTGCTGCGCGGCGACGACTACGAAGCACGCGCGAAAGATATCGTCGCTAAGCTCGGCTTGCCGCTGTTCGTGAAGCCGGCTAGCGAAGGCTCGAGCGTCGCGGTGATCAAGGTGAAAAGCGCCGACGCATTGCCGGCGGCGCTGCTCGAAGCGGTCAAGTACGACAGGATCGTCGTGGTGGAAAAGAGCATCGAAGGCGGCGGCGAATACACGGCGTGCATCGCGGGCGATCTGGACCTGCCGGTGATCCGTATCGTGCCGGCCGGCGAGTTCTACGACTATCACGCGAAGTACATCGCCAACGACACGCAGTATCTGATTCCGTGCGGTCTGCCGGCGGACGAAGAAGCGCGCCTCAAAGTGCTGGCGCGCCGCGCGTTCGACGTGCTTGGCTGTACCGATTGGGGGCGCGCCGATTTCATGCTCGACGCCGCCGGCAACCCGTATTTCCTTGAAGTGAACACGGCGCCTGGCATGACCGATCACTCGTTGCCGCCGAAAGCGGCGCGCGCGGTGGGCATCAGCTATCAGGACCTGGTGGTCGGCGTGTTGGCGCTGACGCTTAAGGACTAACTAAGGACTGACCGGGGCAACCCGAAAGCAACACCATGTGGAACAACGTTCGCCAGCTCAATCTCGCCGCCAACGCATTGCATGCGGTGCTGGTGCTCGTGCTGCTGGCGGCTGGCGGTTACTGGCTGATTCAGCGTCCGAATTTCGCGCTGCGCGAAATTCAGATCGACGGCGACACCGAGCACATCAATTCGCCGACGGTGCGCGCCGGAGTGGTAGGCCGCCTGAAGGGCAACTTTTTTACGGTGGATCTCGACGTCGCGCGGCAGGCGTTCGAGCAGATGCCCTGGGTGCGTCATGCGAGCGTACGGCGGGTCTGGCCCAACGCGCTGGCTGTCACGCTCGAAGAGTACAAACCCCTTGGTACGTGGGGTAGCGATCAGTTGGTAAGCGTGGATGGCGAGCTGTTCACCGCGAACCAGGGCGAGCTCGAAGAAGAGCTGCCCGCGTTCGACGGCCCGGACGGTACGGCAAAAGAGGTCGTCGCGCGTTATAGCGATTTCAAGAAGTGGTTTGCGCCGTTGGGCGCAACGCCGGAGGAAGTCACGCTGTCGCCGCGTTATGCGTGGACGGTGAAGCTGTCGAACGGAATGCAGGTGGAGCTTGGGCGCGAACGCAATCAGGACACGCTGCTCGATCGGACCCGCCGCCTGACCGCGGCGTGGAATGCGGTGACGCAACGTTGGGGAAAGGATATCGAGTATGCAGACTTGCGCTATCCGAACGGTTTCGCGATTCGTGCCGCTGGCATGCGCTTTATCAGCGAACCCGACAAGGGCAAGAAGTAAACGGACATCACACGCAATGAGCACGCTATGAGTAAAGACTATAAAGATCTGCTGGTCGCCCTCGACATCGGGACGTCGAAGGTAGTGGCTATCGTCGCCGAGTTGAAGGGCGAGGGCCACTACGAGGTGATCGGCCTCGGCCAGAGCGAATCGAAGGGGCTCAAGAAGGGCGTGGTGGTGAACATCGAAGCCACCGTGCAGTCCATCCAGCGCGCGCTCGAGGAAGCCGAGCTGATGGCCGACTGCAAGATCACGAACGTCTTTACCGGGATCGCCGGCAGCCATATCCGCAGCTTCAATTCGAGCGGCATGGTGGCGATCAAGGAGAAGGAAGTCACGCAGACGGACGTCGCGCGCGTGATCGAGACGGCTAAGGCGATCAACATCCCGACCGATCAGCAGGTGCTGCATATCCTCACGCAGGAATTCATCATCGACGGTCAGGAAGATGTGCGCGAGCCGATCGGCATGAGCGGCATCCGCCTGGAAGTGAAGGTGCATATCGTCACCGGTGCGGTGAGCGCGGCGCAGAACATTGTGAAGTGCGTGCGCCGCTGCGGGCTCGAAGTGAACGATCTGATCCTGCAGCCGCTCGCTTCGTCGCTGGCGGTGCTGACGGAAGACGAAAAGGAACTCGGCGTGGTGCTGGTCGATATCGGCGGCGGCACGACCGATATCGCGATTTTCAGCGAAGGCGCGATTCGTCACACAGCGGTGATTCCGATCGCCGGCGACCAGATTACGAGCGACATCGCGATGGCCTTGCGTACGCCGACGCCGGACGCGGAAGACATCAAGGTCGACTACGGCATTGCGAAGCAGGCTCTGGCCGATCCGGACGAGATGATCGAAGTGCCGGGTCTCGGCGAGCGCGGTCCGCGCACGCTGTCGCGCCAGGCACTGGCAGCGGTGGTCGAGCCGCGGGTCGAAGAACTGTTTTCACTCGTGCAGCAGGTGGTGCGCGAGTCCGGTTATGAAGAACTGCTGAGCTCCGGCGTGGTGCTGACCGGCGGCGCGTCGATGATGCTCGGCATGGTCGAACTCGGCGAGGACATTTTCCTGAAGCCGGTGCGCATTGGTGTGCCGGAATACGCGGGCGGTCTTGCGGACGTCGTGCGTAACCCGCGTTATTCGACGGCGATGGGGCTGCTCGTCGAAGGGCGCTCGCAACGGATGCGCGGCCGCAAGGTCGCGGTGCAGTCGGGGTCGATGGGGCAGGTCTTTACGCGAATGAAAGACTGGTTCCTCGGCAACTTCTAAAAGAATTCGTTTTTGAACGGTTTTACGTAAATACGCGCTGGTGCCGGCGGCCGGCGCGCGACGGGAGGTTGCCCGATCTCCTGCCGAATAACGGCCGAAGTGGCTGCAATTTTTTATCTTGACGGAGGCAACATGGAATTCCAGATGCTGGAAACCGAAACGAACGGCACCATTATCAAGGTGATCGGAGTAGGTGGCGCTGGCGGCAATGCCGTTCAGCACATGATCAACAAAGGCGTGCAAGGCGTCGACTTCATCGTGATGAACACGGACGCGCAGGCTCTGTCGCGTTCGCGCGCTTCCGCGGTGATCCAGCTCGGCAACACGGGTCTGGGCGCCGGCGCCAAGCCGGAAATGGGCCGCGCCGCAGCAGAAGAAGCACGTGAGCGCATCGCCGACGCACTGCGCGGCGCGCACATGGTGTTCATCACCGCTGGCATGGGTGGCGGCACGGGCACGGGCGCAGCACCGGTGGTCGCGCAGATCGCCAAGGAAATGGGTATCTTGACTGTTGGTGTAGTCAGCAAGCCGTTCGAGTTCGAAGGCGGCAAGCGCATGCGTGTGGCAGAAGCCGGTTCGCAGCAACTGGAGGATCACGTCGACTCGCTGATCGTCGTTCTGAACGACAAGCTGTTCGAGGTGATGGGCGATGACGCCGAGATGGACAAGTGCTTCCAGTGCGCAGACGACGTTCTGAACAACGCAGTTGCCGGCATCGCGGAAATCATCAACGTCGACGGTCTGGTGAACGTCGACTTCGAAGACGTGAAGACGGTGATGGGCGAGCAGGGCAAGGCGATGATGGGCACGGCGACGGTTGCCGGCGTCGATCGCGCGCGTCTGGCTGCCGAGCAGGCTGTGGCCAGCCCGCTGCTGGAAGGGGTGGATCTGTCGGGCGCGCGCGGCGTGCTGGTCAACATCACGTCGAGCCGTTCGCTGCGTCTGTCGGAAACGCGCGAAGTGATGAACACCATCAAGAGCTATGCCGCGGAAGACGCAACGGTCATTTTCGGTGCGGTGTACGACGATGCAATGGGCGACGCGCTGCGCGTAACGGTCGTGGCAACGGGTCTGGGCCGCGCGGCGAAGAAGCAGCAATCGGCACCGATGACGCTGCTGCGCACCGGCACCGACAACCAGCCGATCGGCACGCACGCGGCTTACGCACCGCAAACGTCGCACGCAAGCACGGCCGATTACGGCGCGCTGGATACGCCGGCTGTATGGCGCACCTCGCGCGATACGGCGGCTTCGCACGTGCAGGCGCTGCAGGAAAAGGGCGTCGACACGTACGACATTCCGGCATTCCTGCGCAAGCAGGCGGACTGAGCGCACGAGCAGGCTTTCGTTGTCGCGCTGCGGCTTGTAGAAGTGCAGCGCTGGCGGACGAATGCACGAGCGTGGCGGGTGAACGGCGAAAAAGCCGCGTATCGTCTGATTCGCGGCAAGGACGAGTGCCCTCTTCGGATTCGCGAAGCGGATTGGGCAACTGTCGCCGGGCGGCGGAGCCTGTTTTGGGCGAACGCTGAAATCACTGCGACACGACGACGTGCGAGTTTGCTTCGCATCGATGCAAGGGACTGAGCATGATTCAGATAGGTGAAAAGCTGCCCGACGCGACGCTCTTCGAGTTTGTCGAAGATGCGCGCGCGGGTTGCACGCTGGGGCCTAACAGCTTCGACGTGCGCGAGCAGACGGCGGGTAAGCGCGTGGTGATCTTCGGGTTGCCGGGTGCCTTCACGCCGACCTGTTCGGCCAAACATGTACCGGGTTACGTTGAGCATGCCGAGCAGTTGCGCGCTCTTGGCGTCGACGAGATCTGGTGCGTGTCCGTCAACGACGCGTTCGTAATGGGCGCGTGGGGACGCGATCAGCACGCCTCGGGCAAGGTGCGCATGATGGCGGATGGCAGTGCGCTTTTCACGCGAGCACTCGGTCTTGAGCAGGATTTGTCGGCGCGCGGCATGGGAATTCGTTCCCAGCGCTACGCAATGGTTGTCGACGACGGCGTGGTCAAGACGTTGAACGTCGAGGCTGCCGGCAAATTCGAAGTCAGCGATGCAGAGAGTATTCTCGCTACGTTGAGCTAGTTGCGATTGCGTTCGAAGCCACTGCCCCGGGTCTGCGCGCTTACTGCGTTGTATCAGGGCAACGGCATATAAGACGCTTTTGTGACAGGCCGTTACGCGGGCCGATGACCGGAAACGCCTCCGTTCCGGACATCGGCCCGTCACGCTTTCCCTGACGGGCGCCCAAGGGGTAATGCAGAGAAACAGATTGATACGTTCCGTGAAACGACGTCCCTAAGGGTATTGGAGTATACTTCGCGCTATGGAATAAAAAGTCCCGATTGGGATTTTCAATCGAATAGAAGATCACCATGTTGAAGCAGCGCACTATCAAATCAATCGTCAAGACAGTCGGCATCGGCCTGCACTCCGGCCGCAAGGTCGACCTGACGCTCCGCCCGGCGGCGCCGGATACTGGCATCGTGTTTTCGCGCGTGGATTTGCCCACGCCGGTGGATATCCCTGCGTCGGCAATGGCAATTGGCGATACGCGTCTGGCTTCGGTATTGCAGAAAGACGGCGCGCGCGTGTCGACCGTCGAGCATTTGATGTCCGCATGCGCGGGCCTCGGCATCGATAATCTTTATGTCGACGTGACCGCCGAAGAAATTCCGATCATGGACGGCAGTGCGGGTTCGTTCGTGTTTCTGATTCAGTCGGCCGGTATTGAAGAACAGAACGCGGCGAAGAAATTCATCAAGGTCACCAAGCCAATCGAAATTCGCGACGGCGATAAATTCGCGCGTCTCGATCCGTATTTCGGTTTCAAGCTCAAATTCACCATCGATTTCCGTCACCCGGCTGTGGATAAAACCGGCCAGGCGCTGGAAGTGGATTTTGCCAATACGTCGTATGTGCGGGAAATTGCCCGCGCGCGTACGTTCGGCTTTGCGCATGAAGTGGAAATGATGCGCGAACTCGGTTTGGCGCGTGGCGGCAGCATGGATAACGCCATCGTGCTGGACGAATACCGCATTCTGAATAACGACGGGCTGCGTTACGACGACGAATTCGTGAAGCACAAGATGCTCGACGCGATCGGCGATCTGTACGTGATCGGCCATCCGTTGCTGGCTTCGTACACCGCGTACAAGTCGGGCCACGGCCTGAACAACGCGCTGCTGCGCGAGTTGCTGGCGCATGAGGATTCGTACGAGATCGTCACGTTCGAGGACACGCAGAAGGCGCCGCGCGGCTTTGCGTACGAAACGCAGACGGCGTTCGCGTAATTTGCTTAGCCGCTTCGGATGAAATTTCCGAAGCGAATGGATGAAAAATAAGCGGCCCCTGTGGGCCGCTTATTTTTTGTTCAGCGATTTCGCCGATGCCGCGCTGCCATTTTTGCCAAAGCTTCCTGCAACGGCGAGGGGGCGAGCGATTCGGAAAGCGCGTGCAGCGCGTCGGCGCCGACTGGCGTCATGCGCGCCTGCTTGACTGGCGGCGGCTCCTTCAAAGGCTGTGGCCGCACGCGAATCCGCAGTGCATTGACCGGCCAGCCGCGCTGCTGCAGATCCGACAGCAAGCGCGGCTCGATCTGGCGCAGGCGGGCGGCCAGTGCGTTGTGCCCGGCAAACAGGGCCAGTACGCCTTCCTTGATGAAGCTCGGTTCCACGCTGGTCGCCAGATAGTCCGGCAGCAGCTCGCGCAAATCCTTTTCCAGCGCCGCAATCTGCTCGACGCCCGCGCGCAGGGCCGCAAACGCGTCAGTGCGTTTCAGCACTTCGGCGACGGGCTGCGGGCGGCGCGCCTTGAACTGCTGGGGCGGCGGCCTTGAAAAGGACGGAAAACGGCTCATGTTTGACAGTGACGGCGTGTTTGCACCCGATGTGCACTTACGCCGCGATTGTACCGTGCGGGATGCACGCGGATCTGCCTCAATGCGGCCTGTCGGAGGTCGCTGCGGCGGGTTTTTGCGGCTCGCCGTCGTCGCGCCGCTGACACAGGCGCGGGCGGGGGCGCGTGCTAAAATGCCCGATTCGGTGCGACACGCACGCTCGTGTCCGGCGGCTCCACGTTACGGAGCATCGACTAGAGGGTTATTGAGGCAACTCACCATGCCCTCCGCAGGCGGCCACCTTGTGGGCTGCACTTTAAGAAGCAGATGCGACCCTATGGGAAGCATCCTTGTAGTGAAATGGGAAACCGGAGCAATCAGCCGGGGATCTTGTTGCATGGACTTGATTACCGTCAGGTCCCGCCCAGTCAGCGGCTTCACCTCCGCCGACAGGGCGGGGTGATGTTTGCAATTCCTGAGCCTCCAGGCAAGGGTTTCGCTAAACGATACGAGCGAAAGCTCGGTGTGTCATTGTTCGACCTCGTTGCTGAAGATGAGGGTAGTGAACCTGCTGTACGACCAGCAGTAGCCTAGGAGGACATGCGTCACTGGCAACGGTGAGGTGTGAAGCTCTTCTGACAATGTAGCCCCCGGATGTTTCGGGCAGGTCGTTTCCGCGAGGAATCGGTCTGGATACTCCTAGCAGCAAGGGGGTAAGGCGCTAGGCTGGCTGATAGGGTTAACGGAAGTGAACTGCTGATAAACCTCGTTAGCATTGTGTGCCAAAGCTGCTGATAGGCACTGACCAAAAGGTATGCGGTTGGATAGCCCGCTCGAATCTCGGGTTACGTCGTTAGTGATACCGCCGGGGAATAGGCAGAACCTAAGTCAGTCGTGTGACATGCCGGGAACGTGGTAAGCCTGTATGGTTGCCAGCGCAGTTGGGCTGGCAGGCGAACCGTGAGGGACGCTGATGATTGTGCAGGTATGGGAGGACGGAAAAAGCGAAGGCCGGGCTGTAATGGACCGGATAGGGGTTGAGACATCACCTCACGCGAAAGCGGGCAGACTTCCGTCTGGTCTACCGTCGCAAGACGGCTGACTACCCTCTATGAACTTGGTTAGATGCAGGTGCATGCGCCTGTATTGAGTTTTGTTGTTCCCCAGCGGGGTGTATCTACCCCGCTGGGGGAGATGCGCCTTCTGTCTGGGGACTTTTCCAGGTAGGAGAGCAGCATGAAAGTATTTGGTCGAACGACCAGATCTGCGCTTTCCCACGCGCCGGACGATTGGTACGCCGTAGATTGGCGACGAGTTGAGCGGAACGTGAGAGGGATGCAGATTCGAATTGCGAAGGCGACGCGGGAAGGCGACTGGCGCAGGGTGAAAGCCCTGCAACGGATGCTGACTCGCACGTTGTCTGCAAAGCTGTACGCGGTACGACGTGTTACGCAAAACCAGGGTGCGCGAACGGCTGGAGTCGATCGCGAGCTATGGGATTCGCCTGAGAGTCGATGGGAAGCCGTCGACAGGTTGAAGCGGCGCGGATACAAGCCTCTGCCACTACGGAGAGTCTTTATCCCCAAGGCAAATGGGAAGGAACGTCCTCTGGGCATTCCGACCATGCGGGACAGGGCGATGCAAGCTCTGTATCTCTTGGCCTTGGAGCCAGTGTCGGAATCGACGAGCGACCCGAACTCTTACGGGTTCAGGTTGAATCGTTCGACAGCCGACGCGATGTCCCAAATCCGCGTCTGCATGTCCCAAGAGGCCTCGGCCAAATGGGTTTTAGAAGCGGATATCAAGGGGTGCTTCGACCACATCAGTCATGACTGGCTGGAAAACAATGTCCCGATGGACAGAGGAATCCTCCGGAAATGGTTGAAGGCTGGCCTGACTTATCAAGGTCAGCTACGGGCGACTGAGGCCGGTACGCCGCAGGGAGGCATCATCTCCCCGACGTTGGCTAACGTAACGCTGAACGGGCTGGAGCGAGAACTAGCGGTGCATCTCGGTGCAAAACTAGGGATCATGAAAGCCAGAAGGCTGAAGGTGAATGTGGTGCGGTACGCGGACGACTTCGTGATAACCGGTGACTCGAAAGAGATACTGGATCAAGAGGTCCGACCTTGGGTGGAGGCATTCCTGGCGGTTCGAGGGTTGCAGCTATCGGAGGAGAAAACGCGGATCACTCACATTGACGATGGCTTCGATTTCCTTGGGTGGAATTTCCGGAAGTACTCGGGAAAGATGCTCATCAAACCGAGCAAAAAGAACGCGAAAGCGTTCTACAGCAAGGTGGCGGAAGCGATTAGCAGCAACAAGACGGCGAAGCAGGAGGAGATGATCCAACTGCTAAATCCAATGTTGCGCGGATGGGCGCAGTATCACCATCCGGTTACGGCCAAAAAGGCGTACACCCGCATGGAGCATCTGGTGTTCCGGAGGCTCTGGTGGTGGTCCAAGCGGCGACATCCGCGAAAGAGCAACAGTTGGGTGCGACAGAAATACTTCCACTCAATCGACGCTCGACAGTGGGTGTTTGCGGTCCGGACGGTTCGAGACGATGGCAGTTGGGGCCTGATGGAGTTGTACCAACTCAGCGGTACAGCGATCAGGAGACACAAGAAGATCCAAGGAGAATTCAATCCCTTTGATCCGAAGTGGGAGCAATATGGCGAGCAACTGCGGCAGACGCGTCTGTGGGATTCGATGCGCTACCGGAAACAGTGGGCGAAGCTGTACATGTCGCAGAGCGGGCTGTGTGCGCACTGCGGCTGTGCCTTGACGGACGAAACAGGCTGGCACGATCATCATCTGGAATATCGGATGCATGGCGGGTCAGACAAGTTGTCCAACCGGGTCTTGCTTCACCCGCACTGTCACCAGCAGGTACACGTTGGTAAACTTGTAGTAACTAAGCCGGTTCTGTCGTAGACAGAACTTTGTTTGTAGATTTGAGCCGTATGCGGGGAAACTCGCACGTACGGTTCTCGGGGGGCCCGATCTTCGTAAGAAGGTCGGGCTACCCGACAATTCACTCTTGGACTAAGCCGCCGAGGCCCTTCCGACCCCGGAGCGCACGTGCCTCACCGCACGCCGCGAACCAGCCGAAGCCGCGACGCAGACACCGATCCGATGACCACCGGTTTTCTACAGAAGATTTTTGGCAGCCGCAACCAGCGGCTAGTCAAGCAATATCAAAAGACCGTCGCGGCGATCAATGCGCTCGAGCCGCAGATCGAGCAATTGACGGACGATCAACTGCGCGCCAAAACGGGTGAATTCCGCCAGCGTGTCGCGAGTGGCGAGTCGCTCGACAAGCTCCTGCCGGAAGCCTTCGCAGTGTGTCGCGAGGCGAGCAAGCGGGTGCTCAAGATGCGCCACTTCGACGTGCAACTGATCGGCGGCATGGTCCTGCACTACGGCAAGATCGGCGAAATGCGCACCGGCGAAGGCAAGACGCTCGTCGCCACGCTGCCGGTCTACCTGAATGCACTGTCCGGCCGCGGCGTGCACGTCGTCACGGTGAACGACTACCTGGCCCAGCGCGACGCCGAATGGATGGCGCGTCTGTACAACTTCCTCGGTCTGTCGGTCGGCATCAATTTGTCGCAGATGGACCACGCCGCCAAGCAGGAAGCGTACGCCGCCGACATCACGTACGGTACCAACAACGAATTCGGCTTCGACTACCTGCGCGACAACATGGTCTACGAGACCGAAGCGCGCGTGCAACGAGCGCTGAATTTCGCAGTGGTCGACGAGGTGGACTCGATCCTGATCGACGAAGCCCGTACGCCGCTGATCATCTCCGGGCAGGCCGAAGATCACACTGAACTCTATGTGCGCATGAATGCGCTGCCGCCGCTGCTCGAACGCCAGATCGGCGAAGAGAAGGCGGACGGCACCGGCGTCGAAAAGCCGGGCGACTACACGCTGGACGAGAAAGGCCGCCAGGTATTCCTGACGGAATCGGGCCACGAAAAGGCCGAGCGCCTGCTCGCCGAATGGGGCCTGATCGGCGAGGGCGAAAGCCTGTACGCGCCGCAGAACATTACGCTGATGCACCACGTGTATGCCGCACTGCGCGCGCACACGCTGTTCTTCAAGGACCAGCACTACGTCGTGCAGAACGGCGAAGTCGTGATCGTCGACGAATTCACCGGCCGCTTGATGTCGGGCCGCCGCTGGTCGGATGGCTTGCACCAGGCGGTTGAGGCGAAGGAACACGTCAAGATCCAGAGCGAGAACCAGACGCTCGCGTCGATCACGTTCCAGAACTACTTCCGTATGTACGCGAAGCTCTCCGGCATGACCGGTACGGCCGACACCGAAGCGTACGAATTCAACGAGATTTACGGTCTCGAAACGGTCGTGATCCCGACCAACCGTCCGCCGAAGCGGATCGACAAGCAGGATCAGATCTACAAGACTGCGAAGGAGCGGTATGACGCGGTGATCCGCGACATTCGCGATTGCTACGAACGCGGTCAACCGGTGCTGGTCGGTACGACGTCGATTGAAAACTCGGAACTGCTTTCGCATCTGCTGAAGCAGGCCGGTTTGCCGCACGAAGTGCTGAACGCCAAGCAGCACGCGCGCGAAGCGGAGATCGTCGCCGAAGCGGGCCGTCCGAAGCGTGTCACGATCGCCACCAACATGGCCGGTCGTGGTACCGACATCGTGCTCGGCGGCAACGCCGAAAAGCAGGCGTCGTTCATCGAACAGGATGAAACGCTTTCCGATGTAGAGAAGCAGACGCGCATCCAGAAGCTGCACGACGAATGGCAGGCGCTGCATGATCAAGTGAAGGCCGCGGGCGGTCTGCACATCATCGGCACCGAGCGTCACGAATCACGCCGGATCGACAATCAGTTGCGCGGCCGTGCCGGCCGTCAGGGCGACCCGGGTTCTTCGCGCTTCTATCTGTCGCTGGAAGATCCGCTGCTGCGTATTTTCGCGGGCGATCGCGTGCGCGCGATCATGGATCGCCTGAAGATGCCGGAAGGCGAGGCGATCGAGGCGGGCATCGTGTCGCGTTCGATCGAATCGGCGCAGCGCAAGGTTGAAGCGCGCAACTTCGACGTTCGCAAGCAATTGCTTGAATACGACGATGTGTCGAACGATCAGCGCAAGGTGATCTATCAGCAGCGCAATGAATTGCTCGAGGCAAACGACATCACCGAGACCATTGGCGCCATGCGTCATGGCGTGATCGCCGATATCGTTCATCAGTTCGTGCCGGCCGGCAGCATCGAAGAGCAGTGGGAAGTGCCCGAGCTGGAAGAAGTGCTGCGCAACGAATGGCAGCTCGACCTCGCGATCCAGGAAATGATCAACGAGTCGAACTCGATCAGCGCGGACGAGATTCTCGAAGCCGTCGAAGCCGCTGCGGACGAAGCGTATGAATCGAAGGTCGAACAGGTCGGCCGCGAATCGTTCAGCGCGTTCGAACGTTCGATCATGCTGCAAACGCTGGACCGTAGCTGGCGCGAGCATCTGGCTGCGCTCGATCACCTGCGCCAGGGCATCCATCTGCGCGGTTATGCGCAGAAGAATCCGAAGCAGGAATACAAGCGCGAGGCGTTCGAACTGTTCGCCGCGATGCTCGACGCCGTGAAGCTCGAAGTCACCCGGGTGGTGATGAACGTGCAGATCCAGTCGCCGGAACAGCTGGAGCAGGCCGCCGAGCAGTACGAAGAGCAGGGTAGCCACCTCGAAAACGTCGAATTCCGCCACGCCGAATTCGCCGAGGCAGCAGCGGCAGCGCCTGCCGCCGCGGAGGCGGCTACCGCCGCGATGATCGGCGACGCGATGAGCCACGGCCCGTCGCACGCCGCCGCGCCGGACCTGAGCGCGGATAACGTGCCGAAGGTGGGCCGCAACGACCCGTGCCCGTGCGGCAGCGGCAAGAAGTACAAGCAGTGTCACGGTAGGATCGCATAATGGCGAAAGCGGCGCGCTTTAAGCGCGCCGCTTCGTTTTACCCAGCGCTTTGCTGGTGATTTCGCGGTGGTTCGGCAACGCGCTCGAGCCATCAGTTTCCGTTTCCATCGATGCCGGCGCCTGCCGGCATTTTCTTCGACAGGTCGCGACCATGGCTGTCAATTTCCCTTCGATCGATCCCGCTCAACTCCACCCCGTCGCCGGCGTCACGCTGGGCTGGGCAGAGGCGAATATCCGCAAACCGAACCGCAAGGACGTGCTGGTCATCTCCGTGGGCGATGGCGCGACAGTAGGCGGCGTGTTCACGCAGAATCGCTTTTGTGCCGCGCCCGTCACCGTGTGCCGTGAGAATCTGGAGCGTGTACGGCAGGGCGGCAAGCCGATTCGCGCGCTGGTGATCAACACCGGCAACGCGAACGCAGGCACGGGCGAACCCGGCCTCGTCGCTGCACGCGAAACCTGCGCCGAACTCGCGCGTCTCGCGGACATCGCGCCGGAGCAGGTTTTGCCGTTTTCGACGGGCGTGATTCTGGAACCGCTGCCGGTCGATCGTCTGAAGGCGGGGCTGCCCGCTGCGCTGGCAAACCGCAAGGAAGCCAACTGGTACGACGCCGCCCAGGCGATCATGACCACGGACACGCTGCCGAAAGCCGTCTCGCGCCAGGTCACGATCGAGGGGCACACGGTCACGCTCACCGGCATCAGCAAGGGCGCCGGCATGATCAAGCCGAACATGGCGACCATGCTCGGTTTCCTCGCGTTCGACGCTGCTGTCGCGCAACCGGTGCTCGACGCATTGGTCAAGCACGTGGCGGACCGCTCGTTCAACTGCATTACGATCGACGGCGATACATCGACCAACGATTCTTTCATCCTGATTGCTTCGGGCAAATCGAGCCTGCCGGCGATCACGTCCACCGATTCGCCCGCTTATGCAGCGCTGCGCGACGCGGTGACCGAAGTCGCCCAGACCCTTGCGCAACTGATCGTGCGCGACGGCGAAGGTGCGACCAAATTCATGACCGTGCATGTGGAAGGCGGCTCGAGCGCCGGCGAATGCCGCCAGATCGCTTATGCGATTGGGCATTCGCCGCTCGTGAAGACGGCTTTCTATGCATCGGATCCGAATCTCGGCCGCATTCTCGCGGCCATCGGCTATGCCGGCGTGGACGATCTCGACGTCGGCAAGATCGATCTGTATCTGGACGACGTGCTGGTCGCCACTGCCGGCGGCCGCAATCCGGCCTACCGCGAAGAAGATGGCCAGCGCGTCATGAAGAAGAGCGAGATCGGCATTCGCGTCGTACTCGGCCGCGGCAATGCGCAAGCCACGATCTGGACTTGCGATCTGTCGCACGACTACGTGAGCATTAACGCCGACTATCGTTCGTAACCAGGTTCATTACGCGGCGTTTTGGCCGCTTATCTCCCAGCCATGGACAAACTCGAACAGTTTCTGACCCGGGCCGAAGCCGTGCTCGTTCGCCTTGAAGCGATGCTTCCGCCTGCCCAACCCGAGATCGACTGGTCGGCGGCGGTCGCCTTTCGCTGGCGCAAACGCCAGGGGCGCGGCTATTTGCAGCCGGTTCCGGCCATCTCGTCGATCACGCTCGACGATCTGCAAAACATCGATCGCCAGAAGGGGTTGATCGAGCAGAACACGCGTCAGTTCGTACACAAGCAGCCGGCTAACAACGTGCTGCTGACCGGTGCGCGCGGCACGGGCAAGTCGTCGCTGATCAAAGCTTGCCTGAACGCCTATGCAAAGGACGGGCTGCGCCTGATCGAAGTGGACAAAGACGATTTGCGCGATCTGGGCGATATCGTCGATCTGATCGCGCAACGACCGGAGCGCTTCGTGGTGTTCTGCGACGACCTGTCGTTCGAAGACGGCGAGTCGGGCTACAAGGCACTGAAGGTCGCGCTGGATGGCTCGATCGCGGCACAGTCGGACAGCGTGCTGATCTACGCAACGTCGAACCGCCGCCATCTGTTGCCCGAGTACATGAGCGACAACGAGACGTACAAGCACACGTCCGACGGCGAGATTCATCCGGGCGAACTGGTCGAGGAAAAGATCTCGCTGTCCGAGCGCTTCGGCTTGTGGGTTAGCTTCTATCCGTTCAAGCAGGACGACTATCTGTCGATCATCGGTCACTGGCTGCGCCATTTTGGCTGCGACGACGCGGAAGTCGAGGCGGCGCGCGGCGATGCGCTGGTTTGGGCGCTGGAGCGCGGGTCCCGCTCGGGGCGCGTCGCGTGGCAATTCGCGCGCGACTGGTCTGGCCGGAAGACCCCGGCATGAGCGACGCGCAGAAGAACGCGGCTGGCCGCCCGGTGACCGAGGTGGCCGTGGGCGTGCTGGTTCAGTCCGATGGACACTATCTGCTGGCGCAGCGGCCGGCCGGCAAGCCGTACGAAGGCTATTGGGAGTTTCCGGGTGGCAAGCTGGAGCCGGGCGAATCGGTCGAGGCCGCGCTAGCCCGTGAGTTGCACGAGGAACTAGGGATCGACGTCAAGGTGAGTCATCTTTGGCGCACGCTCGAGCATGACTACCCGCACGCCTATGTGCGACTGTTTTTTTGCAAAGTGACAGAGTGGACCGGCGAGCCGCACGGCCGCGAGGGCCAGGCATTTGTCTGGCAGACACTCCCGGCGACGGTCTCACCGTTGTTGCCGGCGGCGATCCCCGTACTGGAATGGCTCGCGGCTGAAAAGAACTAGGAAGATGGCGCGCGGCTGCCGGCGGCGCTGCGTGAGCAGCGTCGCCCCGGAGAGAGCGGCATTGCTGCGCGCCTACACTGCTTAATGCGGGTTGTAGTCTCCACCAGGTGATTCATCTGACGGCGTTTCTTCATCCGTGCCGCCTATCCTGTACTTCTCAGCGGCCCAGGCGCCGAGGTCGATCTGCTTGCAGCGGTCGGAGCAGAATGGGCGGAAGCGGTTTTCAGGGGTCCAGCGGACGTCCTTTCCGCAAGTGGGGCATTTGACGACGGTAGGCATACGGTCAGGCGGGCGATCGGAAGCGGAACAAGTAACGAATATAGGGGCAATTTTCGCCGCTTTAAAGGCGTGCCCCACGGTTCGGTTCTAAAGGGCGGATTACAGGCTGCAAAGCGTAAGCTGGAAGGGCACGTCGACATCTACCGCGCGCGGACGCAAATCGCCGTCCTGCACCGTGAAGCGTACCCAAAGCATGTACTTGTTAGCGCTGGCCTCAGGAATCACCCGCAATTCAGGTGCCACCCGTACTTGCATCAGCTGGTATGAACGGCCCGACAGCATCTGCTGATAGCTGCCCTGCATCGCCATGACCTTGGACGCCTGACCGGATTCGCGCGCGAGACGCAGAACGATGGTTGCCGCATCGCGCAAGGGCAACAACGGCGTGACCCATTTGGCGATGTCCTGCCGACGCTGATCGGGATGAATCTGCTGCCACGCGTAGTACGAAGGCAAATCGAACTTGCAGGTGCCGCCCGGGATGATCGCGCGGCTGCGGATGCTGGCGAGCCACTCGTTGTCTGCCAGATGCTGGCCGGTTTTGCCTTGCATCTGTGAAAGCCCCGTCAACGTCTGCTCGATCTCTCCCAGCACTGCCTCCAGCGCGTTCTGCTCGATGCCCGGATTGCCCCGGAACGGCGCCAGGGTTTGCCGCTGGCGCTCCAGTTCCTTCATCAGATCGGACTTCAGATCCGCGCGACCCGCTACCTCTGAGATTTCGAACAACGTTGTCAGTGCGACGTGGTGTTCCCGGGCGTCTTCCTGAGTCAGAAAGAAGGTGAAGCGCTCGAACAGATCTTCGAGGCGCAATAGCGTCCGGATTCGCTCGTTGAAGGGATACTCGTAAAGGATCAAGCGGGCTCGCCTCGGGCGTGGTCGGTGACAGGAATGCAGAACATTCTAATGCCGTGAGACTACCCTAGCAATCACGCACTTTTTCAGCGCGCTTTCGCAATTTTTTTCACGTGTTTCGAGTGGTTTTCGGAGCGCTTCGGCTCGCGTGCCGCCGCAAAGTTCAACAAAACTGTGTGTTCGGTACACCGCGGCCCATCACGGCCCGTGCGCTTATGCAGCGGTCAGTGCCAGATAGGCGCGATGCTGCGCGTCGACCTGCGCCTTGACCGCATCCAGCGGCGCGTTGTCGTTGTTGATGATGTCGTCGGCTGCGGCGAGGCGCGCTTCGCGCGTTGCCTGGCGGGCGATGATCGCCAGAACCTGTTCGCGGCTGAACCCGTTGCGGCTCATCACGCGCGCGATTTGCGTCTCGACGCTGCAATCGACCGTCAGCACGCGGTTCACGCGCGTTTTCCAGTTGCCCGACTCCACCAGCAGCGGTACGACCACGATCACGTATGGCCCTTGCGCTTCACGCTGTTCGCGTTCGGTCTCCGCACGGATCAACGGATGCGTAATGCCTTCGAGGCGTTTGCGGGCACCGTCGTCGCTGAACACCAGCGTGCGCATGCGGGCGCGGTCGAGCGAGCCATCCGCGGCAACGAACGAATCGCCGAACTCCGCGGCGATCTGGGGCATTGCGATGCCGTGCGGCGCCGTAATGCGGTGCGCAATCACGTCGGTGTCGACAAGCGGTACGCCGTGCGCAGCGAACAGGTCGGCCACAGTGGATTTACCGCTGCCGATGCCGCCGGTCAGTCCCACAACAAACATGCTTCAGCCTCCCAAGGCCAGATAAAGCGGTGTGCCGAGAAACAGCGTAACAGCACCGCCCGCTGCGAGAAATGGCCCGAACGGCAGCGGCTCTTCAAAGCGCATGCGACCGCGCCATGTCGCCGCGAGGCCGACCACGGCACCGGTTACCGCCGCGATCAGGATGATCTGCGGAAGCGCTGCCCAGCCAAGCCATGCGCCGAGCGCAGCCAGCAGTTTGAAGTCACCATAACCCATCCCTTCAATGCCGCGCACCAGCCGGAACAGCCAATGCACGGCCCACAGCACGAGATAGCCGAAGATCGCGCCCAGCACGGCATCGTGGAGGCTTGCGAACACACCGTTGAAATTCACGATCAGGCCGGCCCACAGGAGCGGCAGCGTCATCGAGTCCGGCAGCAGATGCGTGTCGATGTCGATCGCGCTCATTGCCAGCAGCGCGGCGCATAGTCCGAAGGCCGCGAGTGCCGTGCCGGTCGGCCCATACAGTGCGAGCGCCCCTGCCGCGAAGGCTGCGGTGGCGATTTCGAGCAGCGGGTAGCGCAGGCTGATGCGAGTTTTGCACGCGGAGCAGCGTCCGCGTAACAACAGGTAGCTCAGCACCGGCAGGTTTTCCCATGCGTTGAGCACATGGCCGCAGTGGGGGCATGCGCTGCGTGGCACCCACAGGTTGTAGCGGGCGGGTAGGCCGTCGTTTTCAAGCGGTTGTTCGGTGGCCTCGCTGACCTCTTCGCGCCACGCGCGCTCCAGCATGATCGGCACGCGGTGCACCACCACGTTCAGGAAGCTGCCGATCACCAGGCCGAATACGATTGCGAATGCAATTTGCAGGCCTTCGGGCAAGCTGCCGAACGCGAGTTCGAGCCTCGTTGCCAAGTGGCCGGACAACAGACCCGAAAGCAGGCTGGAAGAGGTATCTGACACGAGCGGAATGGTGGCCTGCATATAAAAAGGGTGGGATTCGGCTGCGATGCTACACCACGTTGCCGAGTTGAATAATGGGAAGATACATCGCGATCACGAGGCCACCGACCAGCGTACCCAGCACGATGATGACGAGAGGCTCGCACAGACCCGAGAGCGTGCCGATCTTTTCGTCTACCTGACGATCGGCGAGCGACGCCACATCGATCAGCATGGTGTCGAGCGCTCCGGACTCCTCGGCAACCGCGACCGGTTGCACGACCTCAGGTGGAAAGCAGTGCGCTGCTCGCATTGCCGCGGCCAGCCGCTCGCCGCGCCGCAACCGCGCGGCAATCTCCACCGTGGCACGGTCGAAGAAAGCGTTGCCGGTGGCGTGAGTGAGTGAGTCGAACGCGTCCGCGAGTGGTGTGCCGGCTGAGAGCAAAGTGCCCAGCGCGCGACTCCAGCGCGCCGCGCACAAGGTCCGAAGCAATGGACCGGCGATCGGGATTGTCAGCGATGTGCGCGCGAACCGGATGCGCGCCGCTTCGGAACGTCGTAACAGAAATGTCACAGCCGACCCTGTTGCGAAGGTCACGGCGACCAGAGGAATGCTCCAACGCGCGGCGCCTGCGGACAAAGCCAGCACGAACTGTGTTGGTGCGGGCAGCTTCGCCCCGAAGCCATCGAAGATCTGCTTGAAGGTGGGGACGACCCAGATCAGCAGCGCCGCGGTAATCGCTATAGCGAGTAACAGGATGGCCACCGGATACGTCAGCGCCGCGCGCACCTTGGCCCGCTGCGCGGCGGCGCGTTCGCGGTCGTCGGCGAGCCGGGCGAGGATCGTTGCCAATGCGCCGGCCGCTTCGCCAACCTCGACGAGCTGACAGTACAAGGCATTGAACTGCGCCGGATGCCGCTGCAATGCCGCTGAGAACCGCAGGCCGCTGGTGATATCGCGCGCCAGCGCGCCGACGATTCGGGGCATGCCTTGCCGGGGCGAACCTTGCGCTTGCGCGAGCAGTTCCAGCGAGGGGGCGAGCGGCAGACCGGCGCGCAACAGGCTGGCAAGCTGACGAGTGAATATCGTCACGTCGTTGGCGCGAGTTTTGGGGCGTGGTGCAGGCCCGTGGGCCGCCAGTTCGACGATGAACAGATTGTCGCGCTTGAGCATCGCGCGCGCGGCGCCGGCATCTGGCGCCACGAGCGCGCCACTTTGTTGCATGCCGTTGACGTCGACACCGCGCCATCTGAAGCGCAAATCGGCGGCTGACTGAGTAGGCGCGGCGGTGCTCATGCGACCTCGGTGGCGGCCAGCGCTTCAGAAAGGCTCGTCGTGCCGTCGCGCACACGCGCCAAGGCCGCGTCGCGCAAGGTGGCGACGTGCTCAGCTTGTGCGAGCCGAGCCAACTCCAGGGTGCCCGCGCGTGCCACGATCAGCTCGCGCATCGCATCCGAGACAGGCATCACCTGGTGAACCCCGACGCGGCCGCGGTAGCCGATACCGTGGCAAGCGGCGCATCCGGCGGCGCCGAATGGTTGCCAGCCGTCGAGGTGCTCGTCGGCGAAGCCCGCTGCTCGCAGCGCCGCCGCCGATTGCGGCGCGGGTGCGCGGCACGCCACGCACAGCCGCCGCACCAGCCGCTGGGCCGTCACCATCTTTAGCGCGGCGGCCAGGTTGTACGGCTCGACGCCGATGTCGATCAGACGCGCGACGGCAGCAGGCGCGTCGTTCGTGTGCAAGGTGGACAGAACGAGGTGGCCGGTTTGCGCCGCCTTGACGGCGACGTCGGCGGTTTCGTCGTCGCGGATTTCGCCCACCATGATCACATCGGGGTCCTGACGGAGGAACGCGCGCAGCGCCAGCGCGAATGTCAGGCCGGCCTTTTCCCGCACACTCACCTGGTTGATCCCTGCCAATTGAATTTCCGCCGGATCTTCTACTGAGCACAGATTGCGTGCCTCGTCGTTGAGCATATGCAGGAAGCAGTACAACGACAGCGTCTTGCCGCTGCCGGTGGGCCCGGTGACGAGCACGAGGCCGTGCGGCGCGCGAATCGCCGCATCGACTGCTGCACGTTGCTGTGGATCGAGGCCCAATGAGTCGAGCGAAAGATCCGTGGGCAACGCGTCGAGTCTGCGCAGCACCAGCTTTTCTCCGAACAGGGTAGGCAGCGAGTTGACGCGGTAGTCTTCGACGCGGCCTGGCGAGGTGGCAAGACGCAGCCGCCCGTCCTGCGGTACGCGCCGCTCGGCGATGTCCATGCGCGCCAGTACTTTCACCCGCGTGATGAATGCGTCGCGCAGATGCGCAGGGGGTGGGGGGGATTTCGTGCAGCACGCCGTCGATGCGCAAACGCATGCGCCAGCCACGCTCGGCCGGTTCGATGTGCAGGTCCGATGCATTACGGCGGGTTGCCTCCTGCAACGTATCGGTTAGCAGGCGTACCGCAGGCGCGCTGTCGGAATCGGTGGGGCTGGGCTCAAGCCTCGTGCCGACAGCGGCGTTCGCCGAAAAGCCGTTGGCCCTGGGTTTGAGTGAGCCTTCGCTATCGGCGGCAATCGCCCGCAGCGACGCCGCTTGTTGAAAAGAATCTTGCATGAGAGACCGGTGACAAGCCGCCTGTAGAACACGACGACCCCATCATCCGGGAAGGCCGCGGGCGCCACCATTCAGCCAATCGGCTAATGGTGCGCACCGCGTCCATGTGCAATGCTGCGGTCTGCCGTGCTTAGCCGCGCAGAGCCTTGACGGCTTTCGCACCCGCGCGAACAGGTGGTTTGAACAGCTTGACGGTACGGATCGCCTGGTCGTCGCTGCGCATTACCTCGAGTTTCACCTCGCCGATCTGAACGCACACGTCGCCATCGGGAATGTCTTCGAGTATTTCGAGAATCAGCCCGTTGAGCGTTTTGGGTCCGTCGGTCGGCAGGGTGAGATGCAGCCAGCGGTTCAGTTCGCGCAGGGGCATGCTGCCGGCAACGATACATTCGCCGTTCTCGTTCCAGCCGCCACGCGAATTGGCGCCACGCGGAATCGAGGTCGTGAACTCACCGATCAGTTCTTCGATGATGTCTTCCGGCGTGACCAGCCCCTGCAACTCGCCGTATTCGTTCACGACCAGCGCCGTGCGGTGACGGCTCTCCTGGAAGTACTGCAGTTGCTGGAATACCGGTGTACCGGACGGCACGAAATACGGTTCGGCCAGCAACTCGCGCAGCGTCTCGCGCTCCAGTTCCTGGTTGTGCAAGGCGGCCAGTGTTTTTCTCACGTGCAGCACACCAAGCACACGGTCGATGTCGCCCTGATAGACGATCAGCTTGTTGTGGTAGCAGGTTTCCAACTGGTGCAGGATCTGTTCGAACGGTGCGTCGAAGTCGAGCGCCTCGATACGGCGGCGCGGGATCATCACGTCGTCGACGGAGATGTTCTCGAGATCGAACAGGTTCAACAGAATGCTGCGGTGCTTGGTCGGCATGAAGCTGCCCGATTCGAGCACGATGGTGCGCAGTTCTTCGGTGGAAAGCCGTTGGTCGTGCGCGCCTTTGGTGTTGATATGCAGGACGCGTAAGATCGTGTTCGCGAACAGATTGACGAACCAGACGAGCGGTTTGCCGATGCGCATCATCGGTGCGATCAGCAGGCTGGCCGGCAGCGCGATCTTCTCGGGGAACGTAGCGCCGACGATTTTCGGCGTGATTTCCGCGAACACGATAATCAGAAACGCGACGATGCCGGTCGCGATCGACAGCACCACGTTGTTACGGCCGAACGTATGCAGCGCGATCGAGGTGGTGAGCACCGGGATGATGGTGTTGAACAGATTGTTGCCGATCAGGACTACGCTCAACAACTGGTCGGTATGCGCCAGCAGACCCTGAGTGGTCTTCGCGCCGAGCGCATTCTTGTTGGCAAGGTGTTTCAGGCGATGGCGGTTGATCGCCATCATCGCCGTTTCGGAAATCGAAAAGAAGCTGGAGCAGATAAGCAGCAGAAAGACGGCGCCGATCTGCGCCCATAAGGGAAGTTGTTCCACGCGTCGTGAAGGGTAGGGAAGGGATGGAGAGAATATAGCAGAGGGGGCCGGGCGAACCGGTGGGCGGATGAAGCAGCAATGCCGCGGTAGCCGATCGCCCGCAAACGCAAGGTATCGATCGGCAGCGCGAAATTGCGACTCAAAAACAAAAAACCGCCAAGCAAGCTGGGCGGTTTTTCGGGCCTTGAACTAACAAGGCAAATCTGGTCGGGGTGAGAGGATTCGAACCTCCGGCCTCTACGTCCCGAAGAATGCGCACAGCGCGAATCAACGTTGTTTTTAAAGGAATTTCTCACAAAGTACTACACAAAGTACTAAAGTGAGGAATCTACATAACTAAACGTTATCAAGTCAACCCCCTCACCCGTGCATTCGGCGCGCCCAGTGTTGTGTACAGCGTACACGCAGAAAATCATCGATTCGGCACCTTTTAATGAGACGCGCTGACCGGTAGATCAGACCGGTTTTGCGTTGAGATCGGAAAGCTGCTTTTGCAGCTTCTGCATCTTATGTTGGATGTCGGCGCGCTTGGCAGCGACTGTCTGGCGCTTGGCCGCTTGTTTTTGTGCCTTGATTCGCTGCTGTTCAAGGTCTGCGATCTCGTTTAGAACGGGGCGGGTCAGAATGTCTCGGTATCTCATGAGCAGTGTCTCCATCGTGAGTGCGTAGGTATTTATACCGATGCAGACTACATAGAAAGCTTTCGATGTGTGAGAGCCGACGTGATTTTCGGAGATAGGTTTGAACTAATCGGCAGCGGACGACGCAGGCCCAGCACACGGTGACCGTCGTCTGACCTACTGGGTGCGAGCTGAACTACGACGAGATCGCCACGCGTCCGGCTAGATCTGGCGCACTAAATTTCCGCTTTTCAACCCTCGACTTGAGGTACAATTTCCGGAAATCGAAAAGGAGCTCCTGTGGCTAAACCCAAGTTCAAGCTGTCTTATTCCGACGCCTTCGCCCCGCGCGCCAAGACTATCGTTGAGCCGTCGCTTGTCGACGCTCGGCTGCAAGAGCTTTCCCGGGACCTAGCCGTCAGCCTTTTTACCAACGTTATTCAGAGCGGCCTTGGCGCACGTAACGACACTACGCGCGCTTCTGCCGTTACCGCGGCGGGTGTACAGCAATGGTTGAAGACGGTGGAAGACCTGCGTACCCAACTGGGCGATAAGCAATGGCGCATTCACAACGAAAAGAATTGCCCGTTCATCAGTTCGCAAGATCATTCCATCTCCATTGTGGTAATGACCGGTAACAGCGAGACGGGCAAGCAGGGCTCCGAAGATCCCGCCAATCAGGCAGAAAAAGGTGTGGTCGTTGAGGGTTTCGTTCACTCCAATCGTCAGCTTGAACTGTTCAACCAGGATGCGTTCAAGCTGGTTAAGGAAAAATGCAAGGAAACGCAGGTCTGGGCTTTCCTTTACCACTACGACAAAGCATTAAATGAAGTGCGGTTCGAGCTCTCCTACCCGACGGGATTCGGGAAGAAAAAAATCACTAAGTGGGGGGAGCGTCTGATTCTGGGCAGCATCCCGAACAACCCCGCGGAGTTTACGATTCGCAAGGACACCCCCAATGCTCCGGCTACGGTGGAAGTCGAGCCCAAGACAGGCACTTTTTGATTAACAATCATGTCAGAAATCAACCCTTCGCAAATCACGTTTGCCCGGGTTAGAAGGCGGCTCACAAAAGCTCAATTGGCCAAAGAGCTGGGCGTCACCAGTCGTAGCATTCAAAACTACGAGACTGGGACTTCAGCTCCTGATTCGGAAACCTTGGCAAAAATGGCAAAACTGCTGAACTTCCCTCAGCAGTTTTTTTCCATTGAGGAAAAGATGCCTACCATCGGAGAGCATGCGGCTAGTTTCCGCTCGCTCTCCAAGATGACGGAGGCCATGAAAAATTGTGCCCTTGGCGCAGGTGCCATCGCCTTCAAAATCAACGAATGGATGGAGGATAGGTTTAACCTACCGCAAGCCGATCTCCCTGACCTCAGTGACCTCGGTGCGGAAGAAGCCGCCGCCACGGTGCGCCGTATGTGGGGTCTGGGCAATGCACCCATTCCGAACATGATTCACCTGCTGGAGTCAAAAGGCATTCGCGTCTTTTCCTTGGCTGAAGAGGCGCGCGAGGTCGACGCATTTTGCACGTGGTATGACAGCAAGCCGTTCGTTTTTCTCAATACGATGAAATCAGCCGAACGTAGCCGCTTCGACGCAGCTCATGAATTAGGTCATTTGGTGCGCGATGTCTACAGCATGCGGCACGGTGAGGCACATGGCCCGGAGATGGAACGTCAGGCGGACGCATTTGCTGCGGCTTTTCTTATGCCAAAGGAAAGTGTAGTCGCTAACAGGCCACCAGCGTTCACCATCAAATATCTCCTAAAGCTCAAGCGCTACTGGGGCGTATCACTGGCTGCGCTGGCCTACCGTTACAACACATTGGGTCAAGTTACGGAGTGGACCTATCGTAATCTGTGCATTGAAATTGCCAAAAACGGTTATCGCACAAACGAACCAGAGCCGATGGAGCGTGAAAGCTCCCAACTGCTGACCAAAGTTTTGGACTTTCTGCAGAGCCATAAGCTGGGTCGAGGTGAAATCGCCAGAAATCTGTGCATTAGCGTGGATGAGATCAATGCGCTGACGTTCAAGCTAACTCGGCTGTCAGTGGTTTCGGGGGACGCGCCCGCTGAAGCACTTTCACGACACCCGCCTAAGCTCCGATTGATATAAGCACGCCGTTTATCGAGACTAATCGAGGCGGCAATGGCTGATCTGGCGGCAAAGCTGTCGTTGATGCGTCCTTGCCCACTAAGCGCGCACATGAATCAAGGCATGATCCGATGACCGACGCATTTCACTACCCGCCAGAATTATTTGAGCTACTTGTAGAGACCATTCCCCGTCTCAGTCGGGCCAAGAAGGGAGTCGTGCTATTCCTGCGCGGCGCGGGCGTTGCCAATGAAGACCTCGCTGAGGTCGAGCACACTGTAGCAACGGCCCCGAACTCCATCAACAAATTTGAAATTGTTCGCAAGGTTCTCGCAAAGGTCAACGCGCGCGGTGATAGTGGCTTGCGCCCACGACGTGAGATTATCAAGCGTGTGGTGGAGTTCGAGAGCTTTGCAACCTGCTGGCCGGAAGACCAGCTAAAGGCGAAAGGGCTCGTCGCAAGCGTCCGCGAGGCAGTCAACGCAAAGGACTCGTTCACACGGATGAAGCGAGAGCGAGATGACGAGCGTGAAGTTACGCGAGCCCGTCAGCAAGCAGAGCAGGCAGCAGCAGCGAAGAGGCGCTCGCAAATTGATGACGTAAATACTCGACTTGCGACCCTGTTCGGCATGGACGACAAGCCCAATGAACGCGGCAAGCTACTTGAAGGTGTTCTCAACGACTTGTTTAGAGCATACGGAGTCCTCGTGCGGGAAGACTTCCGCCGAAAAGATCCGGACACGTCAGTAGTGCTTGAACAGATAGATGGTGTGATCGAGCTCGACGGCGCAGTGTACCTGGTGGAGATGAAGTGGCTCAAATCGCCAGTCGGCACCGGTGAGTTCTTTCCCCACCTTAGTCGCTTGTTCCTCCGCGCGAATGCGCGCGGCATTTTCATTTCTTCTGCAGGTTTCACAGAACCTGTGGTCAAGGAATGTGCCATGGCCCTCGCTCAAAAAACAATGCTGCTCTGCTCACTGCATGAAATCGTTATGCTGTTACAGCGACGGGATGATTTGATCGCGTTCCTGAAGAAAAAATCGCAGGCGGCCATTGTTGACAAGAACCCTTTCCTTGAAATTCTTTCGTAGCCAGAAAACTCGATGACAGCAGCGGCACAGGTTGCACGGTGCGTGATCGCAGCAGCCTCGTTGCGCCGCGCTTGCTGCCGACGGAGTTTGAAGCGAGGCCTCTTTGTTTTATATCACACGCATTTGTCACAATACTGCGAACTGGACGCATCCCACAGGTAGCGCGGTAGAAGGAGAGAAATCATTTTTCTCAGCGAATGGCTATGGCCATGAAGAATGGCTATTTCGCGCAGAGTGGGGGATAGGCGGCTGGCAGTATGGATTTCTTCAAGGGATCAACGACAAGAGCAGACGGCATTCTCTGCTTGATCGTGGGGTCCACGTCGCAGATGTCATTCTCTATGAGATACCGGGTAAAAATACGCGGCGGTATGTTGCGCGCATTCGCCACGTCGAAATTCTAACCGACGAGCAAGCTGCCGATGCGTTGGCTGAATACAAGAAGCGAGGTTGGTATGAAAAGATGCTCGGAGAAATTGATGCTGTGGACGGCAACAAGGATGCTTTCGGTCATGCCGTGTGGGCACCGCATGTCTTAAATATCCGATTCCGCATGGAAGACGTCGAATGGTATCCGCCAGACACGTTCGCACAGCAGGGTGATCCAGTGTTGCAATACAGACGTTACACGTTCATCCAGCGCGATACAGACACCCACTTCCCGGAGACAATCAATAGACGACGGACACGGGCGGGCCAGCTCACGCCACCAGTCCAGGATGCTCATTTCAGAGGCGGTGGGGTATCACGCGAATGTTCGCCTGAACATGGGAAGATACAACAGGCGCTTCACGAAGAGCTTAAACGAGAGTATCCCGATGCTGAGATTGTTTTTGAACAAGATTTTGTCGATGCCACCGTTCGGACTGACACAGAAATCATCTTGTACGAAATCAAGTCGGATTTGAGCACTCGAAAGGTTCTACGCCTAGCGCTTGGTCAACTGCTCGAATACGCGTATTACTGGGATGCTGAACCCGAGCGAAACATCAGGTTAGTTGCCGTCGGTCGTACTGAACTGAGCCCCGACGACGCGCGATACCTTCGCTATCTCACAGACAAATTCAAACTGCCATTCGAATACAGGCAAGTCAAGATGCTATCGACCGACAGCCTAGTAGCAGGCGCCAACTCGTGAACGGCGGTCTGCTGATGGCAAGTCCGATAATCGGACTCGCCATGCGCGTCACTTTTTGCCGACGAACCCCGACCGCATCTCGCCGCTGACGGCTTCGATTTGTGCGTCGAGTTCACCGGCAGCAACTGCTGCCTTGAGCATGTCCAGCATCGGTATCAGATCCGCGAGCGTGCCGACTTCGATGGCCGGCTTGCCTTTCGCAAGCTCGAGCGTTTTCGTGCCGTAGCGCACGGACATGCAGACCTTGCCGTTTTCGGAGGTCCACCACCATGCACGGACACGCTTTTGCACTTCCACGCTCCGGCGCTCGCCGGTTTCTGCATCCTTTACCGAACGGAACTTCGTCGGCGCGAACGTTGTTCCGGCCTGCTGGGCCTTGAAGAGTTCGACCTGTTCCCAGATTTTCGCGATCAGGCGATTCCGGCGCAGGACGATTTGCGGTTGTGCGCTCGGGCGCTTCGTTGCGACAAGCTTCAGGCTGTTCAGTGTATTCATGTTGGGCTCCTTATCGTTATCTGGTAGTTCCAGGATGTAGCCGCCGTCGAATGAAATCAACAGGTTCCTGTCGCTGAAAAATCCGGGTGTTGTAGCCATGCTAAATACGGCTATGACAAAAAACACGGATATAAAGAGCGCAACACGAGACTGGATGCTAGCTCATAGCTGGTGCCTGACGCATGCCGCTACGCTCACGATGAAGCAGTACAGGAACATCGAAACAGATAAAGGTCGGACAACGCAGGCGTTGACTGTGGAGGAGGCGAGAAAGAACTTCCGTCACTTCATGAGCCGCCTGAATCGCAGCATGTACGGGAACGGACCGAAGCGCCTGTATGTGATTCCCGTAATCGAAGGTATTGAGACGGGCAAACTGCTTCACTATCACTGCGCCCTCGGAAATTTCCGCGAGGAAAAGAGCCTGGTGGAAATACGCGAGGCGATTCTCGACGCATGGCAGAAGACCAGCTTCGGCTACGAGCAGATTGACGTCAAGCCGATGTACAGCGACGACTGGTTGTCATACATCACAAAGGAAGTCGGCATGGGCAACGCCGACAACGTGGACTACGGGAATGCGAACGTTCCCGAAGCCCGATAACAGAAAGTAACACCCCATCGAATAGCCCGCGCTGCGTTGCTGACGTAATCGTCCTCGCAGCTTTCATTGCGAAGAGCGGCATGTGAGACTCTTTAATGAATTCCTATGGCTATAGATTCCGTGAAGAACTACACGAAGAAATTACGGAACATAGCTAATGAAGCGGTCGTGACAGGAAGGAAGTCAGACGAGGACCGGACGAAGCTAGTAGAGGAAGAACGAGGACGGAAGTCACACACGAGGAACGACCACCTAGCAACACGCCGATCAGTTCGCAGCAGCAGGCCTGCTGCGTCACCCCTTGGTTAAACCTATCCCGCGCAGCGACCACAGGTCGAAACCAAAGAAAATTACAAAAACCTTTGGTTGTCGTGCAAGTGCTTGTTTTCTCTGACATCTGCGCGACGTCACTCTTCTGTTGATCCCTATAACTAAAGAATACATCCTCTGGACATGGATTTTGTTTGTTCAGGGGAAATTCGTGAAGCAGGCCAAGACGTTCACCGAAAAGGAACTCAAGCAAGTACTGACCTACATTTCGCTGCGTCGGCATGCGCTGCGTAATCGAGCGATGGTGCTGCTGACTCATTGGGCCGGCATGCGTGTCGGCGAAGTCGCCGCGCTGCGGGTTGGGGATGTGGTCAACGCGGACGGCTCGATCAAGTCGGAAATTCGACTTGCGCCAGAGCAGACCAAAGGGCGACATGCCCGGACCGTGTTCTTGGGGCAGAAGCTACGGCGCGAGCTGGCCACGTACGCCGCGAGCTTGAAGAATCCGAAACTCGACAGGCCGCTTTTCTATACACAGAAGCGGGCGGGGTTTACGGCCAACACGTTATGCCAGTACTTCCATTGGCTATACAAGGAAGCGGGCATTCAAGGTGCGAGCAGCCATTCGGGCCGACGCTCGTTCATCACGAATTTGGCGAGCAAAGGCGTCGGTGTTCGTGTGCTGATGTCGCTCGCAGGGCATCGGGACATTTCAACTACGCAGCGATACATCGACGTCAACGATGAGATGCAACGCAAGGCTGTCGATCTCGTGTAACTGGTATCCGCGCGCCGACGTTGCCTTTCTCTCAGGTGGGCATCGTTGCACCGCTTAAATCGATGCCGTACAGTTGTCGTGCAGCGACGATGAATTCGATATCGGAGTCAGCAGATAGTTTCTGGCATCCAGCGGGATCGCCGGGTAAGAAGACGAAGCCAAGTTTCCCCGCATAGAAGTAGATTGCCATAGCACGCGGATCATTGTTGGCAGCCAATAGCGTGTATCCGGTGTAGCCTTCTTCAACTGAGCGGCCTGCGCAGGCCGCTTGCATGTATTCCAGTTCGCCCGAGATACGAGCATCGACAACGCGCGTGATTGCATCCGTGATGGCGCCGACCGTCTCAACAGATCGGCTGTGACAAAGGGACTCCAGCGCATCAGATGCTCTGAGAAACCACTGCTCTTCATCTGTTGGTTGAAAATGCTCGGTGCGGAACGACCCGTCAGGTAACTGAATATTACGGATGGTGGGGCCTTCGTATGGACCGACCAGTCTCATAAGCGCTCTATATCCTTCGGCGTCTCCAATGTAACCTCTTTCCACCCTTTGTACGCCGTTCTCCAGCGTGACCTTGTCGAGCGCTTTTCCCTCGGGAACCAGACGTAGAACCATGAAATCCGCCTGCCTGCCGTCTTCAATGCCGACAGCGAGTTGCACATATCGGTCGAACAATCGCTGTGGTACGTCAAGTTGAGGGGTGGCGTCCAGGTCGCCCTTAATCTCCGCGATAAGACCGCACGCCAGGCCGGGGTCACCAGCGAATGCAATGGCTACTTGACCGGATAGCACATGTATCTTGAGGGCATGGCTACTTCCATTTACTGGGCGCTCCTCGCCCCTCAAAGGCACCGGCGAACTCAGTAGCGTATCCGCGATCATGAATCCGATGTCCCTGCTGGCGTGGGCGATTACTAGAGTCATCTATATCCCCGTTATTGGTGGCTCATGCGATCTTGGGATTCGAGCCTGTTCTCAAACCGTCGCTCGGAGTGTGGCGCACCAACAGCAAGCATAGCCGACGTGCGCGATCAGCTGCGTGGAGGCGATGTGATTGGAACTCCCTCATGAACCAACTGGAGCGCTAGGCTGCTCAAGTTTGAGCCGGCGGATGCAATGCAGATGTTTTTCCGCCAGCCGTACAAAATGAACGCCGATATCGCGGGTCTTTGGTGAAAAGACGAGCGCTGTCATGTGGCCTTCGCGCTTTTCCATGGAGATTAGTGCGCCCGCGAATGCTTCGCCACTTGGGATTTGATCAATGACGCAGTAAAGCGACTTGTCACTGATGCGCTGCCATTGAAGGTACCCGTTGATCGTGAGCAGGTCGATTTGACAGACACCTTTCCCTGTCTCTACATAGACGTCATCGCTGCGAACATCTAGCGTATGTGTGTGTGGCCATGCTGGCCCAGCAGGGACATTACCGTCTGGAGCGGTATGCGGAATAGGGAACGTGCGTGAGATCGTTACAGCAGGCTCCAACGAAAACAGTATCTCAGTCGACCGCAGAAGCAACTCGCGTTGAAAATCGGCGAACGTTTTGTACTTCGGGTGCGCATTGCCCGATGCGTTATGAAGTTTGTCGTCAGGTTGAACCGAGAATGGTCCCTTCGCTTCCCGCGCGACTATTGCGTATTGCGGATTAACCCAACAAAGGAGCACTTGGCTCATCGGAAAGCATTCTTCGGCCGTGCCCTGCATCGTGAGCGCGGGGAACTGCTCTTGCAGCGGTCGGGTCCACGGGCGCAGTTCGTATAGGGCGATCCCATGTCGGGCTGCCTTGGACTGAGCACCCGAAGTAAACCCTGACGCCGACACAATCGCCCGGTGGGTTACCGACGGCATGTCCAACAGCTTGAGGCATAGCTGCTCAACGTCCGCAACGTCAAGAGGCGCGGTCTCGTGTTTTACCTCGTAAGCTTTGAAAGCATGGGTCACATTCCCAGACTCTGTAATCGTAACCGTGATATCGACATCTCGCTCCTTGCCGGCGGCTGGATCGAGCACCATGTCTCCTATCGTAACGTCAACGGCATCAGGGTCCCATTTCAGGCAGCATAGGCCGACAAGGTACTGGACGAGCATCGGCGAAAGAGAAAGCTTGGGCATTATCGACGACTCCAAGGGCCGGAGAAACCGGCAGTCTGGTTGATTATGCGTGCCGACCGGGATCCCTAATTATGCCAACGTCCGTGTCCAACGACGCCTTCTGTTACTGAGCATCAAAGTCCGGACGGCCCACCTTATCGAATTCGTTTCACCCGACCAACAGGCGTGTTTGACAATCCGAGATTGCCACGCGATCTAGATCGCAACTCGCCGCACCTTTGCTTTCAATTTTGTGACGGCGAGAGCTTTCAGCTCCGAGCAAGCCGAGACCCTTCGCGTCATGCCGTCCCGCTGCACCCTGCTGTCCAGCGAGTGCGCCTAGTCTGCATCAAGCTTGGTGTTTTCGTCCTCAGCATCACGAAACGCACACATCTTTTTCGCACATTGCGTCAAATCGGCGACAATTCTGCATTCGTCCTTGATTCTTGAGACCGCCAAGGACTGTACATATTCCATGTGCATAAAGAGCGATTCATACGGGCTGCAAATACATAACAAGGAAAAGCAAAGATGAAGGAAGTGACGCTGACCATTCGCTTTGAAGGCGGGGAGGCCGATAACGGTCGCTTGCCGATACATGATGCGGCTACGGCGGAAATGGGGCTTGCCCGAGCGGTAAATATCGTTACCCATTCGTTCGCCAATGACGAGCAGATGCGAAAGCGCGGCGATTCGGCAACAGGAGCGGCGGTGTACGCGAGTGCTCCTAAAAAAGGATGCTACGAAGTTGAAGTGGATGTTGTATTCGATCAAGCAACGTGCGAGAAAATGGGGGCGAGCGTTATTGCAGCACGGTACTGGGATTACCTGACTTGGTGCTGGTCGTTTGCAGTTGGTAAGAACTATGACCCAGTGACGCCTTATGTGCAACGTCTTGTAGAAAGTGAAGATGCAAAAATCGATGAAATCGCGGACACTTTAGAAAGTGCGATGGCAAGCCTGCATAAGCCAATCGCGGAAGATCCTGATCATATTAGTTTGGTGTTATCGCGAAAGCATGTAGGCGATATCCTTACATTCGACGCTACAACGAACGAATACGTTAATGTACGCGGAGAGTCGGATGACGACGAATACGTGATTGGCAATGTCACAAAATTCAACATTCTCACCAATTACGGGCGAGTGTACGACGATAAGCTTCGGCGTGTTGTGTCTTTTAAATTAATTGAAGATCCGAGCCATCGTCTGAGGTCACTTATCACCAAATCTATGCATGAAAGAGTCAAAGGAGAAGAAGGTAAATTGCATTTTCTGGTGCGACGAGTCGAAAATGCCATGGGGACAGTAAAGCGATACGTCGTTTCTGATGTGGTAGAGGTTCGATAAATGGAATCGACGGCTATACAGTACTGCACCTATTTGGGAGATATTTGCGGAACGTTGGGCGACTGGAAAGACTGGACGTCAATTTCTGGAACAATTACAGCCATTGGCATTGGCCTGATTGGAATCGTAAAGGTGTTCTATGAAATTCCGCGATTGCATGCCCAAAAACAAAAAGAAATCGACGAACGTGAACGAGCCGCGACCCTTAAAAGAACAGAATTTTTCTTAGGTCAGCATAGGCGACTTTTTGACACTCCAGATCTATTTGAAGTGCTTTGCTTGATCGATAGCATTGAAATGGGGAAGTTGGCATCACCGGAAATGTGGGATAAGAAGAGAAAATTTCTTACATTTTTTGAGGAAATGGCGCTTCTTGTGAACAACAACATGATCGACGCCGATGTCGCTGATTATATGTTCAGTTACTACGCAAGTACGGCATGGAATAATGAACATTTCCGAGAAGGGATAGATCCCTCGGCAGAGCATTGGGGCCTATTGTTCGATTATATAAAGGAATCTGAACGCCGCCGGCGCGCGGCATCGTGTCCGGTGCCACAAAAATTGCGGTTATAAAAATTGGTAATGCGGGATGTTGCGGGCAGCGCGCGGCGGTGATGTTCAGCAACGCGACGGCGGTCATAAGCACGCAGCGTAGCGCGTCGAGCATTCGCCAGTTTGTGCACAGCCGGATGGCGGCGCAACACGCGGTGCCGGTCGAACTTCCTGCTCCCTTCGCGGGTGATGGTCGCCTCTGCCGCGTTGGCACAGTCGCCCGAATTGCGATAGACGCCAGCTATTCGAGCCATGCAGAAGTCGCGGGCTGGTCGTCGCATGGCGGCAGATAATCGACGTTGAGTGCGGTAAGCGACCGAAACGCGTCGATTTTCGGCCATGCGTGTCGTTGAGCGAGCGTCGCTTTATGGGCGATCTGCAGGCAGATAATCAATGTCCGATCTGCTTCGACTCCAAGGCGGAGAGTGCTTCCATAAAGATCGTCTGCAGGGGCGGCAACGTACATTCAAGAACATCGTACAGGCCCATGTCGCGGCTACAGCGCTCCAGCTTCGCTCTATAAAGTCGGGCAGCTTCGCATCGAGCATCGATCGGCACGAGGAAGTATTCGCCGTTCTGGCGTTTCGTGGAATCGGTGGCCATTGCCAATCCCTGCTCCTGCAAATCGAACACGGCGCCGATTGCCTGACCGCGACTGCAACCGAGCAGCAGGTGCAGTTTGTCGAGCGAGATTTCACCGGTAGACAGACTGATATCGAGTGCCTTCGCTGCGAAAACCGACGTGTTGAGCGTTTTGGCGAGGGCAGTTGCATATCGGCCTTGGTACAGCGACATGAAATTGTGAAAGCGCGTGATCGCGAACATGTGACCCCGAAGAAGGATGCATTGCAGATGCAAGGAGGGTAGCGAGGGGTTAGTGGCCCATCAACAAAAGGTTGATGCGCCGAGATTCATCCAGCGCTAGGTCTAACCTAGTGCTGCTGACGCCCGGCGGGTCACAGAATTTACGCGTGTGCTGAATACTTTTTAACCGACCGCATGCCGTTGGCGAGTGCGATGGCCGCGGCTTTCACGTCCGAGCCGCTGAGGGCGCACAAGCTCTCAAGCTCGTGCCGCAACGCGCGTCTGACCGCATCCTGACTGGTAATCATTGCGCCGCTACCCTTGGCAAACTGGGATTTGGAGTTGATCAGTCGCGGGACGTCCTCCTGGTTCGGATTGATTTCCGGATCGAAAGGGCGGTCGAGGTAGGCTGCAAGCGAGGGGTGAGCCTCAAGCACTTGCTCAAGCTCTTCGAGCGCTTGTTCATAACGCCAATCATTCGATTTTTCGCTGTTGGTGTTGGCAACGAAATCGGCGGTCTTCAGCAGGCTGACGTAATGCTGGAGTTCGGACGGGATGGCGTTTGCATCTTCACGCATCCGTCTCGCTTGGCTGACGGCGTCTGCGGCTCGATCGGCGATCTCATTGCCAAGCGAGCTGCGGATCTTGGAAATCGTGATGTCGTCAGGATCGTCGAGCATTTCTGCGATTGTTGCCTGTTGGTCTGCTGCATTGATCTGCTTCGTATCTGTGCCAAGCTCGTCTGTGTGGGCCACTTCGATTGCTTCATTACCCGCAACGTTTGTAGGTTCGTCGGTCGACGGCTTTTCCAGAGGCGCGGCAGTCTGCTGCGTCTCGTTTCCGTTTTGTTCCAGGGCATGCTCCAGATAGGCAGATTCGAGCACGGCTTTCTTCGAAACGAATCCCTTGATACCGATGCTGCCGTCCGGGTTCCGCACAACGATGGCGACGCACTCGGTCGGTTCTTTGACTGGCTCAAAGCTCGCATTGGCGAGTGCGGATGCCGCAATGATGCAGCGCGTCGCCTGAAGGGCGTTGCGTGCGCTGGCGATCTTGTCCGCGCGATTCTTTTCGCGCTTGGAACCGGATTCGTAGTTGAGGTTGGGCTTCCCGTCTGCGAGAAACTTCTTGCGAACGGCTTCGATGCCGCCTGCCGCACTGAGCCAGCTCAGGAATTCATCGGGGGTCTTCTGCAATGCGCTGGCGACGGAGAAGATATGCACGTAACCCGACGTGAGTTGCGAGCTGGCCTTGACGACCAGTTTGACGAGCCTATGCAGATCCGTTGTCTTGCCGTTGGTGCCGATGTCTTCGGCCTTGCACCTCTCGTCCAGCACTGAGCGGTTTTTCTCGCGCTCCGCCGGCGTGGCGTCAACGATATACGCGTGGTACGTCGCGTAGATGTCCTGCAAGGTTTCGTACAGCGCCTTGTGCGCGCCATTGAAGTGCGTTTGCAGCGCCGTGATCGCTTGCGTGAGCGATGCGAATGCGGTCGGGCCTGCGAACGAGATGGCGTGCGGCGCGTGGTTCTTGTTAGTCATGGAAATGCTCCCGATAAAGTTGATGAAATCGCCGATCAGTGAATCGACGAAATGCACTTTAATTACGGGCGTGGCGGGGCGGTATCCCGCGCACTACATGACGTACGCTGTTTGCCTGTAAGTGGTTTACCGCTTGCGGGCAAACGTCATACCGTCGAGCCACTTGGTGATGGTGCGCTCGGCCTGTGCTTCGGACAGGTTGATGCCGCGTGACTGCGATTCCGCGACAATCCGATCCTTGATCGACAAGGCGGCGTTTCGTTTGCTCAGATATTTGCCTGACGCTGCAAGTTCGCGGGCAAGCTGTCGAAGCGGTTCATACTTGGCATCGCGCTGTGTTGAACCGGACTTGCCTCTTGCCGAAATGACGCCAGCCAACGCGGGCTCAAGCACAAAGATGCCTTCTGCGAAGCCCAGCAGATAATGTGCGTTGGCGATATACGACCATCCGGCGCTTTCCCGGCCTTCACGGTGAGCATCTTGCGCGGCCTGGACATAGGCGTAGGCGAGGCATATCTTCCGCATGTAGATCACGAACGATTGTCGCGAATGATTCGCGAACGTGCGGATTTCGATCTGCGCGGGATCGTCGACTGTGGACTGGGCGATAGGGGCAAGGATTTCGCTCGCAAAATCGCCCGCTGACTTATCCGGGTTCATCACGATGTAGAGCCGGAATAAGGCGGTGATGATCGCGTCGGCTGCGTCTTCGATCGAATCGAAGGTCGCCAGAGGTTCTCCGAGCTTGCGGAGATGTGCGGGGCTGTCGGTCATGGTGTGGCGGAGAAATGCAAAAGGCTGGGGGCAGCACTGTTTTAACGGCGTCGTGGCGCTTTGCTTGAGCGTGAGGCTGCATGGGTATCGAATTGACCCCGAAGGTGCATCGCGGCTCGTTGGGCCAGCCTTAGGGGAGTTCGGCGGAGGGTCGGAAAGGCAGATTTGCGAAAGCCCGGCCCGTGTCGTGGTTACGATAGAGACAGTGTGGGGGCGGGGCCGGTCGGGAGGTTTAGCGGCTCGCTGCCGCTTCCGGGTACAACGGCCAAGCGCGCAGACGTGGCCTTTGCTGGGCTCGTAGCCTTCGGATTGTCGACCCCGTCATTGTCAGACGCCAAATCAATGCCCACCCGCTTTCTCTTGTTCTTACGCTGCGACTGGATGACGTCGATGTTCATCTCTCCCGTCAGTTCGCTGGCATAGAAGCGCTCGATCATTTCAACGGACGTGCGCGCATTCCGTGCGAGCGTCAGCATGTCCATGCCGTCGGCGTTGAGCAAACGGAACATGATGCAGGTATGACGCAAGCTGTAGATGGTGCGCTCATTGCCGCGCACATCGGTTTTCATGCCGAGGTCTTCGAGCAGAAAATTGAACTGCAGTTGCAGGCGCTTGAGCGCGGTATCCCGGTTCGCATATTGGGGCATGAACACATAGTCCTCTGGCTTGGCCAGACCTTCCGGTTCATAGAGCTTGCATTGGCGCTCGTACACATCGACAGCGCGCTGCATCGTGGCAATCGGCTTGCTGTGCTTCTTGCTTTCCGGCAGCGTCAGACGCAGGTAAGTGTGCTCGTCGCGAACGATAGCGACATGCTTGTGCTGCATGTTTTTCAGGTCGGTCGGCCGGATAAAGCCGTTGACCATAAACACGATCATGTTCGGCAGATCGGCCGTGATCTTGATCTTGCGCGTCTCATTTCTTCGACCGCTACCGTTGGGCGATGCGATCACATGCTCGGTGCCGATCAGCGCCTTGGCCCGTGTATGCAGTTTCCGGTATTCGGGTAGGTTAAACCAAGCACGCGGCTTATCCTGCGTCTTGATCTTCGGAAAGTGGGGCAGGGCAGCGATTGCCCCTCGATTCGCCGCGTACTGAAGCACCTTATGGATGATGCCGAGGTATCGCTTGATGGTCGAAGGGTCGAGTTTTTCCGCGCTCAACTTGACCACGAACTGATCGAGCAGTTCGAACGACACGTCCTTGATATTCCGGCTACGGAAGTCCGGCAGGATTTTCGCGTCGAGCATGTATTGGTCGTTACGGTGCGACTCTTCCGTGAACTCGTCACGATCGACGCGACCTTGCTGCGATTCGAGCATCTGCCGCGACCAATACTCGAAACTGGCCTGATTGGCCGTTGATGCGCTCGTGAAGCTGCCTGCAATGATCTGGTGGTACATCGCTTTGGCAAACTCGATGGCTTCACGCTTGTCCGATGTCTTCGAACTGCGCTTGTGCATCTTGAAGCCGTCGAAATAGCGGGCCTGCCAGTACGAACTGGCGCGCATCATGTAGATCTTGAGCTTGTCTGGATAGCCCTTGATGCTCTCAAGGGTGTGCGGGAAGGGCACTGTCCGACCGGTGGACTGTGCCTGAGGTGTCGTATTTGTAGTTGTTATCGACATGATCGGGCCGTGGAAATGAAAAAAGCCTTGCGAACCAAAGGTTTTCGCAAGGCTTTATCAAAGGTTAGTACTACACAGATTACTGTAGTACTGCAACGACTGCAAAACTCTTTAAGTCGTTGATTTTTAACCAAATTCTGGTCGGGGTGAGAGGATTCGAACCTCCGGCCTCTACGTCCCGAACGTAGCGCTCTACCAGGCTAAGCTACACCCCGATCTGTACTGCTGGACTCTTACGGTGTTTCAGTCTCGTTCAAGACTGTCTTGCCGTCGAGTAAGAACATAATTCTAGCAGGCTATCTTTGAAAATGGAATCGGGAAACGAAGAAATTGCTGCAGCCGCGGCAAGCGCTTCCTGCTTCGCGCACTCCAGCGTGTGGTCGAGCGCGCCGGAACGCGTGATCGCTTCGAAAATGGTGTCGAAACGGGCCGTGCCGCCCTGCTCGATGGCTTCTCGTGCAAGCGCCGACTGTTCAGGTGTGCCGCGCTCGATCAGATAAATCAACGGGAGTGTGGGTTTGCCTTCGCGCAGATCGTCGCCGGCGTTCTTGCCCATTGACTCGGCCGTGCCAGTGTAATCGAGCCAATCGTCCATGATCTGGAAGGCCGTGCCGATGCGGCGGCCGAATTCCGCCGCCGCGGCTTCGGTTTTTGCATCCGAACCGGCCAGCACAGCGCCAAGCTGGGCGGCGGCTTCGAACAACTTGGCAGTCTTGTAGCGGATCACCTGCATGTAGCGCGCTTCGTCGACGTCGGCGTCATGCATGTTCAGCAACTGCAGCACTTCCCCTTCGGAAATGATGTTGGTCGCCTCCGACAGGATTTCCATCACCCGCATCTTGCCCACGCCAACCATCATCTGGAACGAGCGCGAGTACAGGAAGTCGCCAACCAGCACGCTTGCCGCGTTGCCGAACAGCGCATTGGCGGTCTGGCGGCCGCGCCGCAGATCGGATTCGTCGACCACGTCGTCGTGCAGCAGCGTGGCCGTGTGGATGAACTCCACCACGGCGGCCAGTTCGTGCCGATGCCCGGTGGTCTCGCCCAGCGCGCCCGCCACCAGCAGCAGCAGGGCGGGCCGCAGCCGTTTGCCGCCGGCACTGATGATGTACTCGGAGATCTGATTGATCAGCATCACGTCGGACGCCAGACGGTGCCGTATGACGCGATTGACCTGCTGCATGTCTTCGGCGATCGGAGCGAGCAGGCTGGCGGCGTTGGAGGAGGGGGTGGCAGTCGACGACATGATGGCTGAATTGGGTAGTGCCGCGAATTATAAGGCGAATCGCGGCAGTTCCGGGTCGCCCGCTGCGGCTCGGCACGACGCAGACCGCGGATGGGCCGCTGCCGGGGCTGCCCGGCAGCGACGCCGGGCGTCGCGCGCGGTGACTCTCAATGAGTTTTGACCGAGCAGCTAACTCTATGTATAATCACGGGTTTCCGCGCGCGGTGCGTGGGAAAAATGAACACAGAGTGAGGTTCTCAATGTACGCGGTCATAAAAACCGGTGGCAAGCAGTATAAAGTTGCCGTCGGCGAAAAACTTAAAGTAGAACAGATACCGGCAGACATTGACGCTGAAATCACGCTCGACCAGGTTCTCGCAGTGGGCGAAGGCGAATCGATTAAGTTCGGTACGCCGCTGGTCAGTGGGGCTTCCGTCAAGGCTACCGTCGTGTCGCAAGGTCGTCACGCAAAAGTGACCATCTTCAAGATGCGTCGCCGGAAGCACTACCAGAAGCATGGCGGCCACCGCCAGAACTATACCGAACTGCGCATCGACGCGATCAACGCGTAAGCGCAACGGTTAAGGAGCAAATCAAATGGCACACAAAAAGGCAGGCGGATCATCCCGCAACGGCCGCGACTCTGAATCGAAGCGTCTCGGCGTTAAGGTCTACGGCGGTCAGGCTATCAACGCTGGCGGCATCATCGTTCGCCAGCGTGGCACGCGTATGCACCCGGGCGAAAACGTCGGTATCGGCAAGGATCACACCTTGTTCGCGCTGACGGACGGCCACGTCAATTTCTCGACGAAGGGCGCAGCGAAGAAGCACATGGTCAACGTCGTCCCGGCAGCAGTCTGAGCTTACTCAGGCACGGGCTTCAGGACCGGAAAAAGGCCCCGCGAAGTTCGCGGGGCTTTTTTTATTGCAGCGCTTTTTGTCCGAAGAATTAGTGGATTGCATGGCCATATCGGCGCGGTTAGCCGATCGGCCGATTGCCCACCGCACGGCGGGCGCGGCAAAATAGCAGCATCCGAAAGCATCAACCCAGCAGCACCATCTAGCAGCACACCACGGGACGGAGTTACGCATGAAGTTCATTGACGAAGCGAGGATTGAAGTCATCGCCGGCGACGGAGGGGATGGCAGCGCGTCGATGCGCCGCGAGAAATTCGTTCCGTTCGGCGGCCCGGATGGCGGCGACGGCGGCCGGGGCGGCAGCGTGATCGCAGTCGCAGACCGCAACATCAACACGCTGATCGATTACCGCTACGCGAAAAAACATTTGGCGCGCAACGGCGAAAACGGCCGCGGCGCGGACTGCTACGGCAAGGGCGGCGACGATATCACGCTGCGTATGCCGGTCGGCACGACCATTACCGATATGGAAACCGGCGAGCTGATCGCCGACCTGACCGAGCACAACCAGAGCGTGCAGATCGCGCAAGGGGGCGCGGGTGGTCTTGGTAACCTGCATTTCAAATCCAGTACGAACCGCGCGCCGCGTCAGAAAACTGACGGCAAGCCCGGCGAGCGCCGCATGGTACGCCTCGAGCTGAAGGTGCTGGCCGACGTCGGTCTGCTCGGCATGCCGAACGCCGGTAAGTCGACCTTCATCGCGTCGGTGTCGAACGCGCGGCCGAAGATCGCGGATTACCCGTTCACCACGCTCGCGCCGAATCTCGGCGTGGTGCGTGTCGGGCCGAGCCGCAGCTTCGTGATTGCGGACATTCCCGGCCTGATCGAAGGCGCGGCGGAAGGTGCCGGCCTCGGCCACCAGTTCCTGCGTCACCTGCAGCGTACGGGCCTGTTGTTGCATATCGTCGACCTTGCACCGTTTGACGAGTCTGTCGATCCGGTGGCGGAAGCCAAGGCGATCGTCAACGAACTGCGCAAGTATGACGAACTGCTCTATGAAAAACCACGCTGGCTCGTGCTCAACAAGCTCGACATGGTGCCCGAGGACGAGCGCGAAGCGCGGGTGTCGGCGTTCCTCGAAGGCTTCGGCTGGGACGGCCCGGTGTTCGAAATCTCGGCGCTCACCGGCCAAGGCTGCGAGAGCCTTTGCTATGCGATATATGACCACATCGCCGCGCATTCGGACGCACAGCGCGCGGCCGAAGCAGAAGATCTCGCAGCCGACGTGCGCTTCCGCGAGAAGCCAGAAGCGCCGGCCGCTGCTGCGGACGACGTCGGCAGCGACCCGCAGTAATAAGTACAAGCCTGAGCGCCGGCGCCTGCAAGGGCTGCCGGCATGCAATGCATCACGCGTCATCCCGGGAGACCGCGCACAATGCGTTCAGTCATCGCAGATTCACGGCGATTGGTAGTGAAAGTCGGCTCGAGCCTCGTCACCAATGACGGGCGCGGCCTCGATCATGCTGCAATCGGCCGCTGGGCCGCTCAGATTGCCGCACTGCGCGCGCAGGGCAAGGAAGTGGTGCTGGTCAGTTCGGGCGCCATTGCGGAAGGCATGCAGCGCCTTGGCTGGACCAAACGGCCGCGCGAAATCGACGAATTGCAGGCGGCTGCCGCTGTCGGCCAAATGGGTCTCGCGCAAGTCTACGAAAGCCGCTTTGCCGAGCATTCGATCCAAACTGCGCAAATCCTGCTGACCCACGCCGATCTGGCCGATCGCGAACGCTATCTGAACGCCCGGTCCACGTTGCTGACGTTGCTGCGCTTGGGCGTTGTGCCGATCATCAACGAGAACGACACGGTCGTTACCGACGAAATCAAGTTCGGCGACAACGACACCTTGGGCGCACTGGTTGCGAACCTGATCGAAGGCGATGCGCTCGTTATCCTCACCGATCAGCAAGGGCTTTTTACCGCCGATCCGCGTAAGGATCCGCGCGCGACGCTTGTGCAGCAAGCCGATGCCGGTGCGCCGGAGCTCGAAGCAATGGCGGGCGGCGCGGGTTCGAGCCTGGGCCGCGGCGGCATGCTGACCAAGATTCTTGCCGCCAAACGCGCGGCGCACAGCGGCGCCAATACGGTGATCGCGAGCGGTCGCGAAGCTGACGTGTTGTCACGGCTGGCTTCGGGCGAGGCGATCGGCACGCAGTTGATCGCGCGCACCGCACGCATGGCAGCGCGCAAGCAATGGATGGCCGATCACTTGCAAGTGCGCGGCCACGTAGTGATCGACGACGGTGCCGTCGAAAAGCTGATCGAAGGCGGCAAGAGCTTGCTGCCGATCGGCATCGTCGGTGTGCAGGGCGCGTTTGCGCGTGGCGAGGTGATCGCCTGTTTGAGCGCGGCCGGACGTGAAGTCGCGCGGGGCCTGACCAACTACAGTAGTACGGAAACCAAGCTGATCCAGCGGCGTCCGAGCGGCGAGATTGAATCGGTGCTCGGCTATATGCTGGAGCCTGAGGTGATCCACCGCGACAATCTTGTGCTGGTCTGAATCCCCGGCAAGACCCACACCGGAGCCGAACGACAGACAAAAAAGCCGTTCCAGCGTGAGCTGGAACGGCTTTTTTACGTCAGCGGCGGCTTCCGGAGATATTGGAAACCATGCGCGAAAACTGTCTTAATGAATCAGCGAGGTCTGCGTGCGTTTGTAGCGGATGTTCTCGACGATCTGCTTTGCGGAGCCCGTGGGCATCTTGTTCGCGCAGAAGTAATCCTGATACAGCGTTGCCTGATAGGCATTCAGCGCACCATTCTCGATGCGCCTGAAGTCGTTAGCGACGGTTTCATCCCAGCCGTCGTGATCGGCGTTCAGCCCCGCATATTGGCGCCATTCATACGTGTCGCACCGAATTCCTTCGTAGTTCACGTTGCGCGCGCCGCTCGGGCTGGTGACGACGACGGTGTAACGCACCACGCCGTCGGTGCCGACGCTAAGCGAATTTTTATCGACCGCGAAGTGCAGCGGCGTGTTACCGGAAACCTCGAAAGGCAGCAGATTGGAGTCTTGCGGTAGCGGCGGCAAGGTGTCCACCTTGTTTTCAACCCAGTTGCTCGGCCGGTCCAGCAGATAGGCAAACGCGCTGTCGTCTTTATTCGTGGGTTTGCTGGCGCAACCAGCCAGCAGGGCGCCGGTGGCGACGCACGCCACGACGAGAGCAAGTGCTTTCAATATGATTTCCTCGAAAGACGGGTGCGGCTCGTTGATGAGCCACACCCGCGGAGGCGGCGTGGACGGCCGCACAGAGTTGTTAATTGCGTACGCCGGGGCGAAACAGCGAGCCGGCGGCCGTTTCGCGATCCGATTCGTCTTCGTGTGCCGACGCGGAGCCCAGTTCGGCTACCGACCCGGAACCCGGACCGCAATCAGACGCGATCGTCGTGTGAATCGACGTTTCGATGCTGAGGGTGGTCACCGAGGTGGTGACCGTCATCATCGTCGAATCCGGCGGACTTTCCATTGACGGCGCTATCCGGGGATAGCGAGGTCCATGGTGTCCGCCAGGTTTTTCCGCACGCGGCGCAGCCCGGCGCATGAAACGGGATAGCTCCGTCAGCGCCAACTGATACACATCCCGCTTGAACTCGATCACACAGTCGAGTGGCACCCAGTACTCGTTCCAGCGCCACGCATCGAACTCCGGGTGGTCGGTGGCGCGCAAGCATATGTCGCAATCGCGTCCAACCATCCGAAGCAAAAACCAGATTTGCTTCTGGCCGCGGTAATGACCGCGTACTTCGCGCTTGATGAACTTGTCAGGCACCTCATAACGCAACCAGTCGCGCGTGCGACCGATCACCTTGACGTGCTCAGGAAGCAGCCCGGTTTCTTCGTGTAACTCCCGATACATCGCTTGCACGGGGGTCTCTCCGTACTTGATGCCCCCTTGCGGAAACTGCCAGGAATGTTCACGGAGCCGTTTGCCCCAAAACACCTCGTTGTGCGCGTTCAAGAGGATGATGCCGACGTTCGGGCGAAAGCCTTCACGATCCAGCATACAACCACCTTCGAATCCTTTAAAATTGCTTTGATTATAAACAGATAACGGACCCGACGCACCGATTCGCACCAGATTGGAACGATTCGCCGCAAAAGGCCCGCGTTTGCGGTAGCCTGTCAGTCTTTCCGTGCCTTATCCCTTGCTGCAAAGGCTTTGCGCGGCAGCTTCAATGCTGCGATCGGGCCGGTTTTGCCGGGGTTTTGCCTGGTATGCGCAGAACGTTTGCCGCATCTGAGCCGGGTTTTGGCCGGGTCCTGGCGAGCCGTTGGCCGGGCGTTCGGCGAGTCCGAGCCGGCCTCAAGCCGGGTCTGTAAAGATTTCCCCACCGTTTTCACCTTTCGGGCGGTCCCTCCGGAGCCGCCGCTTTTGGAAAATCTGAATGAAAGCTTCCCGTTTCTTTATCGGCACGCTGAAAGAAGCGCCCGCCGACGCCGAGATCGTCAGCCACAAGCTCATGGTGCGTGCGGGCATGATCCGCCGTGTCGCTGGCGGTATTTACAACTACCTGCCGGTCGGCCTGCGTTCGATCCGCAAGGTGGAAGCCATCGTGCGCGAAGAAATGAATCGGGCAGGCGCGATCGAACTGTTGATGCCGGCAGTGCAGCCGGCCGAGCTGTGGCAGGAATCGGGCCGTTGGGAAAAATACGGCCCCGAACTGCTGCGCTTCAAGGATCGCAAGCAATCCGATTTCGTGATCGGACCGACTCACGAAGAAGTGGTCACGGATATCGCGCGCGGCCAGATCAAGAGCTATCGCCAGTTGCCCGTGAACTTCTATCAGATCCAGACGAAGTTCCGTGACGAGATCCGCCCGCGTTTTGGCGTGATGCGCGGCCGCGAGTTCATCATGAAAGACGCGTACTCGTTCGACAAGGACGCGGAAGGCCTGCGCGAGTCGTATCGCAAGATGTACGACGCGTACGTGCGGATCTTCACGCGCCTTGGTCTGGATTTCCGCGCAGTGGCGGCGGACAACGGTTCGATCGGCGGCAGCGGTTCGCATGAATTCCACGTGATCGCCGACACCGGTGAAGACGCGATCGCCTATTGCCCGACCTCGGATTTCGCAGCGAACGTTGAGGCGGCCGAAGCGTTGCCGCTGTACGCGCAACGCGCGGCGCCGACCGAGGAAATGAAGAAGACCGCAACGCCGGGCAAAGCAAAATGCGAGGCCGTGGCCGAGCTGCTGAACATCCCGCTCGAGCGCACGATCAAGTCGATCGTCCTCGCCACGGAGAACGAGGGCGCCGAGCCGACCATCTGGTTGCTGATGCTGCGCGGCGATCATGAACTCAACGAGATCAAGGCAAGCAAGCTGCCCGGTCTGGCGGATTTCCGCATGGCGACCGAAGCCGAGATCATTGAGACCTTCGGCACGCCGCCGGGTTACCTCGGCCCGCTCAACACGAAGAAGCCGATCAAGGTCGTTGCGGATCGCACGGTCGCGAACATGAGCGACTTCGTGGTGGGCTCGAACGAAGTGGATTTCCACACCACCGGCGTGAACTGGGGCCGCGATCTGCCGGAGCCGGTTGTTGCCGATATCCGCAATGTGAAGAAGGGCGACCCGTCGCCGGACGGCAAGGGCGTGATCGACATCTGCCGCGGTATCGAAGTCGGCCACGTGTTCCAGCTCGGCAAGAAGTATTCGGAAGCGATGAACGCGACCTGCCTCGACGAGACCGGCAAACCGCAGCCGATGGAAATGGGCTGCTACGGCATCGGCGTTACGCGTATTCTGGGCGCGGCGATCGAACAGAATTTCGACGACAAGGGCATCATCTGGCCGGAATCGATCGCGCCGTTCGAAGTCGTGCTGTGCCCGATGGGTTACGACCGTAGCGAAGCCGTGCGCGAGCAGGCCGACAAGCTGTACGCGGAGTTGCTCGAAGCAGGTGTCGACGTGATCCTCGACGATCGCGGCGAACGCCCGGGCGTGATGTTCGCCGACTGGGAGCTGATTGGCGTGCCGCATCGTCTGGTGATTGGCGACCGTGGTCTCAAGGACGGCAAGCTCGAGTATCAAGGCCGCCGCGACGCTGAAGCGACGCTGCTGCCGGTCGAAGACGCCGCCCAAACGGTGATCGGCAAGGTTCGCGCCGCGTTGGCACGCTAGGCGGACTCGAGGTGGAATACACCTTTCTGTCCGCCACAGTCCTGCTGATTCTGATCACCGACCCGCTCGGCAACATCCCGCTCTTCATTAGCTGTTTGCGTGGGGTGGCGCCGAAGCGGCGCACGGTCGTCATCCTCCGTGAGGTGGCGATCGCCTTCGCGATCCTGCTGGTGTTCATGGTGGTCGGCGATCGCTTCCTGCGCATGATGAGTCTGACTGACCAGTCGTTGCGCATCGGCGGTGGAATCGTGCTGTTTCTGATCGCGCTCAGGATGGTGTTTCCGCATCCAGACGGTCCGTTCGGCGGCGACACGCGCGGTGGTGAGCCGCTCATCGTGCCGCTCGCCATTCCGGCGCTGGCGGGCCCGTCGGCGCTTGCAACGGTGATGCTGCTGACGTCGCAGGCGCCGGGCAAGATGTTCGAGTGGATCGGCGCGCTGACCGTCACGATGCTTGTCTGTGCGGTCGTGCTGATGCTGGCGGAGCGGATTCAGGCGTGGCTCGGCGAGCGCGCAATGATGGCTTTCGAGCGCTTGATGGGGCTGGTGCTGGTGGCCATCTCAGTGGAGATGATGCTCGGCGGTATCCGGTCGTTCGTGCATCAGCTTTGAGTCGGCCGAGAGGGTGCGGTGCGGGTAGAGCCGCGCTTTGCATCGATCCCAGCAAACAAAAAAGCGGCCGCTGGCCGCTTTTTTGCACGCTTTTTGCACTTAACCGCGTCATCAAACGCGGCTCCTGTTGCATGCGCCGCTCAGGCGCCTTCGGTCAACGCCCGGATAGTCGGGAGGTTGCGCCAGTAGCCTTTGGCATCCATCCCGCAGCCGAACACATAGCGGTCCGGCACTTCGAAACCGCAGTAATCCGGGCGCAGCGGCTTGGCCTTCGGAATGATCTTCTCGCACAACACCGCGCTCAGGAAGCGCTTCGCGCCCATCGCGAGAATGCGGTCGCGGATCGCGGCCATTGTCTCGCCTTCGTCGAGGATGTCGTCGAGCACCAGCACGACACGATCCTTCACCGACTCAGCCGGCGCCACGCGCCACTGCATCTCGTTGCCGCCCTTGGTGGTGTTGCGATAGCGGGTCAGATGGATGTAGTCGAATTCGAGCGGAAAATCGAGGTGCGGCAGCAGCATGCCGGTGAACACCGCCGCGCCACCCATGACCGACAGCACGAGCGGGAAGTCCTCGCTCATCTCGTTGCGGATGGCGGCAGCCATGCCGCTGATCGACGCGTTGACGTCGTCGGCCGAAACGATTTCTTCGGAGTGGCTGAAAATATGGAGAGCTTCTTCGCGGTTCATGACGTCTGACGGGCGGTAACTGTATACATAGTGTGGGTGAGAACGACGGCCGGCGGTACAGAATAAACCCGCACAAATCCGGAGTCAGCCGCGCGTGCCGTGGTTCTTGTACGAAAGCACGCGCGCCGCCGTCTTGCTAAAGCTTAGCGCATGCCGGGCATCATGCCCTTCATGCCGCGCATCATCTTTTGCAGATTGCCGCCCTTCAGCTTTTTCATCATCGTGCGCATCTGGTCGTACTGATTCAGCATGCGGTTGACTTCCTGCACCTGCACGCCCGCGCCCGCGGCGATGCGGCGCTTGCGGGTGGCCTTGATCAGGTCGGGCTTCGCGCGCTCCAGCGGCGTCATTGAATTGATGATGCCTTCCATGCGGCGCATCTGCTTCTCGGCCTGACCCATGTCGGCACCGGCCGCGGCTTGCTGGAACTGGGCCGGCAGTTTGTCCATCAGCGACGACAGGCCGCCCATGCCCTTCATCTGGGTCAGCTGTGCGCGGAAATCGTTGAGGTCGAAGTCGCCGCCTTTCTTGACCTTGTCGGCGAGCTTCTGCGCGGCCTGAACGTCCACGCCGCGTTGCGCTTCTTCGACGAGGGCGAGAATGTCGCCCATGCCGAGAATCCGGTTCGCCATCCGATCCGGATAGAAGATTTCGAGGCCGTCGAGCTTTTCGGCGACGCCGACGAACTTGATCGGCTTGCCCGTCACGTGACGCACGGAGAGTGCTGCGCCGCCGCGTGAGTCGCCGTCGAGCTTGGTGAGGACCACGCCGGTGAGCGGCAAGGCGTCGCTAAATGCCTTCGCGGTGTTGACCGCGTCCTGGCCGAGCATCGCGTCGACTACGAACAGCGTTTCCGCCGGTTTCAGCTCGCTGTGCAGTGCGGCGATTTCCTGCATCATCGCCTCGTCGATACCCAGACGGCCGGCCGTGTCGACCAGCAGCACGTCGTGGTAGTGGCGCTTGGCCCAGTCCACCGCGGCGCGCGCGATATCTACCGGCTTCTGATCCGGTTCCGACGGGAAGAAATCCGCACCGACCTGTTCCGTCACCATCTTCAACTGCGCGATAGCAGCCGGACGGTAAACGTCGCACGAGACCGTCAGGACTTTCTTCTTGTACTTTTCGCGCAGGAGCTTGGCGAGCTTGCCGACCGTGGTCGTTTTACCGGCGCCCTGCAGACCTGCCATCAAAATGACGGCCGGCGGCGTGACGGCGAGGTTCAGTTCGACCGCCTTGCCTTCATAGTCGCCGCCGATCACCGCGGTCAGCTCGCGCTGCACCACGCCGACCAGCGCCTGACCTGGCGACAGGCTGCTGATGACTTCCTCGCCGAGCGCCTTTTCCTTCACCTTGGCGATGAACTCGCGCACGACGGGCAGCGCCACGTCCGCCTCGAGAAGTGCCAGGCGCACTTCGCGCAGCATTTCCTGGGTGTTCGCCTCGGTGAGCCGGGCTTCGCCGCGCAGCGTCTTGACGACGCGCGCCATCCGTTGAGTCAGATTGTCGAGCATGGGGAGCGATGAACAGTGCGGCCGGAGCAGGGCGCGATGCGGGAGACGTCGCGGAGCAGGGGCCTAGTGTAAACTTCGAATATGGATATTGTACTGTATGCCCTCACTGCGCTCCTGTACGGCGGTCTCGCCGTGGCCGGCTGGCGCTCGCACCGGCACGCCGCCCTGCGCCCCATGCTCGAGAGCGTGCCGCCGGTGCCGGCCACGGCAAGCGTCTCGGCGGCTTCGGGCATGAGCGGCTCGGGCCGCGCGCTACTGTTCGTCGCGCTGCTCGCCCACGGTGTGCTGCTGCATGCCACCATCTTTCCCCAGAACGCGATGGTGTTCGGTTTCGCGTTCGCGCTGTCAGCAATGTTCTGGCTCGGCGCCGGCATCTACTGGATCGAGAGCTTCTTCTTCCCGCTCGACGGCCTGCGCCTGCTTGTGCTCCCGCTCGCCTGCGTCGCTTCGTTATTGCCGCTGGCGTTCAATGGTGTGCGCGTGTTGCCGTATTCGGCCGCGCCCATGTTCAAGCTGCATTTCCTGATCGCCAATATCGCGTACGGTCTGTTCGCGATCGCGGCACTGCACGCGGTTCTGATGCTGCTGGTCGAGCGGCGTCTGCACGCAATGCGCGGCGGCATGTCGCAACGCAATGCGGCTGCTGCGGGTAACGGCTGGCTGTCGAGCTGGCTCGACACGCTGCCGCCGTTGCTGACTCTGGAAAAGCTGCTGTTCCGTCTGATCGGCGCGGGCTTCGTGCTGCTCACGCTGACGCTGCTCTCGGGCATCATTTTTAGCGAGCAACTGGTTGACCGTGCATTGCGGCTCGATCACAAAACCGTGTTCGCGATTCTTTCCTGGGTGATGTTCGGCGCGCTGCTGACCGCGCGCAAGGTGTCCGGCTGGCGCGGCCGTGCGGCATTGCGCTGGGTGCTGGCGTCGTTCGTCGCGCTGCTGCTGGCGTACGTCGGCAGCCGTTTCGTATTCGAGGTGCTGTTGCACCGTGCTGTAGTGTGAGTGTCCTGCTATGCGACAAATTTTTCTGCTGATCCTGTTGTTCATCGTCGGCCAATGGCTGGTCAAGGCGCTGCGTCGTCATGACGCGCAAGCGTCGCAACGCGCGGGGGGCGCCGGTGCGAATGGCGCCGGTGGGGCAAATCGCCAAGGCGGCCAGAATGGTCCGAACGGCGGCGCGCGTGGACCCGCTTCCGCACAGCCGCAGCTCGCCGAGCCGATGATCCGTTGCGCCGAGTGCGGCGTGCACGCGCCGAAGAGCGACTCCGTGGTGGTCGCGGGGCAGGCGTTCTGCAGCGCCTCGCACGCTCAGCGCCATGGCGCGCGTCCCACGGGCCGCGACGCTCGATGAATCTCGCGTTCGCCGTCGACGCCGACGGTTGGGTCTCTGCCGCACGCAAACTTCCCTCGCCGAATTTCGAAGCGCGACCCGAAGGGGCCGTGCCCACGCTGATCGTCGTGCACAACATCAGCTTGCCGCCCGATGAGTTCGGCGGCACGGCGATTGCCGAACTTTTCCAGAACACGCTCGACTGCGACGCCCACCCCTACTACGACACGCATCTGCGCGGCGTGCGGGTGTCGGCGCACTTCGTGATCCATCGCGACGGCGCCCTCGAGCAATTCGTCTCCTGCAACGAGCGCGCATGGCACGCCGGGCCGTCGAATTTTTTCGGCCGCGAGCGCTGCAACGATTTCTCGATTGGCATCGAGCTGGAGGGCAGTGACACGACTGCCTTCGAAGCGGCGCAATACCGCACGCTCGCCGCGCTTGTGACGGCGCTCAAGGCTCGCTATCCGGTCGAGGGACTGGCCGGTCACTCTGACATCGCGCCCGGCCGCAAGACCGATCCGGGGCCCCATTTCGAGTGGCAGCGTCTGCAGCGCGACACCGCGCTGGCGGATCAGTATTTCCCCTATCTCAAGTTTTCCAAAACGCGATAACGACCCTTCGCGCGAGTTCGCGTGATGCGAGGAGAACAAGGCGCTGCCTTGTTCTCCGGGGAGTCGGCTTCGCGCCGCGCTATGCAAAAGTCAAGACTTCGAAAGCAAATAAAACGATTTGACCTGTCTCGAATCTCCACTATACTTGGTGCCAGAAATTCGGTTTTGCACTATATCTTGTGGTGGGCTGTGCATAACCGTGTGAATAACTGAGTGCATAACCGAGTGAACAAGTCAGCGGCGCCCCGCTTCCGAGCATGGCGCCGCAAGCATTCCAGGCATTGAAAAAATTCCTGCGGCGCGCCCGGTAACAAGTCGGCAGCGTCCAGAAAAATTCAGGGAAAGGGCACAGCAAGTGATCGCGACTTTTAGCGTGAAGACCGTCATCAATTCGAACCAGGCTTCATCGCTGTCGCATCCCGCCACCCGGCTCAGCCGGCCTTTTTCCTGCGCCCCATCGCTTGCGCACGCGGCGGCGCAGCGTTCGTTTTAATCCGCGGCTTTCTCCGCACCATTTCCAGGACCAGGAGCTTTGCACATGCAAACCACCGACAACGCGACGACCCGGTACGAGGGTTCACAGACTGGCCAGACCTTCGGCCAGGCACAAGGCGCGCAGCCGCTCGCGCCGCAAACGACCTACGCCGACTATAAGGTGATCCGCCGTAACGGCAGCGTGGTGTCGTTCGAACCGTCGAAAATCGCCATCGCCGTGACGAAGGCATTCCTGGCAGTCAACGGTGGTCAAGGCGCAGCCTCCGCGCGCGTGCGCGAACTGGTCGAGCAACTCACGCAGGACGTGGTGCGCGCGCTCGTGCGCAGCCGCCCGAACGGCGGCACGTTCCATATTGAAGACATCCAGGATCAGGTCGAACTTGCGCTGATGCGCGGCGGCGAACACAACGTCGCGCGTGCGTACGTGCTGTATCGCGAGAAGCGCACTCAGGCGCGCGGCCATGACGAGCAGATCGTCGCCAACACGCCGGGTCTGAACGTCACCGACAACGGGGTGACGCGTCCGCTCGACATGGCAGCGCTGCGCGGCATTATCGAATCCGCCTGCGCGAACTTGGGCGACGCCGTGAACGCCGATCCGATCATCGCGGAAACGGTGAAGAATCTGTACGACGGCGTGCCGATGAGCCAGGTCTACGACTCGGCGATTCTGGCTGCCCGCACGATGATCGAAAAGGACCCGGCTTATAGCCAGGTCACTGCACGCATCCTGCTGCACACGATCCGCCGCGAGATCCTCGAAGAGGAAGTCACGCAGACGGAAATGGGCGAGCGCTACGCGGAGTACTTCCCGCAGTTCATCAAGCGCGGCGTGCAAGCCGAGCTGCTCGACGACAAGCTGCTGCAGTTCGACCTGAAGCGCCTGGGCGCGGCGCTCGACAACAACCGCGACCTGCAATTCGGCTACCTCGGTCTGCAAACGCTGTACGACCGTTACTTCCTGCATCACGACGGCGTGCGCATCGAAATGCCCCAGGCATTCTTTATGCGTGTGGCGATGGGCCTGTCGCTGAACGAGATCGACCGCGAAGCGCGCGCGATCGAGTTTTACAACGTGCTGTCGAGCTTCGACTTCATGTCGTCCACGCCCACGCTGTTCAACTCGGGTACCCGCCGCTCGCAACTGTCGTCGTGCTACCTGACCACGGTCGACGACGACCTCGACGGCATCTACGAAGCGCTGAAGGAAAACGCGCTGCTGTCGAAATTCGCCGGCGGCCTGGGCAACGACTGGACCCGCGTGCGTGCGCTCGGTTCGCACATCAAGGGCACCAACGGCAAGTCGCAAGGCGTGGTGCCGTTCCTGAAGGTCGTCAACGACACCGCAGTGGCGGTCAACCAGGGCGGCAAGCGCAAGGGCGCGGTCTGCGCGTACCTGGAAACGTGGCACCTGGACATCGAGGAATTCCTCGAGCTGCGTAAGAACACCGGCGACGACCGTCGCCGCACCCACGACATGAACACGGCGAACTGGATTCCCGACCTGTTCATGAAGCGCGTGCACGAAGGCGGTGACTGGACGCTGTTCTCGCCGTCCACCTGCCCGGATCTGCACGACAAGTTTGGCGCGGAATTCGAAGCGGCTTACACGGCTTACGAAGACAAGGTCGCGCGCGGCGAGATCAAGCTGTTCAAGAAGCTGCCGGCGGCACAACTGTGGCGCAAGATGCTGGGCATGCTGTTCGAAACCGGCCACCCGTGGATCACGTTCAAGGATCCGTGCAATGTGCGCTCGCCGCAACAGCACGTCGGCGTCGTCCACTCGTCGAATCTGTGCACGGAAATCACGCTGAACACCAGCGACTCGGAAATCGCCGTCTGCAACCTGGGCTCGGTGAACCTCGTCGCTCACCTGAAGGAGCAGGCTGACGGCACCCTGGCGCTCGACCACGACAAGCTCAAGCGCACCGTCAGCGTGGCGATGCGCATGCTCGACAACGTAATCGACATCAATTACTACGCGGTTGCCAAGGCACGTAACTCGAACCTGAAGCACCGTCCGGTCGGCATGGGCATCATGGGCTTCCAGGACTGCCTGCACCTGCTGCGCACGCCGTACGCGTCGCAAGAGGCGGTGGAGTTCGCCGATACGTCGATGGAAGCGGTCTGCTACTACGCTTACTACGCGTCGACCGAACTGGCGCAGGAACGCGGCCGTTACTCCAGCTACCGCGGCTCGCTGTGGGACCGCGGCATCCTCCCGCAAGACTCGGTGAAGCTGCTGGCCGAAGCGCGCGGCGGTTACGTCGAAGTCGATTCGAGCGAATCGATGGACTGGACCGAACTGCGTTCGCGCATCGCCACCTACGGCATGCGCAACTCGAACTGCATCGCGATCGCGCCGACGGCGACGATCTCGAACATCATCGGCGTGTCGGCCTGTATCGAACCGACCTTCCAGAACCTGTATGTGAAGTCGAATCTGTCGGGCGAATTCACGGTGGTCAACGACTACCTGGTGCGCGACCTGAAGGCGCGCGGCCTGTGGGACGAAGTGATGGTCGCCGACCTGAAATACTTCGACGGCACGCTCTCGCGCATCGACCGCATCCCGGCCGACCTGCGCGCGATCTACGCGACCGCGTTTGAAGTCGATCCGAAGTGGCTGGTCGAAGCGGCTTCGCGCCGTCAGAAGTGGATCGACCAGGCGCAGTCGCTGAACATCTACATGGGCGGCGCGTCGGGTAAGAAGCTCGACGAGATCTACAAGCTCGCATGGGTGCGCGGCCTGAAGACCACCTACTACCTCCGCACGATGGCGGCAACGCACGTCGAGAAGTCGACGGTGGCACACGGCGCGCTGAACGCGGTGAGCTCGGGTGGCGGCGAAGGGTCGGGCGGCGCGGGCGGTGTCGGCGGTGGCGCGGCAGGCAGCTTCGGCGCGAACGGCGGTGCGGCTTCGGGCGGCATCCAGGTAGCGGCGGCAGCGCCGGCCGTTGCAGTCGAAGCAGCGCCGGAAGCGGACGGTCCGGTGTGCATGATGCGTCCGGGCGACCCGGGTTTCGACGAGTGCGAGGCTTGCCAGTAAGCGTCTGGCAACTGCGAGGCGAGCACGAAGCAGGCGGCAGGATCGCTGCGTGGCGGATGGGGTAGGTAAAGACCCGCATGCAGCGATCGGCAAGCCTGATAGAAGCAGTACAGAAGTGAAGTAGACGAGCGGCGCGGCGAAACAGAATCGACGTCACACCGCTCGTCGAACAGCAGCGAAGCATGGCAAGCGGTAAGCAGGCAGTAGATGAAGCAGTCGGCAGCACAGACGAAGCGCTCGACATGAAGCGCTCAGCAAACGCTCCGGTCAAAGGTCGAACGACACAGCCGGCCAGAAGCATCGCTCGATGTTGCATTGAACTTCACCTCGCCAGCGCTGACGAACAGGCAATCCGCCGCGTCAGCGAGGCAGCAGGAAGCAATCGCAAAACGCTGCAAGCACGCTCCGCAATACAGATAGATAGAGCAGCGAAACGTCGCTTCGACACGTTGCTCTTCGAGCTCGCGAAGCACTTCGACGACACGCGTTCAACACGCTTCACATGAGGCGACACACACAGTCTGTTGAACAAAGTGTTGTATGAACGTAGCAACGCGAATCGAAAACAGGATTTTTCATCAGCGAACTCTTTTATCGCTCGTGAAAAGATGGTACAAACCGTTCTAAATTGATGGTGACATTTATGCTCAACTGGGATGACGAGATCACTGCCGTAACTCCCTCGAGCGCTACGCAACTGAATGTGTTGCGCAACGCTGCGGGATCGGCTGTCGGTTCGCAAGTCGGAACGCGTTCCGCTCCTCATGCTCCCTCGGACCGAAACGTCTTCGCGTCTCAAGACGTTTTCGAAAAAGGCATTGCCGCTGCTCACGCTGCCGGAACGGCTGCGATTTCCGAAGCGCGGGTCAATGTCGCCGACAAGCGCATCATCAACGGCCAGACCGACGTCAACCAGTTGGTGCCGTTCAAATACAAGTGGGCCTGGGAAAAGTATCTGGCGGGTTGTGCCAACCACTGGATGCCGCAAGAAGTGAACATGTCGCGCGACATCGCCCTCTGGAAAGACCCGAACGGGCTGACCGAAGACGAGCGCCGCATCGTCAAGCGCAACCTGGGCTTCTTCGTGACGGCTGACTCGCTCGCCGCCAACAACATCGTGCTGGGCACCTACCGCCACATCACGGCGCCCGAATGCCGCCAGTTCCTGCTGCGTCAGGCGTTCGAAGAGGCGATCCACACGCACGCTTACCAGTACATCGTCGAATCGCTGGGCCTCGACGAAGGCGAAATCTTCAACGCGTATCACGAGGTTGCCTCGATCCGCGCGAAAGACGAATTCCTGATTCCGTACATCAATGTGCTGACCGATCCGGGCTTCAAGACCGGCACGCTCGAGACCGACCAGACGCTGCTGCGCTCGCTGATCGTGTTCGCCTGCGTGATGGAAGGCCTGTTCTTCTACGTCGGCTTTACGCAAATCCTGGCGCTTGGCCGTCAGAACAAGATGACCGGCGCGGCGGAACAGTACCAGTACATCCTGCGCGACGAGTCGATGCACTGCAATTTCGGCATCGACCTGATCAACCAGATCAAACTCGAAAACCCGCAACTCTGGACGGCTGAGTTCCGCGCGGACATCCGCGAGATCTTCCAGCAAGCGGTCGAACTTGAGTATCGTTACGCGGAAGACACGATGCCGCGCGGCGTGCTCGGCCTCAATGCGTCGATGTTCAAGAGCTATCTGCGCTTCATCTGCAACCGCCGTTGCCAGCAGATCGGTCTCGATCCGCTGTACCCGAACGAGGAAAACCCGTTCCCGTGGATGAGCGAGATGATCGACCTGAAGAAGGAACGCAACTTCTTCGAGACGCGAGTGATCGAATATCAGACTGGCGGCGCGTTGACCTGGGAGTGATCCGGGTCCGAGTCGCAGATGCATTTCATTTTGGGGATGCCGGCAGGCCTCGGCCGCGGCAATTTAGTTAGGAGCAGAACCGCCTGATGCAAATCGTGCCCGGTGCGCCGCGTGCCTTCGCGGCCCACAAACATGGCTGGCACTTTGCGAACCCTTCAGTGGGATGGGCAAACTTCCCCCCGGAAAAAGCCGCTGGCGTTCGCGCCGGCGGCCCGATCAAGCAATTGCCGATGCTGATATCCAGCATCGACCAGATCTGGCGCGCGGTGCCCATTGGCACCGCGCGCCTTACCGCATTCATTAGCGTAAGCGCGCGGCACCTGCGTACGCCGATGAATAGCCCGCTTCGTAGCGCGCGCCCTGAGAAGCGTCCGCGGGAAACGGGTTTTGACGAAGGGTGTAGTTTGAACTGACTCTCATCTGAAAACCTGAAGGAGAAAATGATGGCAACTGCAAAGAAAGCGGCAGCTAAGAAACCCGCAGCCAAGAAGGCCGCACCGGCCAAGAAGGCTGCTCCGGCGAAAAAAGTCGCTGCAAAGAAAGTCGCAGTGAAGAAGGTTGCAGCGAAGAAGGCAGCACCGGCTAAGAAGGTTGCAGCGAAGAAAGCTGCTCCGGCCAAGAAGGTTGCAGCCAAGAAAGTCGCCGTGAAGAAGGTTGCAGCGAAGAAGGCGCCGGCCAAGAAGGCAGCACCGGCGAAGAAAGCTGCAGTGAAGAAGGTTGCAGCGAAGAAGGCAGCACCGGCGAAGAAGGCCGCAGCAAAGAAGGCAGCACCGGCTAAGAAGGCTGCTGCGAAGAAGGCTGCGCCTGCGAAAAAGGCTGCTGCCAAGAAAGCTGCGCCTGCGAAGAAGGCTGCTGCCAAAAAGGCTGCGCCTGCCAAGAAGGCTGCCGCGAAGAAGGCCGCTGCTCCTGCCAAGAAGGCTGCGCCTGCGAAGAAGGCTGTCGCCAAGAAGGCGGCTCCTGCACCCGCTGCGACTTCTGTCTCGAGCGCACCGGCAGCAACGGTGAAGACCGCGCTGAACCCGGCAGCGGCATGGCCGTTCCCGACGGGCAGCCGTCCGTAATCTGGACGACAAGCGGAAGAAGTACTTCGACACGCCGTACCTGTGTCGATGATCGAGTAGCGCTTAAGTAGCATGACCGAGCGCTACTCGGTCAGGGTCCCGTTGCCGGGTTTCTGGCGACGGGATTTTTTTTTGCCCTGGCGAACGCGGCCGCTACCAGAAACGCTTTAAAAGCGGCAGGCGAAAAAAAACGCATGCACAGGGGAGGGCATGCGTTTGAGGTCGTCGCGGAAGCCCGTGAAGCGCGACCGCACGAGAGGGGAAACCTAGTGTGTGACGCGCGTGACGCCGCCGCTGGAGAGCAGCCGGACGCGGTCGCCGGCGCGGAAGATTTCGCCGGTGGCGCTTTGCGTGATTGCGCGCATGTCGCCGTTATCGAGTCGCACGGTGATCTCGAGGCCGTCGTGCACCGCGACGCCGTTCTCGACCGCATTGCCTGCCACCGCACCGGCCAGGCCGCCGATGATGCCGGTCACGATCGAGCCGCGGCCGCCGCCGATCGCGCTGCCGGCTACCGCGCCCAGTGCGCCGCCGCCGATCGCGCCCAGGCCGCTCGGCTGGCCGTTGTTCGAACTGATCTTCACTGCGCGCACGCTGTCGACCGTGCCCATGCGAACCGTTTCTTCCCGCTGTGCCTGCGATGCCGTGTAGACGTCGGCGGAACTGCTGTTGTATGCACACCCCGACATGGCCAGCGAACCGGCGATCAAGGCGGCCACGACCAGACGACTCGTTGTTCTCATTCCCTAACTCCAGTAGCTTGCGGTATTACGGCAGGTCGTATGCGAACGCCTGCTTGAACCGTTCGTTGATCTCCGCCCGGCTGGGCGCGTAGTTTTGCGGGCCCTGGTGTTCGATCTTCAGCGCGCCCATCAGGCTCGCCAGACGCCCCGTGGTCGCCCAGCCAAGCTTGTTCTCGATGCCGTACAACAAGCCGCCGCGGAACGCGTCGCCGCAGCCCGTAGGATCGAGCACCTGCTGTGCCTTGACCGCCGGAATCTCTTCGATCCCGCCAGCGTGATAAATTTGCGCGCCTTGCTCGCCGAGCGTGACAATCAGCGCCTCGACCTTGCCGGCGATTTCTTCGATCGACCAACCCGTTTTGTTGCTCACCAGTTTGGCTTCGTAATCGTTGACAGCTACGTAAGTAGCAAGTTCAATCATGCGGCGCAGCGACTCGCCGTCGAACAGCGGCAAACCTTGGCCCGGATCGAAGATAAACGGCACGCCGGCCGCTGCCAGATGCTCGGAATGCTGGATCATGGCGTCGTAACCGTCCGGCCCGACGATGCCCAGCGTGATGCCTTTCGCTTCGTCGGCGCGGTTCAGATGCGCCTGCATCATTGCGCCAGGATGGAACGCGGCAATCTGATTGTTTTCCAGATCGGTGGTGATCATCGCCTGGGCCGAATAGGTATCCGGCACCACCAGCACGTTCTCCGTCGACAGGCCGAGTTGCGCGAAACGGTCCATGTAGCGCTGCGCGTCGATCGCGCCGAGCGCGCCCATGATGCGCGCATTGCCGCCCAGCAGATGCAGCGAGTAGGCAATGTTGCCCGCACAGCCACCGAATTCACGGCGCATCGTCGGCACAAGGAAGCTCACATTCAGGATGTGAACCTGCTCCGGCAGGATGTGCTCCCGAAAGCGGCCTTCGAAGGTCATGATGTTGTCGTAGGCGAGCGAACCGCAAATCAGCGTAGCCAAGGTGAGCGTCCTGTAAAAATCGATAAAGAAAATGGGCGCGACGACGTGACAGCGCCGCGCATGAAGCGCGGCGCCGGGGTCCGTGCGCGAAGGTTTTACTTCAGCGCGGCGAGTGCTGCGTCGTAGTTCGGTTCGTTCTTGATTTCGCCGACCAGTTCAGCGTGCACGACCTTGTCGTTCTCGTCGAGGACCACCACGGCGCGTGCCGTCAGACCCGTCAGCGGGCCGCTCGTCACATCGACGCCATAGGCTTGCGCGAACTCATGGCCGCGGAACGTGGAAGCCGTCACGACGTTCTCGATGCCTTCAGTCGTGCAGAAGCGCGATGCGGCGAACGGCAGGTCGCCCGACACGACGATCACGGCCGTGTTGCTCAGCTTGGCCGCGGCTTCGTTGAACTTGCGGGTCGACGTGGCGCAAGTCGGCGTGTCGAGGCTCGGGACGATGTTCAGCACCTTGCGCTTGCCGGCGAAGTCGGCCAGCGACAGCGGCTTCAGATCCTTGCCCACGAGCGAGAAGGCGGGGGCATTCTGGCCCACGGTCGGGAACGTGCCGGCTACTTCGATCGGGTTGCCACCCAGCGTTACTTGACTCATGTTGTTGTGCTCCGAAAATTCGTCAGTGATGACGGTGAATACGCCCGGTCAGTACCGGGCGCGCGAGGTTGCGTTACGGATAAAAAATCTGCACGCGGAAATTGGATGCGACCGCATTGCCCGTGTCGAGGTGCACGATCATGGTCTGAGTCGTATGCGCCGGCAGGCCGGCTGCGATCGGCGTGCCCGGCGGGACGTAGTCTTGCGGCCACAGTACGCGGCGCACGGCGACATTGTTCTGGTCATCGAGCAGCGTGAGTTCGATGGCCGGATAGGCCAGCGCAATACTGAAGCGGTTGCGCAACGGCATCTTCAGTTCGAGCTTGTGGGGGCCGTCGATCTGACGCAGATCGGACGGCTCGACCAGCAAACCGTCGATGTCGTGCGGCGGCGTGAGCTGGCAGCCGAGTTGCGCGCAGGCCTTTGCATACAGCACCTGTGAACGTGGCAAGAAGACCTGAACGGCTTCGCGCTGCCACCAGGCGAGTTGCGCGAGCAGCGCGATGGCCAGCAGCGCCGCGACCACCGAGCCGAAGACGATCCAGCCGAGGCGGCGCGGTTCGGGCGGGCGCGTTTCACGCACTACCGGGAAGGGATCGACGCCGTCGTCATTTACCGGCTGGACCGAGAAGGGCTCGCCGCTCGATCCGAATGCGGCTGTGCCGGGGCCATCCGTGCCGGCAGTACCCAAGCCGGCTGTCGCGGCTGAACCAGCGGGGGAGCCTGAGCCTGCGGCCGCACCTGAGGCGGCCGCACCTGAGCCGGCCGCACCTAAGGCGGCCCCACCTAAGCCGGCCGCACCGAAATGCGGTTCGTTGTCGGGAATGCCATGTAAGCCGGCCGGCTCGTTCAGAACCGGTTCGTCAGCATCCCCAGGATATTCGGAAGGGCGTTCGGTCTTGTGCCAGACCCGCGGCGCCGCCTCAACAGACGGGTTGGCCGCATGAGCGAAAGGCTCGGCCGGGACATCGGCGGGCACCTCTTCCGTGTAAGCGGAGGCTTCGCCGGGCGTCTGCCCGAGCGTAGGTTCGTTGTCGGCGGGAATCGGCGCGGTGAAGGCGCTCGCCGGCAATTCCGGCTCGGTAGCATGACGCGGCGTGACCGCAACGCCGGCCCCGGTGGAGACCGGCGAAAGAGGCAGATTGCGGGCGTTGTGAAGCAGGCGATTGTCGATCGTGGCGTCGGCGACCGGCGCCCACGGATCCCATGCTTCGGCGCTGAAATCGGGTTCCTTCGGGCGCACGCCGGACAAAGCCTCGATCGCCGCGGCGGCGGCAACCGGCCTGGCGGTGGAGAAGTCGCCGCCCTCGTTCAGTTCGAACAGGCTGCTCGAGGCGTCGAATGCTTCATTGCAATGCCCGCAGCGCACAAGACCGCGGCGCAGCGCGAGCTGCGCCGGTTGCAGGCGGAAGACGGTTTCGCAGAAGGGGCAACGCGTTGCCAGGAGCATATTGAGCCGGTAAGCCGAAAGGCCGTTGGTTGGGCAATACGCCTTATTCTAATGGCTTTCGCGGCGGGTTCCCGTCAGACATACCCAACCTTCGTGTTCGCGCCATATGCCGATGTCGATCCATCGTGCGTAGACCTGCGCCACTTCGTCCGCCTGGCGCGCCAGGATGCCTGACAGCGCGATCCGGCCGCCCGACTTGACCTTCGACGACAGCATCGAGGCCATCAGCTTGAGCGGATTGGACAGAATATTGGCGACCACGATATCGAATTCGCCGGTGGGGCAGGCGTCGGGCAAACCGTAGGTGACTTCCGCCCGGTTGCGCTCGCTGTTGTGGCGTGCCGATTCGACCGCCTGCGGGTCGATATCGATGCCGTACACCGGGTTGGCGCCGCACTTTTTGGCGAGGATCGCGAGGATGCCTGAGCCGCAGCCGTAGTCGAGCACGGATTGCTCCGCTTTGACCGATTGCTCCAGCCATTCCATGCACAGACGCGTGGTGGGATGGCTGCCGGTTCCGAACGCAAGGCCCGGATCGAGTTCCAGCACGAGGGCGTCGGGGTCCGGTGCATCGTGCCATGAGGGCACGACCCAGATGCGCTCGCCGATGGGGATCGGGTCGAATTGCGATTGCGTGAGCCGCACCCAATCCTGGTCCTCGACTTCACGCACGGTAAACGAGGGGGCGGTTTCCAGCCCCACTTCATTGGCCGCGGCGGTGAGCAGCACGGCCGGCTCGTGTTCCGGCGCGAGCAGGGCGATCACCCGCGAACGCTGCCACGCCGTGCGGTCCGGTGTGAGACCGGGCTCGCCGAACAGCGGCTGCTCGTCGGGCGTGTCGGCGTCCGCATCTTCAACCGATACGGACAGCGCGCCCAACTCGAGCAGCGCGTCGGAGAACTCCTCCGCGTGCTCGCGTGCCAGCTCGGCGATCAGTTCCCGGTAGCTCATGACTTACGCTTCTTCCGGCGCGGCCTGCTGCTTCGCGGCCAACCGGTTTTCGAGGTAATGAATGCTGGTGCCGCCTTCGACGAACTTCGCGTCCAGCATCAATTCGCGGTGCAGCGGGATGTTGGTCTGAATGCCTTCCACCACCATTTCCGACAGCGCGATGCGCATCCGCTTGATCGCCTGCTCGCGCGTCGCGCCGTAAGCGATCAGCTTGCCGATCATGGAATCATAGTTCGGCGGCACGAAATAGCCATTGTAGGCGTGCGAATCGACGCGGATGCCGGGGCCGCCCGGCATATGCCACGACGTCAACCGGCCCGGCGACGGAATGAACTTGAACGGATCTTCCGCGTTGATCCGGCATTCGATCGCATGGCCCTTGAACACGATGTCGCGCTGACGGAAGGCGAGCTTCTCGCCCGCCGCGATGCGGATCTGTTCCTGCACGATGTCGACGCCGGTGATCAGCTCGGTCACCGGATGCTCGACCTGCACGCGCGTGTTCATTTCGATGAAATAGAACTCGCCGTTTTCGTACAGGAATTCGAACGTGCCCGCGCCGAGGTAGCCCATCTTCTTGCAGGCGTCCGCGCAGCGATCGCCGATACGGTCGATCAGGCGGCGCGCGATGCCCGGCGCCGGCGCTTCTTCGATCACTTTCTGGTGGCGGCGCTGCATCGAGCAATCGCGCTCGCCCAACCAGACCGCGTTCTTGAACGAATCGGCCAGCACCTGAATTTCGATGTGCCGCGGGTTCTCCAGGAATTTCTCCATGTAGACCTGCGGATTGCCGAAGGCACGGCCGGCTTCTTCGCGGGTCATATTGACCGCGTTGACCAGCGCCGCTTCCGTATGCACCACGCGCATGCCGCGGCCACCGCCGCCGCCGGCGGCCTTGATGATGACCGGGTAGCCGACCTGGCGGGCAATTTTCACGATCTCTTTCGGATCTTCCGGCAACGCGCCTTCGGAACCCGGCACGCAGGGCACGCCGGTTTTGATCATGGTCTGCTTGGCCGTGACCTTGTCGCCCATCATCCGGATGGTTTCCGGGCGTGGGCCGATGAAGGTGAAGCCGGACTGCTCGACGCGCTCGGCGAAGTCGGCGTTTTCCGACAGGAAGCCGTAGCCCGGATGGATCGCTTCGGCGTCCGTCACTTCTGCCGCGCTGATCAGCGCCGGCATGTTCAGGTAGCTCAGATTCGAAGGTGCCGGGCCGATACAGACGGCCTCGTCGGCGAGCTTCACGTACTTGGCTTCCTTGTCGGCTTCCGAATAGACGACGACGGTCTTGACGCCAAGTTCGCGGCACGCGCGCTGAATACGGAGCGCGATCTCGCCACGATTGGCAATGAGGATTTTTTCAAACATAGCGGGTTTTCGACTCATCAATAGGCGCCCGGTTGATCACAACACAGGCTGCCTCAGAGGATCGGCCGCGCGCCGCGGGAGGGCAGGCGCGCGGGCGGCAGGCGCAAAAAAAGCGCAACGCGTGCCGCGTTAGCCGACCACGAACAGCGGTTGGCCGTACTCGACCGCCTGGCCGTTGTCGACGAGGATTTCCTTGACCACACCGGACTTGTCCGACTCGATTTCATTGAGCAGCTTCATCGCTTCGATGATGCAGATCGTCTGGCCTTCCTTGACCGTATCGCCCACCTGGACGAACGGCTCGGCGCCCGGCGACGGCGCACGGTAGAAGGTGCCGACCATCGGCGAGGTCACCACGTGGCCTTGCGGCGCGGCGGCGGCCGGCGTAGCGGGGGCGCCCGCTGCTGCAGCCGGCGCTTCGCCGGCCGGCATCGGCGCCGGCTGCGCATATTGCGGGGCATACGAAGCGGACGGTTGCACGTAAACCGGCGGCGCATTCTTGACGATGCGGACCTTGCCTTCGCCTTCGGTCACTTCGAGTTCGGAAATACCGGACTCCGAGACGAGGTCGATCAGAGTTTTCAGTTTACGTAGATCCATCAGGAAGCCCCTTTCAATGCGTAAAGTGCCGGCGCGTACGCAGCCGGCGCAAATTAGACGTGTTTGGAATCAGCCGCGCGACGAACCGGCGGACAGCCGGTCGAGCGCGAATTCGAGCGCGTACATATAGCCCTTCCAGCCGAGGCCGCAAATCACGCCCTCTGCCTGGTCGGAGAAATACGAGTGATGCCGGAACGGTTCGCGGCGATGTACGTTCGACAGATGAATCTCGACGAACGGGATGCCGACCCCCGCCAGTGCGTCCCGAATGGCCACGCTGGTGTGCGTGTACGCGGCGGGATTGATCAGTATGAAATCGGTTTCTTCAGTCCGTGCGGATTGGATGCGATCGACCAGCGCGCCTTCATGATTGCTCTGGAACGACGCGAGTTCGACACCGGCGTCTGCTGCGCGGTCCGCCAGCGCCTGATCGATCTGCGGCAACGTCACGCGGCCGTAGACCTCGGGTTCCCGGGTGCCGAGAAGGTTGAGGTTGGGGCCGTGCAGTACCAGCAGTCGCGTCATGGTCGCTTCTTTTTCCGTGGAATTGGGCGCACTTTAGCGCTGATTAGAGAAACTTGTCTAGTTTCCCGCGCGTTCGAAACGCCGCCGGCGACCTTTCGCCGCTTCCCCGCACGCCCATCTTCTCTCAAATTCGGCCGATTTGCGCCTAATTTCGCGCCTTTTACCCCGATCTGATCGTCAAAAGAATGTGAAATTTAGAGCGCGTCGAGGGTCTGTTTCAGCGCTTGCGGGTCGATTTGCCCTAATTTTGTCGAGCGGATATTGCCCTTGGCGTCGATAACGACGGTAAAGGGCAGGCCGCCGGCGTTATTGCCGAACGCGCGGGCGAGATCGGCGCCGCCGAAGCCGGTCACGTAGACCGGGTAGGCTACTTTCACCTTTTGCAGGAACGCCTGGACGTTTTTATCCGAATCGACGCCAAGTCCGACGAACTGGATGCCTTTCTTTGCATATTCGCGCTGAAGTTGCGAGAGAGCGGGCATCTCTTCGACGCACGGGCCGCACCACGACGCCCAGAAATTGACGACGATTGGGTGGCCTTTAAGCAAACTTAGCGATTGCGGCTTGCCGTCGACACTGGTAACGGGCGCGCTCCAGAGTTGCTCGACCGCGCTTTGCGCGGAGCCGGGTTGCGCCGCGAGGGCGACTTCCGGGTCGCTGTTGAGCCAATGGTTGGCCAGCATTCCGCCGCCCGCGGCGGCGATCGCGACCAGCGCGCCTGCCAGAATCCGTCTCGTATTCATTCCAGGTCTGTCTAATTAGTTGAAGAGGTGACGTTGCTGCTGTCGAGCAGCGCCTGAACCGCCTGCTGATTCGCCCGGGCCGTACGGCCGCGCGCGTCGGCGCGGACCGCGCCGCGCAAGTCGTCTGTTTCGTACAGCGCGACGTGGATGCCGGCCGGCTCCGCGTCGCGCCCTTCGTTCGTGGGGCGCCAGAGGAAGCTCAGCGTCTCGACATAGCCGCGGCCGCCAAAATGCCGCGTCTCCGACACGTCGTACTGGATGTTGGCGTTCAGAAAGTAGATCGCGACTTCTTTCGGGTTGTCGCAAAACACCTGAAGGTGAATATCCGAGTGCTCGCCAGCGGTACCGCCGAGCACCGCGCCGGTCAAATACGGATTGAACGGCGCGAGCCGCTCCATCCAGTCGATTGCAATGTGACGCAGTCGCCGCAGCAACGCCGGTTGGCTGTCACCCTGGAAGAGCGACTGGTACTCGCGGATTTCTTCTTCGATCTGGTCATTATCCGGCAGCCATTCGCCGGCAACACGGCTCTCGCCGACTACCTGCCGTGCCGCTTTACGCTTGGCCGTTGCGTAGTCCAGACCGTCTTCAGCGATCATCCGGGCAGCCGCGGTGGCGATTTCCTCGCGCACCCGCTGCGGATCGAAATGTGATTTGCGAACCATCTCTCAATCATACTAGAGATTGATGACAGCCCTTTCCGGGCGGGCCGCGCCGGGTACCTGGCACGGGCCGGGCGGACGGCCGCGCTGCCGGTCCCGTTCGTAGGGCGATTCGGAGGCGTCGGTTACAATAGCGTCCTTTGCAGACGGTCGTTTCGGCCGCTTCTCTGCACTCCCCTTCCTTGCAAAAAAATACGCCCGCGCGGCACGACAGGCTTATGCACATCCACATCCTCGGCATCTGCGGCACGTTCATGGGCGGACTCGCGGTCCTCGCGCGCGGCGCGGGCCATACCGTGACGGGCTGCGACGCCGGCGTCTACCCGCCAATGAGCACGCAACTCGAGGCGCAAGGCATTCGTCTGATCGAAGGTTATGGCGCTGAGCAGCTGGACGGCCTCAATGCCGATCTGTTCGTGATCGGCAACGTCGTGACGCGCGGCAACCCGCTGATGGAAGCGATCCTCGATCGCGGCCTGCCGTACGTGTCCGGCCCGCAGTGGCTCGGCGAACATGTGCTGAACGGCAAGTGGGTGCTGGCGGTAGCCGGCACGCACGGCAAGACCACCACCAGTTCGATGCTGACCTGGCTGCTTGAAGACGCGGGGCTCAATCCGGGCTTCCTGATCGGCGGCGTGCCGCTGAATTTCGGGGTGTCGGCGCGGCTGACCGATTCAAGCTTCTTCGTGATCGAAGCCGACGAATACGACACCGCATTCTTCGACAAGCGTTCCAAGTTCGTTCACTACCGGCCGAAAACCGCGATCCTGAACAACCTCGAGTTCGATCATGCCGACATTTTCCCGGATCTGGCCGCGATCGAAACGCAATTCCATCACCTGATCCGCACTGTGCCGGGCATCGGCCGTATTGTGACTAACGGTCGTGAAGACGCGCTCGAGCGTGTGCTGACGCGCGGTTGCTGGAGCGAAGTCGAGCGCTGCGGCGTGCAAGGCGGCTGGGAAACCCTTCCGGCGGAAGACGGCGAGCCGGTCGACGAGCGCTTTGCCGTGTATCACAACAGCGAGCGTGTCGGGGTCGTCGAGTGGCAGGTTCAGGGTGAGCACAACCGCATGAACGCACTGGCCGCGATCGCCGCCGCGCGCCATGTCGGCGTGCCGCCGGCACAGGCCGCGAAGTCGCTCGCGAGCTTCCGCAACGTGAAGCGCCGCATGGAAGTGCGCGGCAGCGTCGACGGCGTGACCGTATACGACGATTTCGCCCATCACCCCACGGCGATCGAGACCACGGTGGCCGGCTTGCGCGCCCGTGTCGGCCACGAAAACACGCGAATCCTGGCCGTGCTGGAACCGCGCTCAAACACCATGAAGCTCGGCGTGATGAAAGCTCAACTGCCGGCGAGCCTCGCCGACGCCGACCTGGTGTTCGGCTACGGCGCGCCGTCCGGCCGAGACGCGCTCGGCTGGAATCTCGCCGAAGCGCTCGCGCCGCTCGGCGGCAAGGCGCAGGCTTTCGACAATCTCGACGCGCTGGTCAAAGCGGTGGCGCATGCCGCGCGCCCCGGCGACCAGGTTCTGGTGATGAGCAACGGTGGCTTTGGCGGCGTGCATCAGAAGCTGCTCGACGCACTTTCCGCGCGAGGCGCGTCGTGATCCTCTACCTGCACGGTTTTCGTTCATCGCCCAACTCGTTCAAGGCGCGCGTGCTGGCGGCACGCCTCGTCGAACTCGGGCGCAGCGACGAATGGTGCTGCCCGATGCTGCCGGTCTCGCCGCTCGAGACCGTGGCGCTGGTTGAATCGCTGGTGGCGGCCGCGAGGCCGGCGAACGTCACCGTGATAGGCAGTTCGCTCGGCGGCTACTTTGCTACGCATCTTGCCGAGAAACACGGCTGGCCGGCGGTGCTGCTAAATCCGGCGGTGGTGCCGCAGCGTGACCTGAGCGCCTATCTCGGCGAGCAGCCGTTGTGGCACGGCGGCGGCAGCATTACCGTCGAGCCGCATCATCTGGACGAACTGCGCGCGCTCGGCGTCGCGTCGATCACGCGGCCAGAACGCTATTATTTGATAGCCGCTACCGGCGACGAAGTGCTCGATTACCGTGAAATGCTTGCGCACTATCCGGGCGCACGGACTACGCTGATCGAAGGGAGCGACCACGCGATCAGCGAATTCGGCCAATACGTCGACGAGGTGCTGGCCTTTTGCGACGCCGAGGATATCGAGCCGCCGGCGCCGCGCGAAGCGGCCTGACAGTACCGACGATCCCGCGGCGAGGCTGTTGCGGATCACCAGATTCATACCGCCGGCGCGCGTGTCGCGCCGCGGATCCACTACCACGAACACGTTGCCGTGCCGCGCACGCAGTGACCGATAGCTGAACCCAATCGGGCGCGCCGGCAGATGCAAGTCAGAACGAGAGTATTGAGTGAACGTTTTCTTCGAGGAATCGGGCAGTTTCAAGGCGGGCAGCGTGCTGTCGCGCCAGGGCGATGCTTTTCAGGTCGAGTTGCCGGGCGGCCGGCGCACCAAGGTGCGCGCGAAAGACGTGCTGATCGAATTCGAAAAGCCGAGCGCCGCTGAGTTGATGCAGCAGGCTGACGCGGCCGCGCAGGACATCGATCTGGATTTCCTGTGGGAATGCGCGCCGGAAGACGAATTCCCGTTTGCCACGCTGGGCGCCGAGTACTTCGGCGATTCGTTTGGCGCGATCGAACGCGCGGCGCTGGTGCTGCGCATGCATGGCTCACCGGTGTATTTCCGCCGCAAGGGCCGCGGCATGTACCAACGCGCGCCGCAGGAGCAGCTCAAGATGGCGCTTGCCGGGCTGGAGCGCAAGCGCCAGCAGGCGCTGGTACAGGCCGGCTACGAGGAGGAGCTGAAGGCGGGCCGCCTGCCGGAAGGCTTCAGCGGCAGCAAGGCGCTGGCCTTGCTCACCAAGCCGGACAAGAACACGATCGAGTACAAGGCGCTCGAAGCCGCGGCGGCGGCGCGCGGCATTTCGCAGGCGCGGCTGATGCTCGAATGCGGCGGGATTGCGTCGGCTCGCGCGTTGCACGAGGCGAAATTCCTCTCCGAGTTTTTCCCGCACGGCACCGGTTTCCCGCCGGTCACGGTCGGCGCGTTGCCGGAGGACCTGCCGGAAGCCGAAGTCGAAGCGTTCTCGATCGACGACATCACCACCACGGAAATCGACGATGCGTTCTCGGTCGAGCACCTGGCGGACGGCCGCGTGCGGATCGGCGTGCACATTGCCGCGCCGGCGCTCGGCATTACGCGTGGCGACGATATCGATGCGATCGCGCGCACGCGTTTGTCGACCGTTTATATGCCGGGCGACAAGATCACGATGCTGCCCGACAGCGTTGTCGAAGCTTTTACGCTGGCTGAGGGCGGCTTGCGGCCGGCGTTGTCGCTGTATGTGATCATCAACCGCGAGACGCAGGAAATCGTGGCGAGCGAAACGCGTGCCGAGCGTGTGTTCGTGAAGAATAATTTGCGCCACAACACGCTGGACGAACTGGTCACCGAAGAAGCGCTGGCCGCCGGCACGGGCGACTATCCGCATAAGGAAGACATCGCCGTGCTGTGGCCGTTCGCGCAGGCGCTGTTCGAAAAGCGTCAGACCGCGCGCGCCGGTTACGGCCTGCGGCGTGAAGTGCAGCGCAACACCGATTTCAATTTCTACGTTGAAGGCGAGCACATCACGATCACGCCGCGCCGGCGCGGTTCGCCGCTCGATACGATCGTCGCGGAGCTCGCGATTCTCGCCAACTCGTCGTGGGGCGCGTTCCTGCACGACCATGGCGTGCCGGGCATCTACCGCACTCAACGCGCGTTCGGCGCGCCGACCGGCCCGAAGCGCACCCGCATGCAGACCAATGCCGCGCCGCACGAAGGCTTGGGGGTCACGCAATATGCGTGGAGCACCTCGCCGCTGCGGCGCTATGTCGACCTCGTGAATCAGTGGCAGTTGCTTGCCTGTGTGCAGCACGGCGTCACCGCGAAACTGGCTGCGCCGTTCAAGCCGAAGGACGCCGATCTGTTTGCCGTCGTGCAAGGTTTTGATGACACCTACACCGCGTACGCCGATCACCAGCGCCGCATGGAGTACTTCTGGTGTCTGCGCTGGCTGAAGCAGGAGAACCGCAAGCAGGTGGTGGCGTCGGTGGTGAAGGGCGATCTTGTGCGCCTTGAAGAAATTCCGCTATTGCTGCACGTGCCCGGCCTCGGCGTGCATGCGCGCGGCACGCGCTTGCAGATGGAAGTGATGTCGATCGATGAACTGACCGTTGAAGCGTCCGTGCGCCTGTTGCATGTGCTCGACGCGCCGACCGTGACGAGCGGCAGCGAGGCTGAAGAAGCCGACGAGGGCGAAGAGGAAATCATCGACGTGGCGGATGAGAGTGCCGAAGGCGAAGCCGAGGTTCAGGCGGAAGCCGACCTCGACGGTGCTGCGGGAGAAGCGGGCGACGCCGAAAACGGCACCGACACCGGCACCGGCGATGCGGCCGCCGATCAGCAGCACGTCGCGGAGCCCGGACGATGAGCGCGGATCAGTCGCGTGAGCGCTACGCCGTGATCGGCAACCCGGTCGGGCATAGCAAGTCGCCGTTCATCCATGGCCGTTTTGCCGCGCAGACAGGCGAGCCGATCGAGTACGGCCCCCTGCTGGCGCCGGTCGATGCATTCGTGCCGCACGTGCGGGCTTTTATCGAAGCAGGCGGCCGCGGCATGAACGTGACTGTGCCGTTCAAGCTCGACGCACATGCCTTCGCCGATACCTTGTCGCCGCGCGCGGCGGCAGCGGGTGCGGTGAACACGCTGAAGTTCGACGCGAGCGGTGTTTACGGCGACAACACGGACGGTTTTGGCCTTGTGCGCGATATCGAGGTGAATCTCGGTGTGTCGTTGAAGGGCGCGCGGATTTTGTTGCTGGGTGCAGGGGGCGCCGCGCGCGGCGTTGTGCTGCCGATGCTGGAGCGCGCGCCGCACACGTTGACTATTGTCAACCGGACGGCGGCGAAGGCCGACGCGCTCGTCGACCAGTTTGCGCAGGCCGCGCGCGACGCCGCTTGCCATCTGAGTGGCGGTAGTGCGCGGGCGATCGAAGCAGGCGCATACGACGTGATCGTCAACGCGACGGCGGGCAGTCTGGATGCCTCGTTGCCCGAATGCGACGACCGCGCGTTCGGCAACGGCACGCTTGCTTACGACATGATGTACGGCGCGCATCCGACGGTGTTCATGGAACACGCGCGGAAGTTCGGCGCACGCGCAGCCGATGGTCTCGGCATGCTGGTCGAGCAGGCGGCTGAATCGTTTTACGTGTGGCGAGGCGTGCGGCCTGACGGCGCGCCGGTGCTGGCTGAATTGCGGGCGTTATTGACGGCGCCGTCGCACGCTTAGGCGCTTTTTTTACCCGGAACTCACCGGCTCACTCACTCGAGGACTCCAGTCACGATGACAGCAACGCGGCGCGCGAGCCGGCCAGGCCCGGTGCGATGGGTGTTTTATCTGGGCGTGGTGGTGGCGATTGCGTGGCTTGCGACGCAGGCGTTTTACTTCGCGCAGATCGCGGTGTGGAATTACGTGAATCCTCAGTCGACGGCTTTCATGCGCTCGGATGCGTGGCGTTTGTCGCAGGATCGGCCTGATCTTTCGGTGCAGCATACGTGGGTACCGTATGAGCAGATTTCGCACAATCTGAAGCGCGCGATTATCGCGTCTGAAGACGCGAACTTCGTGAATAACAATGGCTACGAGACGGATGCCATTTTGCAGGCCTGGGAGCGCAATAAGGCCAAGGGCAGGATTGTTCGAGGCGGTTCGACGATTACTCAGCAGTTGGCGCGGAATCTGTTTTTGTCGCGGGAGAAGAGTTATATCCGCAAGGGTCAGGAGTTGATTATCACGTGGATGCTCGAGACCTTGATGGACAAGCAGCGGATCTTCGAGATTTATCTCAACTCCGTTGAGTGGGGGAATGGGGTTTATGGCGCGGAGGCGGCCGCGCATTATTACTACAAGGCTTCGGCTGCGAAGTTGACTGCTGCGCAGTCGGCTAGGTTGGCGGTGATGCTGCCGCAGCCTAAGTACTTTGATGAGCACAGGGGCTCGGGGTATCTGGCGCAACGTTCGCGGGTTATTGCGCGGCGGATGGGGGCGGCGGAATTGCCTGATTGATGGGTAAGGTTTGGGGCTGTTCGGCGGCGGGTCTGGGTTTTTTGGTGTTGCCTTGTTGTCGTAGTGGTCTGTTTTGGTGTTGGTCTTTTGGCCTTTCCTTGCTGTGTTAGTGGTTTATTAGCGTTGCCCCTGTGCGGGGCGGCACTTACTTTCTTTGCCGCCGCAAAGAAAGATAAGCAAAGAAAGCGGCTTCACCCCGCCAGCTCATAAGCGGGTCCCCCGCACAGTAGCGGTAGTGGTGCATCTGGAATCTGTCGCCTCGCACACTTCGCCTTAGTGACAAGGCAGTCATACCTCCGGCGGCGCTGCGCGCGCCGATACCCCGTTCCCATCCCCACCCGCTACGACTTCCCCCCTCGATCCGCTCGCCGCGGTTTCGCGCCTCGATTCGCCCGCTGCGGTTTTCACGCCTCGATTTATCCAGATACTGACTCGTCGGCAGCATCGCTGTCACCAGGCTGCGGCCTCCCGCTGCCGTTTGCCTCGGTTCCCTGCTCGCCGTTGCCGAGCCTCTGCCCCGCTGCTGCGAGCGCAACCGCGGCAGCGAAAGCGAAAGCAACACACCGACATTTCCGAAGTGGGGTTGGCCAATCAGAGCGGGGGCATCTCGCCGAGGCGGAGCCGACGGCTCCCGCTGCGCGAAGCGAAGCCGCTGGTTTCCCAGGCAGACCCGTCCGCGACGCACGTAGTGCGGAGTGGGAGCTGATGAGCGCCTTGTCGCTGACGCAGAGTGCGCGAGGCGACAGATTCCAGATGCACCACTACCCCCTCCAAGCCAGGGGACCCGCTTAAGAATTAGCGGTTTGAGCCGCTTTCTTTTGCCTACTTTTCTTTGCGGCCGGCAAAGAAAAGTAG
>NZ_JCAQOZ010000020.1:0-4734 GCF_059567945.1 Paraburkholderia sp. BGA-UO-ETr-F12 | reverse complement strand
TGCCGCAACCAGCCCTCTCTCAGCTTACTTCTTCAAGGCACGTCAAGTATTCGCTTCGCCGGGCTGGCGCCCGTACTTGACCCGCCAACCCACCCACTGAGAATTGAAAAGAGGCCAAAAAACTCACCCCAATCGCCCCAAGAAACGCCCCACAGCAGCGATTGAACCACCGCCGAACCTTCGCACGAACCAGCCACTTGCCAAGGTGCATCCCCGCCCACGAGTAAAGCGCGATCGCCACCCACTCAAGCACCAGGAAACTCGCACCGAGCACCGCGAATTGCGGCAACATCGGCTTGGCAATATCGACGAACTGCGGCAAGAACGCGGTGAAAACCAGAATCGCCTTTGGATTGCCGGCAGCCACGAGGCACTCCTGCCGCGCGATCCGCCAGAGCGACGCATCGTCCTGCTGCATCGTGTCGATAGCGGGGGCGTCGCTGCGCCACAACTGGATTGCCAGCCAGATCAGATAGGCGGCGCCCGCCAGTTTGATCGCGAGAAAGAACCACTCGGATGCATGCAACACAACGGCGAGACCGGTTGCAGCCAACACCAGCATCAACGCGAACGCGACAAGCCGGCCGGTGCCGCCGACGAAGGCCGTCATGAAGCCGTGGCGCGCGGCGACGTTAATCGACAGAAGATTGTTTGGGCCGGGCGCGAGGTTGATCGCGAAGCAGGCGGGCAGGAAGAACAGCCAGGCGGTGAGGGACATGACAGCTCGCACGGAGAAAGGCACGGGATTGCGACGAACGGGCGTGCGCGGAGCCGCGGGCGCCTGTAACGCCCCGATTCCGCGATTTCCCGATATTTGCCGATTGTAGCGAATCGGCGAGCCGTGCCGATTCAGTCCGCGCGTTCAATTCACCGATTTAACAAAGCCCGGGTCGCTGATCAGCGCGTCGACGCTCAGCTTGACCGTGTCTTCGATGGCGATGGTATTGCTGGTGAATTTGGGTGACTTCTGCCGGACTGTCTTCGTGGTCGAGAACACCACTTTCTGGCTCGCGGCATCGGTCACGACGTAGCGCATTTTCAGCGTCCAGTATGCAGGCGAGCGCGTGTCGTCCACCGTGAACTTCTCGATGCTTCCGCTCAAAACCCTGCGGCCTTCGGTGAGATGAAAACCGGCAATCTGCAAAGTGCTGGCGATGCTGTTGCGCACGGCCTCGTTGATGTCGCTTTTGAGCACGATGCCGGTCATTGCCGTATTTTCGATCCGGTTCGGCGAAACCTGGCCGTTGCGCGCCGCCATGTACACGAAGTCGCGAGCAGGGGCGACGCTGAGCCAGCCGGTGGAGTGCGCGACCGCGCGCGGTGGACTATTCAGGCCGAACCACGACCAGGAGCAGGCAGACAGCATCAGCGGCAGTGCTACGGCGCCACAACCCTTGAGCACAGTGGATCTCAAGGCCGGACGCATGGGACCATGCGATTGCCGCTGAGATTGGCTCTGGTGCGGCGACTTGGGCGCTGTGCTGGAAAAAGCGGCGGTCGAGGTCAGAGGGGTTGCCTTTTAAGTTGAGTCATCCCGGTACGGAACAGCATGGTAACAGCGAGCCGATCCCATTCGTCTTCTTAACAGGATCAGGGGCCGGAATTCGCGACCGATTGAAACGGCCCCGCTCATCATAACGGGCCGTTTCTTCAATAGGCACTGCGTCATTAGAGGATAGCTGCTACCCATGCCGCATCCGCGCGCTCACATCGATGCGCTGGCGGTTGTTCCAGTTGTCTCACGACAATAACCGTCGCGCGTGAAAATCGCGAGACTTGCGCGTCATCTCATGCAGGCCGCTATACCCATCATTACGTGTCGATCGGCGTGTGATTTCGGCGAAACTGCGTGGCATAATCTCCCGGCTTTCATTTCTCCAACATCTCTCCCTATGCTGCGCCGCCATCTGCAGAAGATCGGCAGTATCCTCGGATTGCTCGCAATCCTGATGGCAACGCTCGCACCTACGGTGTCGCAAGCGTTGAATGCGCGGGATCGTCTCGACGCGGCGTTGGTCGACCATTGTTCGGCGCAGGCCGATGCGTCGACGAGCAGTGGCGCAAGTGACTCGCATTCGCTGGCGTTTCATTGGGAAGCATGCGGCTATTGCGGATTGCTCGCACATTTCCCGGTCGTGCCACCGGTGCCGCTTGCCTTCGCGACTCAAGCAGCTTTCGCGCATACCGCTGTCGTCCATGCCAGCGTCAGCGCACCGTCCGTTACGCCGCATCTGTCCGCGCAGCCCCGCGCCCCACCTGCCGCCGTTATCTGATTCCCACCGGTCTGCCTGCATGCTAGGTGTGGCGTGCTTGCGCATGAATGCCGCTGTTGCGACGACGCGTATGCCTGCCTGAGCGCGCAGACCCTCTTTCCTCCGCCACCGGCTTTTATCGCTAGCTAGCAGAGCCTGCGCGTGCTTGCATGCGCACGCCTGTGCCTGCTGGCGCGTGCTTGCCGCGTGGCCCACTCACACGCGTATTCGACCTGATCGAATGCGTGCGATATGCCACATTCAAAAAAGACGCTGCCGCGATGCAGCGCCGGGACCTCATCCTATGTATCGATTCATCAAAAGAAGCGGCGCGCTATCGAGCGCCGCGGTTTTCTTCGCCACGCCCGCGCTTGCGCAGACCAGCAAACCATCCGACGATGCGGAGCCGAAACTATTGGCGCCGGTTGTTGTGCAAGGGCAGGCCGGGCATTCTCTAACGTCCAGCACGCCGGCTCAGCAGAAGCGCAAGCTCGACGAAACGGCGGGTTCAGTGGGCTTTGTGGATAGCGAGTCGTATACGAACACGTATGCCTTTACCCTGCGCGACGTGCTGAAGGACGTGCCGGGCGTGTTCGTGCAGAACCGCTATGGGCAGGAGTTGCGTCTGTCGATCCGCGGCTCGGGGATTGCGCGTTCTTATCACACACGCGGGCTGGAAATCCTGCAGGACGGCATACCGACCAATCAGGCCGACGGCAGCGGCGACTATTATCAGATCGATCCGCTCGCGTTGCAGGCGACCGAGGTCTACAAGGGCGGCAACGGGCTCGCTTACGGGTCTTCGACGCTTGGCGGCGCGATCGATTTTCTGACGCCAACTGCACACACAGCGGTCGCGCCGAACATCTTGCGGCTCGAAGGCGGCAGTTTTGGCACGGTGCGCAGCAGTGCGCAGTTTTCGCGCGTGGTGGGGCCACTCGATTTCATCGGCACGTTCACGGTCGATCATAACGACGGCTTTCGCCAGCATTCACGCGGTCAATATGAGCAGTTCAACGCCAACATCGGCTACCGCTTCAGTCCGAACGTCGAGACGCGCTTCTATCTCGGCGCATACATCGTCGATCAGCAATTGCCGGGCACGCTCAGCCTGAGCGATGCGCTGAACAATCCGACCAAAGCTGCCGCTAGCGCGTTGTCAGGCGACCAGGCGCGCAACACACGTACGGAGCGGATCGCGAACCGCACGACGGTGAAACTCGACGTCGGCCAGCTCGACATCGACACGTGGGCCATCCACAAGAGCCTGTATCACCCGATCTTTCAGGTCATCGACCAGGACGGCTGGACCTATGGCGTGGCGCCTCGCTATACGGCAACGCTGAACCTCGGCGGCATGCGCAACGACGTGATTGCGGGCGCACGCTTTTTCGGCGGCAATACGCAGGCGCGGCAGTACGTGAACGTTGCCGGCAATCGTGGCACGCAGACACTCGACGCGTCGCAGAACGCCTACAACTACGAGGCCTACGTCGAGAACCGGCTGTTTTTCCTGCCGACCGTCGCGCTGATGACAGGAGTCAAGGCGCTGCGTGACGTGCGTGAATATGTTGACCACGGCGGCCTCGCTGCCGACCCAACCTATAAATCGGCGAGCCAGACCTACAACGGCATCAATCCGAAGCTCGGTTTGTTGTGGCAGCCGAATCGCGAGATTCAGGCTTTTGTCGACATTACCCGCAGCCAGGACACGCCGGATTTCACCGACCTCGCGCAGTCGTTCGCATCGACCACGCGCTTTACGCCGTTGCAGTCGCAACATGCGTGGACGCTGGAGGTCGGGACGCGCGGCACGCGTGGCGCGGTGAGTTGGGACCTCACGGCGTATCAGTCGATGGTGCGCGATCAGTTGCTGCAGTACACGACGAATCCGGATATTCCGGCCGCTACGTTCAACGCCAACAAGACCGTGTTGCGCGGCATTGAAGCGGGTGCTTCGGTCGATGTGTGGCGCGATGTTTTCAAGCCGGGCTCGGGAGACCGGATTACGCTGTCGGGGCTATGGAATCTGAGCGATTTCCGTTTCAAGGACGATCCGCAGTACGGATCCAACCGGATTGCCGGCGTGCCGGTCAACGTGCTGCGCGCCGCGTTGAGCTATGCGCGGCCAGACGGTTTTCATGTGTCGGCGACCGTGGATTGGGTGCCCGCCGGCGCCTGGGCCGATGATGCCAACACGCTGCGCGTGCCGGGATACACCTTGCTGGGCCTGCAAGCCGGAATGGATTTCCGCAATGGCGTGTCGGTGTTCGTCGATGCCAGGAATCTGACCAACAAGCGCTACGTTAGCGATATCAGCACGGTGGCCAATGCCGCCACCGCGAGTGGGGCGATCTTTTAGGCTCTTTCAAAAATGGAGTGGGTAATGCGGCTCACGACGCATGCGGATTGAGTGCTGAGAAGTCGAGCTTTCCGGCGATGAGGAACAGCACGGTGCGCATGGTCTTGAAGCTGGCGTACC
>NZ_JCAQOZ010000019.1:0-93137 GCF_059567945.1 Paraburkholderia sp. BGA-UO-ETr-F12 | reverse complement strand
ATCGCCGACCACGCGATCAACCGCGTTGACGAACTCATGCCGTGGGTCGTTGCGGACCAGCTTCGCGCAAACGCCTGAAGATCCCGCGCGCCTGTCAAGACGGCGCTCGTGCAGCGCTTACCACCAGAACAGTTGACCGTCTTGCACCGATGCGGCGATCAACCTCTCCGCGACGCGCCAGCCGTGCGTGGGTGCGACGAGCGCCAGCGTAAAGATCGGGCCGACAATCGGCACGCCAAGATTCAGCAACATCCAGAAAAATAGATTCATCGAAACTCACCATCGTGCGATATTCGTTAGTCACGGCACGCACCATCGTAGCGTCGAGATCCGGCATCGACCATTCGGCCGAATGGTTAGGCTTACTAGTTATCTTGACAAACTAAAAAGCCCATCGGGCACCGGTCCCGATGGGCTTGGTCAAGCTTCAACAATCAGCCTCGCAGCTCAGATACTTACCCCAGCGCCACCAGACACTGTTCGATATCCGCGCGCAAATCGGCCTCGTCTTCCAGACCGATATAGAAGCGCACCAACGTACCGCGATACGGCCATTGGCCTTCCGTGCGCATCGAGGCGACGTCATACGGCATCGCAAGACTGTGCGCGCCGCCCCAGCTCCAGCCCAGCGAAAACAGTTCGAGCGACTCGCAGAACGTGTCGATTTTCGCGGCGCTGTACCTTGCGTCGAACACCACGGAGAACAAGCCGCCCGCGCCGGTAAAGTCGCGTTTGAAAAATTCATGCCCCGGACAATCGGGCAACGCCGGATGCAAAACCGCGGCAATTTCCGGGCGCGTCTTCAACCATCTGGCCAATTCAAGCGCCGCCCGGTCATGCTGCTCGAAACGCAATCGCATGGTCGGCAGGCTGCGCAAAATCAACGAGCAATCATCCGACGACACACCGATACCCGTGCGCATGCGTGCTGCCTTCAGCTTCAGATGCAACTCGCGATCGACGGTGATCGTCGCACCCATCAGCACGTCGCCGCCACCTGACTGGTACTTGGTCAAGGCCTGCACCGAGATATCGACGCCGTGGTCGAACGGCCGGAAACCGAGCCCCGCCGACCAGGTGTTGTCGATCGCCGTGACAACGTTGCGCGCGCGTGCAGCCGCGGTAATGGCCGGCACGTCGGGCACTTCCATCGTGACCGATCCGGGTGCTTCCAGCCAGATCAAACGCGTATTCGGCTGGATCAGGTCCGCGATCCCGGCGCCGATCATCGGATCGTAGTAGCGCGCGGTAATGCCGAAATCGCGCGCCAGCCAATCGCCGTGGTCGCGGTTCGGCGAATAGACGTTATCGGGAATCAGCACGTCGTCGCCGGCCTTCACGAGGCCGAAGTACACGTTCGAAATCGACGACAGCCCCGATGGCTGCAACAGCGCGTGATTGCCGCCTTCGATCGTGGCAAGGCGCTGCGCGAGCGCCAGCGAAGTCGGTGTGGCGTGCAGGCCATAGCGCCATTGCGCGTCGTTTTTCCAGTCGAGCGCGCGCATCGTCGCGAGATCGGGGAACACGACCGTCGAAGCACGCGTAACCGGCATCGAAAAAGATTCGAAACCCGGCGTGAGTTGATCTTCGGCACGCACGACATGCGTTTGCAGGCTGCGTTTGAGTTTGGATTGGGTCATGGTGTCAATAGGCCTCACTCGCCGGTTTGCAGATTGCTGACTCCGCCGACGGCGTGAGCGCCATTCGTCGCCGCGGCGGGTGTTGCGGCACTGCTGGCATGCGGCGCGACCGCTGCGCCGGCTCCGGCTGAGGCGGCCGGCACGGGCTGCCCGGCCGCCAGCGGTTTCAGATCGAACGGCTGCGGGTCGGAATCGTCGACGTTCATCCGGTCGCCCGCCACCGAACCGTCGGCGGCAAACTTGCCCACCCAGTTTCCGGTGATATGCGTGCCGTCGTTCGATTCCTCGACTTCGAGTGTGTCGCCATCGCGGTCGCCCGCGATCAGGATCACTTCGCCGGTATCGGTGTACTGATACTCGCCGTGCACGCCAGCGGGGTCGTCGGTTTTCGCGCCGAGCCGCAACACGATCTGCCGCGTGCCCAGCGTACCGACGTAGCGCGGAAACTTCGCGAATTCAGGGCTTGGCTTGAGCGGCAACTGAATCGGCGGGGGTGCCGCCAGTTCCTTCACCGCGTCGCTTTCCGCCCATGCCTGCGCGGGCAGCATTGCTCCGGCGCCGGTACACAGGAGCGCGACTGCGCTCAATACGGCCCAACCGCGCCGACGCATCGCACCCTTCATCGCTTTTGCTTCCTGCATCCGTTCATTCCTTGTTGCACGATACGGCTCGATGCCCGGTTTGTTAGCCGCTTGCTACCTGCCTGCTACCTGCCTGCTACGTGCCTATTGCCCGCTCACTGCCTGGCTTGGTTCAGCAGAGAGGAGCCAACGCGTTGCTGCGCGCCGCGCGGCCCCTGCCCCTGCTTCAGACCCGTTCGAAGATCGCAGCGATACCCTGCCCGCCGCCGATACACATCGTCACCAGCGCATAGCGGCCGCCAATCCGCTGCAATTCATACAGCGCCTTGACGGTAATCAACGCACCGGTCGCGCCGATCGGGTGGCCGAGCGAAATACCCGAGCCGTTCGGATTGACCTTGGCCGGATCGAGGCCAAGCTCCTTGCTGACCGCGCATGCCTGAGCGGCAAACGCTTCATTCGCTTCGATCACGTCGAGATCGGCAACCGTCAGGCCCGCGCGCTCGAGCGCCTTGCGTGTTGCCGGCACCGGACCGATACCCATGTATGCCGGATCGACACCTGCGTGGGCATACGAAACCAGCCGTGCCAACGGCTTGATGCCGCGCTTTTCAGCGACGCTGCGCTCCATCAGCACGACCGCGGCGGCGGCGTCGTTGATGCCCGACGCGTTGCCCGCCGTGACCGTGCCGTTTTCCTTCACGAACACCGGCTTCAACTTGGAGAAGTCTTCCGCCGTCGCGTTCATACGCGCGTGTTCGTCCGTATCGAACACGACGTCGCCCTTCTTCGAAGGAATCGTGATCGGCAGGATCTGATCCTTGAAATAGCCGCTCGTAATCGCATGGGCCGCACGGCGATGCGATTCGAGCGCAAGCGCGTCCTGCGCTTCACGCGAGATTTCGTACTTGCGCGCGACGTTCTCGGCGGTCACACCCATATGGATCGACTGGAACGGGTCGTTCAGCGCGCCGACCATCATGTCGACGAGGCGCGCATCGCCCATGCGCTGACCGAAACGCGCAGCCGGCATCGAGTACGGCGCGCGGCTCATGTTTTCCGCCCCGCCGCCGATCGCAATGTCGGCATCGCCGAGCAGCACGCTTTGCGCGGCCGAGACGATGGCCTGCAGGCCCGAACCGCACAGGCGGTTGACCGTCAACGCCGGAGCATGTTGCGCAACGCCGCCGTTGATCGCCGCCACGCGGGCCAGATACATGTCCTTCGGCTCGGTATGCACGACGTTGCCGAACACCACGTGGCCCACTTCGTCACCCGACACATTCGCGCGTGCCAAGGCTTCGCGCACGACGCGTGCGGCAAGATCCGTCGGCGGAAAATCCTTCAGGCTGCCGCCAAAACCGCCGATTGCCGTACGCACACCGCTTACCACCACTACGTCTCGTTGCATCGCCCGCTCCTCTCTTTAGTCTCCGAAGATGATCTTGCCTTGGCCGGGCTGCGGGGTGCGGCGAGCACCTCGCAGCGCGTTACCGTCAGCCGGCCAGGATGTGTTCGACTGTGGCCCGCAAAGGGATCGGCGCGACCGCGCCGTAACCTTGCGTGGACAGTGCAGCGGCGACGTTGGCATAACGCGCCGCCTGAAAAGGATCGTCACCCGCGACGATGCGCGCGATGAACGCGCCGCCGAAACAGTCGCCGGCGCCGGTCGCATCGACCGCATCGACGACGTGGCCCGGCACGACGCGCCGCTCGTCGGGCGTGGCAATGTACGAGCCTTCCTTGCCAAGCTTGAGCGCCACGACGCGCGGACCGCGCGACAGCAGAAAGTCGACGATCTCGTCACGGCCGGTCAGGCCGGTGAGTTCGGTCACATCGTCCCAGCTCGGTAGGCAGATGTCGGTTTGACGAATCGCCTCGAGCATCACCGCGCGCGCTCGGGCGAGCGGCCAAAGCTTCAGGCGCAGGTTGGTGTCGAAACTCACGCGCACGCCGTTTGCCCGCGCATGTTCGATCGCCGCGAACGCCGCGTCGCACGCGCTCACACTGATCGCGAGACTGATGCCGGACAAATGAATGACTTTGGCCGCGGCGATCGCGTCGAGCGGCAAATCGTGCGGTGCGTAGCGGCTCGCGGCCGACCCCGCGCGCAGGTAGTCGAACGCATGACCCGCAGGACCGTGCGAGACGAAATAGACCCCGGTGGACGCGTGCGGATCGACGCGCACCAGCGACGGGTCAACCTGTTCGCGTTCCCACAGATCGACCAGCAGACGCCCAAAATGGTCGCTGCCGACAGCCGACACGAAACCCGTCTTCGCGCCCTGCCGTGCTGCCGCGATGCAGAAGTTCGACGTATCGCCGCCGAAACCTTGCAGATAGTTCGGCTGATCTTTAGCCGACTGATTGAATTCGATCATTGCCTCGCCGAGCGCGAGGACTTCTAAAGGCCGGCTGTCCGAGGATCGGCCATCCGGCGTGCGGGCCATACTCACCGTCATTGCTTAGACCTCGCCCCACAGATCGTGGCCATCGGCACCGGTGATCTTCACCGAGACGAAATCGCCGACCTTGTAACGTTTGGACGCCTTGGTCGTCGGCGCGATATACACGACACCGTCGATCTCGGGCGCATCCGCAGCCGTACGGCCGATGCCGCCGTCCGCATTGATTTCGTCGACCAGCACTTTCAGCGTCTTGCCGACCTTCTTCGCGATCCGTTTGGCCGACACTTCTTCGGCCACTTCCATGAAACGCGCGCGACGTTCTTCACGCACTTCATCGGGCAATGCGCCGTCGAGTTCGTTGGCGCTCGCGCCTTCGACCGGCGAGTAGGCAAAACAGCCCACCCGATCCAGTTCCGCCTCGCGAATGAAGTCGAGCAGCGTCTGGAATTGCTCTTCGGTCTCACCGGGGAACCCGGCGATGAACGTGCTGCGGATCGTCAGATCGGGGCACATTTCGCGCCACGCCTTTACGCGCTCCATCACCTTTTCGGCGTTCGCCGGGCGCTTCATGCGCTTTAGCACTTCCGGATGCGCGTGCTGGAACGGCACGTCCAGATACGGCAGCACGTGGCCCTTGAACGGACCTTCGGCCATCAGCGGAATGACTTCATCGACGCTCGGATACGGATACACATAATGCAAGCGCACCCATGCGCCGTATTGCGCCGCGAGTTCGCCCAACGCGGCCACCAGATCGGTCATGCGCGTCTTGATCGGCTTGCCGTTCCAGAAACCGGTGCGGTACTTGACGTCGACACCGTACGCGCTCGTGTCCTGCGAAATCACCAGCAATTCCTTCACGCCGGACTTGAACAGGTTCTCCGCTTCGAGCATCACGTCGGCGACCGGGCGCGACACGAGGTCGCCGCGCATCGACGGGATGATGCAAAACGTGCAACGGTGGTTACAGCCTTCGGAAATTTTCAGGTACGCATAGTGGCGCGGCGTGAGCTTCACGCCGGCGGCCGGCACCAGATCGACGAACGGATCGTGCGGCTTCGGCAAATGGTTGTGCACGGCCTGCATCACTTCGCCGAGCGCGTGCGGACCGGTCACGGCCAGCACCTTCGGATGCACTTCTTCGATCAGGTTCGAGCCGCTCGCGCTCTGCTTTGCACCGAGGCAGCCCGTAACGATCACCTTGCCGTTTTCGTTGAGCGCCTCGCCGATCGCGTCGAGGCTTTCCTGCACCGCTTCGTCGATGAAGCCGCAGGTATTGACGACGACGAGGTCCGCGCCGTCGTACGTGCCGGAGATCTCGTAACCCTCGGCGCGCAACTGCGTGATGATCTGTTCGGAATCGACTAAAGCCTTAGGACAGCCGAGGCTGACGAATCCGACCTTCGGAGTAGAAGGCGTCGGCACGGCGGGGGAAATGGTCTGCGACATGGGTGGGTCCGGCGTATAGCGGTAACGACAAATGGGGACGGTGCGGCAAGGCTGAGGGTCCAATGGCCATCAAGACCACAGCCCGGACAGCGTCCCGCGCACGCAACCCTTTATTGTACCGCGCCGAGGACCGCGTAGCCGGTCAAGTGGCGAGGCAGTGCCGGTTCGGGCAGACCGGAAGCCGCGTGCTGATGTGCCGGCATCGAACCGTCGACTGCGCGCGCACTTTCGATCACCTCAAGAATATCGCGAGAGTCGTGCAGGCGCCGGATCGCCGCATGCAGTTCGGCGGCCTGCGGCCAGGTCCGCTTCAGGTAGCTGAGCCACATTTTGACGCGTCCGTGCTCGTGGCGGGCCGCGACGCGGGCTGCCAGCTTTCTCAGATAGCCGGCCAACTGACCCAGCACGGCCGGCCATTCGTCAGCGGACGGCGTCCGGTCCATCACTCCGCGTATGCGCAAGGCGAGGAAAGGATCCGATACGGCACCTCGCCCGATCATCACGTCCGCACAACCGCTGACCGCCCGGCACCGCTCCCAGTCGGCTACCGTCCAGACTTCGCCATTGGCGATGACCGGCACGTCCACCGCGTCGTCGATACGCGCGATCCATTCCCAGTGTGCCGGCGGCCGGTAACCATGGTCACGGGTTCTGGCATGCACGACAAGGGAGGCCGCGCCGCCTTCGGCCAGCGCCGTGGCGCAGTCGATCGCGAGCGACGTATCGGACACGCCAAGCCGCATTTTGGCTGTCACGGGGATGCCGGCAGGCACCGCAGCGCGAACGGCCGCAACGATCCGGTTCAGTTGTTCCGGGTGAGCCAGCAGCATCGCGCCGCCGCCGTGCCGGTTGACGACTTTGGCGGGACAACCGAAGTTCAGATCGAGTCCATGCGGCGACAGCCGGGCCGCCTGGGCCGCATTTAGCGCCATCCATTCTGGATCGCTGCCGAGCAACTGGATCACCATCGGCGTGCCGAAGGGGGTATGGCCCCCGTGCAGGACTTCGGGCGTATCCCTCTCGTAGACACGCTCGGGAAGCACCGAACCCGTTACCCGGACGAATTCAGACACGCAGCCATCGAATCCGCCAGTGCTAGTCAGCACGTCGCGCAATACGTAGTCCGCCAGCCCTTCCATGGGCGCAAGGAAAAGCTGGTGGCTCATGCGAGAACGGCGCCTAAGCTGCGGCCGCGAATCTTCCGGTCAGCCAAGGCTGACAGGTCCGGCCTTGGGAATCGAAGGCGTGAGTGCGGCAGGGGAACGGAAGCGGAAAAGGGTCGGCGACATGGACGGTAGACGGACAGGCACGCAGCGATGGCGATAGCCACAAATGGAATTGAGCGGGGGATGTGAGACGCGGGGCTACGGGATCCAGGAATGGATCATGAGGACCGCCTGGACCACCCCGAGCCAGCACATGCAAGCTGCAATTGTACCGCGCTCACGACTGTGCGCTTTCGAACGGAAGGCGGGCAGCCGGGCCGCCGCGCGGCAGTCGCCGTCATCCCCCTCTGGGGCAAAGTGCACGCCCCGCCGCCGCGTCCATGAGGCGGGCCTCCAGCGGGCGCGCCGGTCATATCAGCGTTGGCGTCGTGCTTACTTCTTCTCCGGCTCCGGATTGCTTTGCGGATTAGCCGGCGCGCCCGGCGCTCCAGCCGCGTTCACCGGCCCGCCGGGCGTGAACGGAAAAGTCGCGAACATCGATTTCGCCTGGTTCTGCATCTGCTCCTGCATCTGCACGAACATGTTCTTCGACTGCTCGATATAGCTGGTCATCATGCCCTGCATCATCGGTGCCTGCATGTTCATGAACTGCGACCAGACTTCGGGGTTCATCGCCTTGCCTTCGTACAGATTCTTCGACTGGTCGGCGAGTTTCGCCTGAATGTCGATGAAGGCCTGGATGTTCTTCTCCAGATACGTGCCCATCATGCCCTGCATCGCATGGCCGTAAAAACGGATAATCTGCGACAGCATCGACGACGAGAACATCGGCAAACCGCCGCTCTCCTCTTCGAGAATGATCTGCAACAGGATGGCGCGCGTCAGATCCTCGTTGCTCTTCGCATCGATGACCTTGAAATCCTCCTGATCCAGCACGAGCTGCTTAACGTCCGTCAGCGTGATGTACGTGCTTGTCTCGGTGTCGTAGAGCCGACGATTCGGATATTTCTTGATCAGTCGTTCGGCTGTTTTCTTTGTAGTAGTCATGTAACGCCTTTGAGCGCGAGTTGAGCGCGGAAACGGCGTCATACCGACTGCGCAATCGGGTTATTGCACAGTCGAGACGCCGCCGGAACCATCTGAGTCGAAACACGCCGCCTTGTGAGCCGCGCGCCGCTGACTCAGCCCATATGCAAACCGCCATTCAGCGAAAAATCCGCGCCTGTGGCGAAACCCGATTCGTCAGAAGCAAGCCATGCCACGATCGAACCGATTTCGTCCGGCTGGCCGAGACGGCGCACCGGAATCGTCGCGACGATCTTCTCCAGCACGTCCGGACGGATCGACTTGACCATATCCGTGCCGATGTAGCCCGGCGACACGGTGTTCACCGTCACGCCCTTGGTGGCCACTTCCTGCGCCAGCGACATCGTGAAGCCATGAATACCGGCCTTCGCGGTCGAATAGTTGGTCTGGCCGAACTGCCCCTTCTGCCCGTTCACCGACGAAATGTTGATGACTCGCCCGAAGCCGCGCTCCACCATGCCGTCGATCACCTGCTTGGTGACGTTGAACAGGCTGGTCAGGTTGGTGTCGATCACCGCCGTCCAGTCTTCATGTGTCATCTTGCGGAACACGACGTCGCGCGTGATACCGGCATTGTTCACCAGCACGTCGATTTCGCCGACTTCGGCCTTGACCTTGTCGAACGCGGCCTTGGTCGACTCCCAATCGCCGACATTGCCTTCGGACGCAATGAAATCGTAGCCGAGAGCCTTCTGCTCTTCGAGCCACTTCACGCGGCGCGGTGAGTTCGGGCCACAACCTGCAACGACCTTGAAGCCCTCTTTGTGCAGCCGTTGGCAAATGCTCGTGCCGATGCCGCCCATCCCGCCCGTTACGTACGCAATTCGCTGTGTCATACACTACACTCCGTTTTTCGTTTTCGAGGCGCCGACCGGCGGCCTCTTCCCTCGCCTGATACTTCATCTCCACTGCCGCCGGGCGACCGGCCGACGAGGCCATTGCTCGCCGCGCACCGCCTGCTATCTGCTTGCCAGAGAATGCGCGGCAACCCTGCTTACAGCTTGCTGAAACCCACCTGAACCTGCTTGAACCGGTTTGCGCCTCGAGTCTCCGTCATTGAGACCCGCGACTCGAGGCCCGCAGCCCCGTTAAGCGCGCTCGAGCGCCAGCGCCACGCCCATGCCGCCGCCGATACACAACGACGCCAAGCCCTTCTTCGCATCGCGCTTCTGCATTTCGTGCAGCAACGTGACGAGAACCCGGCAACCGGACGCGCCGATCGGATGGCCGATCGCAATCGCACCACCGTTGACGTTGATCTTCGACGTGTCCCAGCCCATTTGCTGATTCACGGCGCACGCCTGCGCGGCAAACGCTTCGTTGATTTCCATCAGGTCGAGATCGGCCGGCGTCCAGCCCGCGCGCTCGAGACAGCGGCGCGACGCGGGCACCGGGCCCATGCCCATGATTTTCGGATCCAGACCCGACGTGGCATACGCCTTGATGCGCGCGAGCGGCGTGAGGCCGAGCGCCTCGGCCTTCTTCGCCGACATCACCAGCACTGCCGCGGCGCCGTCGTTCAGACCCGACGCATTGGCCGCTGTCACCGTGCCCTCTTTCGAGAAAGCCGGCTTCAGACCCGCCAGCGATTCAGCCGTCACGCCGTGACGCACGAACTCGTCCGTCGCGAAACGCAGCGGCTCGCCCTTGCGTTGCGGAATTTCGACCGGCACGATTTCGTCGTTGAAACGGCCCGACTTCTGCGCAGCTTCCGCCTTGTTCTGCGACAGCGCCGCGAACGCGTCCTGCTGCTCGCGCGTGATGCCGTATTCCCTGGCGACGTTTTCCGCCGTCACGCCCATGTGGTACTGGTTGTAGACGTCCCACAGGCCGTCGACGATCATCGAGTCGATCAGCTTCGCGTCGCCCATGCGGAAACCGTCGCGCGAACCCGGCAGCACATGCGGCGCCGCGCTCATGTTTTCCTGACCGCCGGCGACCACGATGTCGGCATCGCCCGCGATAATCGCGTTGGCCGCCAGCATCACGGACTTCAGGCCCGAGCCGCACACCACGTTGATCGTCATGGCGGGCACAGCCGTGGGCAAACCGGCCTTGATCAGCGACTGACGCGCCGGGTTCTGACCGGAGCCGGCTGTCAGCACCTGCCCCATAATGACTTCGCTGACCTGCTCCGGCTTCAGACCAGACCGTTCGAGCACGGCGCGAATCACGGTGGCGCCGAGTTCGGGCGCGGCGATCTTCGCCAGCGACCCACCGAATTTGCCCACTGCCGTACGGGCGGCCGATACGATCACAACATCAGTCATTTCCATATCCTCCGGGCACATCGGCCAAATAGGCCGTAGCCCGTCAAGTTAAAAATCTTGTTGCTCATGCGCCCTTGCCTTTCCGGGCGCGCATTCATACCGCCAGACCACCGTGCCTTGCGGCGCTAACCCTACTCCCGTTGCCGCACATAACGCCCCGGTGCCGGCTCGATGACGGGGAATTCCGCGGAACCTGCCGTAGCGCGCGGCTTGACTTTCTTGCCGCCGAACTGGTCGAGCCACGTGATCCATTCGGGCCACCAGCTGCCGGGCACTTCGACCGCCTGATCGAGCCACTCATCCGGCGTTTCGGGCAACGTCTTGACATCGCCTTGCAGCGTCCAGTAACTGCGCTTTTTCTTCGCCGGCGGATTGATCACGCCCGCGATATGGCCTGACGCACCAAGCACGAACTTCCGCGGTCCGGCGAGCAGCGGCACCGACGCGTACGCGGTTTGCCACGGCACGATATGGTCTTCGCGTGAACCGTAGATGAAGGTCGGCACGTCGATCTTCGAGAGGTCGACCGGTTCGCCGCAGGTGGTCAACGCACCCGGCTCGCGCAGACGATTCTCGAGATACGTATTGCGCAGATACCAGACGTACATCGGACCCGGCAGGCTGGTCGAATCGCTGTTCCAGTACAGCAGATCGAACGGCACCGGGGTGCGCCCCTTGAGATAGTTGTCGACGACATAGTTCCACACCAGATCGTTCGGCCGCAGGAACGAGAAAGTATTGGCGAATTCAATGCCGCGCATGAGGCCGGGCGGGCTGCCGTTCTTGCCGCCGATGGTTTGCTCGCGCATCTGCACATGCGCCTCGTCGACGAATACGTCGAGCACGCCGGTATCCGAGAAGTCGAGCATTGCGGTGAGCAAGGTCATCGACGCTGCCGGATGCTGGCCGCGCGCGGCCGCCACTGCCAGCGCCGTGGCCAGCATCGTGCCGCCCACGCAGAAGCCCAGCGTGTTGATCTGCTCGCGCCCACTGATCTGGCTGACCGTGTCGATTGCCTTGAGGACGCCCTCGCCGATGTAGTCGTCCCACGTCTTGCCCGCGATCGACGCATCCGCATTGCGCCACGAAATCAGGAACACCTGATGACCCGAATCGAGCCCGTGCGCAACCAGCGAGTTCTCCGGCTGCAGATCGAGAATGTAGAACTTGTTGATACACGGCGGCACGATCAGCAGCGGCCGCTCGCGCACGGTGGCCGTGCGCGGCTTGTACTGGATCAACTGCATCAGGTCGTTTTCGAACACTACCGAACCTTCGGTGTTCGCGAGATTTTCACCGACCACGAAACGCGATTCGTCCGTTTGCGAAATCTTGCCGCGCTGCAGGTCGCCCAGCAGATTCATCACGCCCTGCCGCAAGCTCTCGCCCTGGCTATCCAGCAAGGTCTTTTGCGCTTCCGGATTCAACGCGAAGAAGTTGCTGGGCGACGCCGCCGCGGTCCATTGCTGAACGGCGAAGCGGATGCGCTCGCGCACTTTCGGTTCCGTATCGAGCGCGTCGACCATTTCCTGCAGATAGCGTGCGTTCAACAGATACCACGCGGCCGTAAATGCATAGGCTGGCGTCGCGCTCCACGCGTCGGAACTGAAGCGGCGGTCTTTGAGTTCGGGAGTTTTCGTCGTAGAACCCGCTGCCTGCTGGATCAGCTCCATCGCCTCGCGCGAATAATCGGCCTGCAGCTTTTGCAAACGCTCCGATGGAATCGCGGCACTCGGCACATTGAGTCCTGCGAATGAAGGCAATGACGGCAGAGATCCCACCGTCAGTTTGCTGAAGTCAGGCATGCCGGGGAACGACGGTATTTGCGGCAGGCCCATTTGCGGCATTGGCGGAATCCCCATGTGCGGTATTGGGAAAGCCGCGCCATTGCCGCCGGGCGGCGTGCCGAGTGAACGCCATGCGTTCATCCACACGTCGAATAACTGCTGCATGCCTGCGGCCGGCGTTGCGCCGCTCGTACCGGCCTGCTGCGTGTGCTCCGTCGAGGAGTCCGTGCTGGGGGAAGCTGAGGAATGTGATGCTGCCATACCTGCTTTTGACCGGTAAGTCCTTGCGGACGGGTTGAGAGGCAGGTTCTTGCGCACGTGGGCGATTGCTCGCGACCTCGTCACGCCCTGTCTCATGTACGAGGAGCTGTGAGGAACATTCTTGCTCCCCATCGCAAGGCATGTCAATGCTTGTTCCCGATTTTGCCGCAGTGCGATAGTTTTTTAATTATCGTTTTCCCTGTGTAGCAGATCGCGCTTTTGGAACGGGGATTTTTCGGTGCCGATGCAAATGAAAAAAGCTCCCGTACTGCGCGGGCTTATCTCAATTCATCCGTTCGCATGCGAACAGTTTTGGCGGCAGATTTACGCCTGCGCGAGGACTTCCGGCAGCGCAGCAAAAAACCATGCTGCGTCTCCGAACAAACCCTCATACGTATGCCGCCAGAAAGACATGACGCCCACTCCAGCGGGCGCCAGGGTGGATAACTTATGCCGCGATTGTCCGCGCCTGATCGTCGAGCCAGATCAGCGCGGCCATGCGGCCGGTTTCCCGATCGCGGCGATAGGAATAGAAACGCTCGCGTTGTGTGACCGTACACAAATCGCCGCCGGCAATGCGCGTCACCCCGAGCCTCTGCAAGCGCAGGCGCGCGAGCGTCGCAAGGTCGGCGAGATATTTGCCGGGATTATGCGGATGCGTAACGAATGCATTCGCCGTGGCCTCGCGTTGTTTGCCGTCCACGCCCTTCATGAAGGCGTCACGCACATCTGCCCCCACCTCGAATGCGTCCGGTCCGATCGCCGGACCGAGATAGGCGTGCAGCGACGCGGCCTCTACGCCGGCGAGGTCGGCAACGCGCTGCGCGGTCTGTTCGACAATACCCGCTGCGAGGCCACGCCAGCCGGCATGAGCCGCGCCGACGGCACGCCCCGCTTCGTCGCACAACAGCACCGGCATGCAATCGGCAACCATCACGACGCACACCGTGCCAGGCCGGTCGGTGACGCTCGCATCGGCTTGTGTCGGCATGCCGTTCGCGTGAGTTTGCGCAAGCACATCTTCGGCCCGCACGATGCCCGCGCCGTGAATCTGCTCGAGCCACGCGGCCTCGCTTACGCCGGCCAGATCCAGCAGCCGCGCGCGATTGACCGCGACCGCGGCCGGATCGTCTCCGGCTTTCATCCCCAGATTCAGGCCGCCGGGCAGGTCCGCGCCGTCGCGCCAGCGGCCGAACGGCGGTTCGCTCACGCCGCCATTACGCGTGGTGACGAGCGCACGCACCCGTGGCGACACATTCCATGCCGGTTGCACAACATCGGCGAGACTCAGCTTGGGCAAGCTCATGCGTGACCGTCCTCGTCGTGTTCGTCGTCTTCGGCAGGATCGCCGTCGCCGAGTATTTCATCTGCGTCGGCATCGTCGTCCAACGAGGCTTCGTAGTCGTCTTCCTCGTAGTACGTCTCGTCGAACTCGCCCTCGTCGTCGCGCCCGAGGCCGAGCGCCGCCGATAGTACCTGCATGTCTTCCGGCGCATCGGCGCGCCATTGCATGGTGCGGCCGGTTTCCGGGTGAATCAGGCCAAGGCGCCATGCATGCAGGGCCTGGCGGGCAAAGCCGTCCGGCAGCGGCGTCACCGAGCGCTTGCCGCGCGCGCGCCCATAAACCGGATCGCCGAGCAGCGGATGGCCGATATGCGCGCAATGCACGCGAATCTGGTGGGTGCGGCCGGTTTCGAGGTCGCAATGAATTGCGGTGACCGGCTGACGCTGCCAGATCGCCGTGTCCACGCGCCGGAAATGCGTGCGAGCAGCTTTGCCCGATGCGCTTGTCACAACCGCCATGCGCGTACGTTCGCGCGGATCGCGGCCGATCGGTGCGTCGATCGTGCCCTCTTCAGGCATGTTGCCCCATACCAGCGCGAGATAACGGCGCTTCACCGTGCGCGCCTGGAGCTGGCGCACCAGATCGGTCTGCGCCTCGAGCGTGCGCGCCACCACCATCAGGCCGGACGTCTCCTTGTCGAGCCGATGGACGATACCGGCACGCGGCAAGCCGGCCGCGGCGTCGCCATAGCGGTACAGCAGACCGTTCAGCACCGTACCGCTCCAGTTGCCGGCCGCCGGATGCACGACCATGCCGGCCGGCTTGTTGATCACCACCAGCGTGTCGTCCTCATACACGACGTCGAGCGGCACCGGCTCGGGCGTGAACGCGAGTTGCTCCGGCAGCAGGTCGGGCACGAGTTCGATGGTTGCGCCGAGCGGCACCGGCTGACGGATTTTGGCCGGCTTGCCGTCGATGCGCACCCGCTCCGACTCGATCCAGCTTTGCAGCCGGTTCCGCGAAAACTCCGGAAAGACCCGGGCGAGCACTTTGTCGAGGCGTTCGCCGGCCATTTCGTCGGGGACGACGACACTGCGCGGCGTCTCGTCCGCCACACGGCTCGCCACCGTCGGCACCATGCTCTGCGGGCCGGCGCCGGCAAGCGCGTCGCTGCCGAGATCGTCGTCGAGTGAATCGACGCCCAACGCGTCGGAGGGGTCAGCGCTTACGCTATAATCTTTGTTGCTATTCCCGGCACCGGTTGCGGCGCCTGGAGTATTTGAGCGGGTCATTGAGTCTGGGTCACCTGGACGTAAAGCTAGACTGGAAAATGCGAGCCTTGAACACCATTACTAAAGCGGCGATCAATTTGGCGGCCATCAAGAAGGCGGCCCGGAAAGTGGCCGGATACATTGCGTGTGCCGCGGCCGTCGCCGTTGTTGCGGCTTGTCACGGCCTGCCGGAAAAGACCGACGAGACGGCTACGTGGAACAACAACAAATTATATACGGAGGCGAACGACGCCCTGACCGGTGGTGATTACGGCAAGTGCGCCAAGTATTTCGAGATGCTCGAAGGCCGCGATCCGTTCGGCCACTTTGCCCAGCAGGCACAGATCAACGTCGCCTATTGCAACTGGAAAGACAACGAAAACGCCGCCGCCGACCAGGCGATCGACCGCTTCATCCAGCTGCATCCGGATCACCCGGACATCGCCTACGCGTATTACCTGAAGGGCATGATCCACTTCAACGACGACCTCGGTCTGTTCGGCCGCTTCTCCGGCCAGGACATGAGCGAGCGCGACCCGAAGTCGCTGCGCGAGTCGTATGACGCGTTCAAGGTCGTGGTCGACAAGTACCCGAACAGCAAGTATGCACCGGACGCCGCGCAACGCATGCGCTATATCGTGAACGCGCTGGCGTCGCACGAAGTCCACGCGGCGGATTATTACTACCGCCGTGGCGCTTATGTCGCGGCGATCAATCGCGCGCAACTGGCGTTGAAGGAATACAAGAACGCGCCGGCTATCGAAGACGCACTGCACATCATGATGCTGTCGTATCAAAAGCTGAATCAGCCGCAACTGGCCGACGACACCAAGCGTATTCTGGCCGGCACCTTCCCTGACAGCCCGTATATCACGGGCCATGCAAGGCCGGGTAAGGAAAAGTCGTGGTGGCAGTTCTAAGTTTCAGCCACACGCTTTAAGAACGCTGCAAACAGAAACGCCACGACTTCGGTCGTGGCGTTTCTGTTTGTGGAGCGCAGCCGGCGTGCGCCCGAGGCCGGCTGGCGACAGGCGCTCTCAGTCCCGCTCGAACAGCGCAATCGACTCCACATGCGAGGTGTGCGGGAACATGTTCACCACCCCCGCGCCCACCAGCCGGTAGCCGGCCTCATGCACCAGCAGGCCGGCGTCGCGAGCGAGCGTAGCCGGGGCGCACGATACGTACACGATACGTTTGGGCAGCGGCCCGTTGCCGCTCTGTGCGATCTCAGCGAGCGCCTTGGCGACGGCCAGCGCGCCTTCACGCGGCGGATCGATCAGGATTTTGTCGAAATGGCCGAGCGCGCGCAGGTCGTCGGCGGTGACTTCGAACAGATTCCGGCAGGCAAACGATGTATGACCCGCCACGCCGTTCAGTTCGGCATTGGCCAGTGCACGCGAAGTCAGCGCTTCGCTGCCCTCGATACCCATCACTTCCTTCGAGATCCGGGCGAGCGGCAGCGTGAAATTGCCGATTCCGCAGAATAGATCGAGCACGCGGTCGGTGGCGGCCGGGGCCAGTAGACGCAACGCACGGCTGACCAGCACGCGATTGATCGCGTGATTGACCTGCGTGAAATCGGTCGGCTTGAACGGCATCCGGATGTTGTATTCCGGAAGCGTGTAGTCGAGTTCCGCGTCGAGCGGATAGAACGGCACGACCGTATCAGGACCACCCGGCTGCAACCACCACTGGATCTTGTGCTCGTCGGCGAAATCGCGCAGCACCTGCTCGTCCGCGGCAGTGAGCGGCGCGAGATTACGCAGCACCAGTGCGGTGACCGAGGAGCCAACCGCCAGCTCGATCTGCGGCATACGATCGTGGATCGACAGCTTGCGAACCATGAAGCGCAGCGGCATCAGCATCGCCGACACATGCGGCGGCAGCACCTCACAACTCTTCATATCCGAGATGTAGCTGCTCTTCTTCTCGTAGAAGCCGATGCGCATGCCGCCCTTTTCCGGCAGATAGCGCACAGCCAGACGCGCGCGGTAGCGATATCCCCACGCCGGCCCGTGAATGGGGCGGTACACCGTCTCGGGGCGCAGCTTCGCCAGATGCTGGAAATTGTCTTCGAGCACGCGCTGCTTGACGGCGATCTGGGCGCGAATGTCGAGATGCTGCATCGAACAGCCGCCGCAAATATCGAAGTACGCGCACTTCGGCTTCGTGCGAAGCACGCTTTCACGGAACACCTGGACCACTTCCGCCTGCTCGAATTTCGGCTTGCTGCGATGGGTCGAGTAGCTGACGCGCTCGCCAGGCAGCGCACCTTCGACAAAGATTACCTTGCCGGGCGTGCCGTCTTCGCTCTCGATACGGCCCACGCCGCGCGCTTCCATATCGAGCGAAACGATTTCGACGATCGGCTCATTGCCGGTGATGACGTGCGCTTTTGCCGGAGCGGGCGCCTTCTGGCGCTTGGGCGAGCGACGTTGGGGGGCAGTTCGGGACACCTGCGACTTCCTGACAAACTTGGGGAAAGGCGAGATTGTAGACGAAGCGCCGCCATTGCCAACGATTTGGCGCGGCTGCGGCGGCTAGCGCCTGCCTGCTTGCGCCATGGCCGATTTGCGTGCTGCAAACCGCTTCGCTAGCAGAATAGTAAGGCTTATTGATCAAATGCGGCCAGATACTCGGCCCATTGCGGCGCCGCCTCCAGCGCTAACGCATTCTTGACCAGGTTGATCTCGTCAGCATACTCCGCCGCCGAAAACGCCCCGCGGATCAGCTGGAAGCGGCAATACAGCAGATAGGTATTGACGACGTCGGTCTCGCAATAATTGCGGATTTCCTCAATGCGCCCTTCCTGGTATGCGTGCCATACCTGGCTGCCGTCCATCCCCATCTTGCCGGGGAAGCCGCACATCTTCGCGAGCGCGTCGAGCGGCGCGTTGGCGCGCGCCTGATACATCGCCAGCACGTCCATCAGATCGGTGTGGCGCGCATGATAGCGGCTGATGTAGTTGTTCCACTTGAACTCGCGGTCGTCCTCGCCGAGGTCCCAGAAACGGGACGCCGGGATGCCGTTGACCAGCGCACGGTAGTTCAGCACCGGCAGATCGAACCCGCCGCCGTTCCACGACACGAGTTGCGGCGTGTACTTTTCGATCACGCGATAAAACGACTGCACGAGCGCCGCCTCGCCGTCTTCCAGCGTGCCGAGCGAGCGCACACGGAAACCGTTGTTGTCGCGGAACACGCAGGAAATCGCCGCGATCCGTTGCAGGTGATGCGGCAGGAAATCGCTGCCGGTCTTTTCGCGGCGCGCGGCAAAAGCGTGCTCGGCGACTTCGGCGTCGCTTAGCGTGGCGGGCAAATCTTCGAGGCGGCGAATGCCGGCGACATCGGGAATCGTCTCGATGTCGAATACAAGAATCGGTGTCATCAGCTTAGAGAACGGCGTCCTTCCGAACACCGTTGGAGGCAAAGAAGCGCTTTAACCGCACCAGCGCTTCCTGTTGGATCTGGCGCACACGCTCGCGCGTGAGGCCCATTTCGTCGGCCAGCTCTTCGAGCGTGGCGGGCTCGATGTGGTTCAGGCCGAAGCGGCGCTCGATCACATGGCGGTGCTTGTCCGACAAGCGCGCAAGCCACGCACGTGTAAGCGTTTCCAGCTCGCGGTGCTGCACTTCGGCATCCGGCGACTGGCTCTGGTCGTCGGAGAGCAAATCGAGCAGGCTGCTCGCCGGATCGAGATCGAGCGGCGCGTCGAGCGACGCGGTGTGCTCGTTCAGCGCGAGAATATCGGTGACTTCGTCGGTGGTCTTGCCGGTCAGATAGGCAATATCATCGATGCTGGCGTCGCGGCGCTCGGCGGCTTCGCCGGAATTCATCGAATTTTTTTCCAGATGACGCTTCGCGCGCAGCACCTGGTTGAGCTCACGGATCACGTGCACCGGCAAACGCACCGTGCGCGCCTGGTTCATGATCGCGCGCTCGATGCTTTGGCGAATCCACCAGGTGGCATAAGTCGAGAAACGGAAGCCGCGCGTGGGATCGAACTTTTCGATCGCGTGCATCAAACCGAGGTTGCCCTCTTCGATCAGATCGAGCAGCGGCACGCCGCGATTCAGATAACCCTTCGCGATGCTGACGACGAGCCGCAAATTACGCTCGATCATCACCTGGCGCGCGTCGAACTCGCCCGCCTTCGCCAGACGCGAATACTTCTGCTCTTCTTCGACGGTCAGGAGCGGTTTGACGCTGATGCGATTCAGATAATGCTGAATGGTGTCGGCCGTCAGCTCGGCTTGCAGCAGCGCACGGAAATCGTCGACATCGGGCGGCGTGTCGCTCGCGCCTTCGCGGGCCTCTCCGGCCTCGTCCGCGGCGCCCTGGCGTTCGTCGAGATCGCGCTCTTCGACGATTTCGTCTTCGGCTTCCGAAGCGCCGCTATCCTCCACCGAAGCGGACGTGACGCGGCTAATCGTCTCAGATTCGGCTTGCGGCAGGCGGCGCTTCGATTTCGGCATGGTCGTATCGCTTATTGCGGCGGCAAATACTTCAGTGGGTCGACAGGTTTACCCTGCCGGCGAACTTCGAAATGCAACATCACGCGGTCGGAATCGCTATTGCCCATCTCAGCGATCTTCTGCCCTTTGGTTACCGCATCCCCCTCTTTTACCATCAAAGCGCGGTTGTGTGCATACGCCGTGAGATAAGTTGCATCATGCTTGATGATAATGAGATTGCCGTAACCACGCAGCCCATTTCCGGCATAAACCACGCGGCCATCCGCTGAGGCCTTGACGGGATCGCCCGCTGCACCGCCGATATTAATACCCTTGTTGGTCGAATCGTTGAACGTACCAAGCATCGGCCCGCGCACCGGCCACGCGAACGCGATGTTGCCGGAAGCACCGGTACTCGAATCACTCGCGGCACCCGGATTGGCAGGCGGCGGCGACACGGTCGCATTCGAACCATAGACCGGCGGCACCGCCACGCCTGCCGCGGCACCCGCCACCGGCGGCGTGCTGCCAAGCGGCGCGCTCTGCACCCCGCCACCGCCGATCGGCGCGGTCGACACACCCGGCGTCAGCGCCGCGGTGTTCGCTCCCGGCGGAACGACGCGCAGCAACTGGTCGACTTCGATCTGATTCGGATTGGTGAGATTGTTCCACGCCGAAATATCGCGATAGTTCTGGCCGTTCTCCAGCGCGATCCGGTACAGCGTATCGCCGGGTTTCACACGATAGTAGCCCGGCGGCGGCGGTCCGAGCGGCACAGCCGGCTGTGGCGCGGCTTGCGTACCGAGGGCACCGCTGCCCGAGCGGTCGACGACGGGTGCCTGATCGAGACGGGTCGCACAGGCCGACATCAACAGGGACAAGGCGAGCACGCACACGCTACGCTGGGTTACGGTCATAGGAATATTCAGGCTGGTTCTTTGCATCGCGCGCAACATACTCATCGGTGTCAAATCACTCCGGATTTTAAGGGTACAAAGAAAACGCGATCAAGCCGCGACTCGCGCCACTGCGCGGGTCCGAGGCGTTCCACCAGGGTCAGCACCTGGTTCTGGCCTTCCTGCGAGCCGACCGGCGCGACCAGACGGCCGCCGATCGCGAGTTGTTCAAGCAATGCTTGCGGTACGTCCAGCCCCGCCGCCGCGATCACGATCGCATCGAATGGCGCCGCCGACGGCAACCCCAGGCGACCGTCGCCGTAGTGCAAGCGGATGTTCGGAATGCGCAGCGGACGCAAGTTTGTCTTCGCGCGTTCGGACAGCGGCTTGATACGTTCAATCGAGTAAACGTCCCGCGCGACCTGGCTCAGTACCGCGGCCTGATAGCCGCAGCCCGTACCGATTTCGAGCACTGTGTTCAACGCACGGCCAGCGGCCGCCAGCTCGATCATCCGCGCAACCACGGAGGGCTTGGAAATCGTCTGGTGATGACCGATCGGCAGCGCCGCGTCTTCATAGGCCTGGGCCGCGAGGCCCGGGTCGACGAACATGTGGCGCGGCACCACCGACATCGCGTTCAACACGCGCTGATCGGTCACGCCGTTTGCACGCAGCCGTTCGACCATCCGTTCGCGAACCCGTTCCGAAGTGAGCGCCAAAGCGCCGTTCAACGCGACATTCGGCACCGCGCTGCGCTCGCTGGGTCTGGCCGCGGGTTTGCTGAGCGGCGCCGGTTTTGCTGCGGCGCGCACAGCCGAACCTTGCGCGACGGGCGCTGCGTGCGGTTTGGCTTGCGACTTGGCCGGGGCGTGGCCCGACGTGCTCACTGGCGCCTTCATCGGCGCCTTGGCTGGTGGCTTTGCTTGCGTCGCCTGGGTTTGCGCCTGTGCTCTCACCGGCGGCTTCGCGGGGGTTTTCCCACCGGCTCCCGCGGCCGGATTTTTCGCCGGTTGCGGGCGAGCATTCAGCGCCGCGCTCGCCGCGAGCGCCGCCGCGCGCATATCACCCGGACGACCTTCAACCCTGCGCGGTTCGCGCACCAGGTCCTCGAGGCCGAGCGGGAAGCGCTTTGCGCGCTCGCTGGTCATGAAGCGCCGCTACCGGCGCGCGCCCAGTCGCGCGCTGCGGGCAGCATTTGCGTGTGGGTCAGATCGAGCTGCAACGGCGTGATCGACACCTGGCCGTTCGCGACAGCGTGGAAATCGGTACCTTCGCTCGCATCGCGCGCGCTGCCCGACGGACCAATCCAGTAGATGGGTTCGCCGCGCGGGTTGGTCTGGCGGATCACCGGCTGCGACGGATGCCGCTTGCCCAGACGCGTGATATGCCAGCCGCCGAGTTGCTCATACGGCAGATTCGGAATGTTGACGTTCAGGAGCGGATGCCCCGGCAACGGTTGCTCGAGGTAGTGCGCGACGATCTCGGCAGCGACGCGCGCGGCATCTTCGAGGTGACCCCAATCCTTGTCGACCAGCGAGAAGGCAATGGCCGGCACGCCGAACATGATGCCTTCGGTGGCGGCGGCGACAGTACCCGAATAGAGCGTGTCCTCGCCCATGTTCTGGCCGTTGTTGATACCCGAAACGACGAGGTCCGGCGTGTGATCCAGCATCCCGGTCAGCGCGATGTGCACCGAATCGGTTGGCGTGCCGTTCACGTAGTAGAAACCGTTCGCCGAGCGCAGCACCGAAAGCGGCCGCGACAGCGTCAAGGAATTGGACGCGCCGCTGCAGTTCTGCTCGGGCGCCATTACGGTGACGTCCGCGATCGGCTTGAGCGCTTCGTAAAGCGCGGCAAGCCCGGGCGCCAGATAGCCGTCGTCATTGCTGAGTAGGATTCGCATGCGGCGATTGTAACCGAGGAAAGAAGGCAGGCGAACGACACGGCGGGCACCACGCACGTCACATGCACAGCGCACGCGCCAGGCACCACGTCCACGGCTGTCGCCCTCGCGAACACAGGGCCAGGAACAATAAAAACGCACGGTCGTGCTGTTTGTTTTACACTCAGAATAGTTGCGACGCCCGACGGAAGCCCCGCGGGAAACCCGATCGATATGGAGACACGATGCGCGCGATTCGCTGTAATCAGTACGGGCCGCCGGAAAGCCTGGTGGTCGAAAATCTGCCGGATCTCGAGCCGCCGCCCGGACACGTCGTGATCGACGTCAAAGCGGCCGCCGTCAACTTTCCCGATGTGCTGATCATCGAGAACAAGTACCAGTTCAAACCGCCGCTGCCCTTTACGCCCGGCTCCGAAGTCGCGGGCGTGGTTCGCGCGGTCGGCGCGGATGTGACGCAGTTCAAACCCGGCTCCCGAGTGGTCGCGTTCACCGGCTCGGGTGGATTCGCCGAGCAGGCGCTGGCACCGGTCACGGCGTGCGTGCCGCTCGCGGACGGCGTCGAGTTCGAACTGGCCGCGGCGTTCACGCTCGCGTACGGCACGTCGCATCACGCGGTGGTCGATCGCGGCCAGTTGAAGGCCGGTGAAACGATGCTGGTGCTGGGCGCGGCGGGCGGCGTCGGGCTCGCCGCGGTCGAGATCGGCAAAGCCCTTGGCGCGCGCGTGATCGCGGCGGCGTCGAGCGACGAAAAGCTTGCCACTTGCGTGAAGCACGGCGCGGACGCCACCATCAACTACAGCACCGAAGACCTGCGCGAACGGATCAAGGCGCTGACCGACGGCAAGGGTCCGGATGTCATCTACGATCCGGTCGGCGGTGTGTATGCGGAACCGGCGTTTCGCAGCATCGGCTGGCGCGGCCGTTATCTGGTAGTCGGTTTTGCGAACGGCGAGATTCCGAAGTTGCCGCTCAACCTGACACTGCTCAAAGGCGCGAGCCTGGTCGGCGTATTCTGGGGTGACTTTGCCAGGCGCGAGCCGCAGCACAATCATGCCGCGTTCGAGCAGATGACCGGCTGGATCGGCGAAGGCAAGCTCAAGCCTTACGTGTCGGCGCGCTATGCGCTGGAAGACACCGGCCGCGCGTTGCGCGATATGGCCGAGCGCCGGGTGATCGGGAAGGTGGTGATTACGCCCTAGCCGCCTGGCCCGTTGTGCATTCAACCTACGCTTCGTCGACCGGCAAATAAAACGGCGCGCGGTTTTAAAACCACGCGCCGTTTTTGCTCAGGCCTTGCCAGCCAGGCCTTCACGTGCCCGATCTTGCGTGCGTGGCTACAGCTTTTCCGTATCGCCCGACTTCGGCTGCCACTTCATCAGGCGGCGCTCGCCAATCCCGACAATCGCATCGAGAATCAGTGCGAACGCCGTCAGCACCAGAATCCCCGCGAACACCGTATTGATATCGAAGGTGCCCTCGGCTTGCAGAATCAGATAGCCGACACCGCGCGCCGAGCCGAGATATTCCCCCACCACCGAGCCGACAAACGCCAGACCCACCGACGTGTGCAGGCTCGAAAACACCCAGCTCATCGCGCTCGGCAGATAAACAAAGCGCAGTAGCTGCTTGCGGTTCGCCCCAAGCATGCGCGCGTTGGCGAGTACCACCGGGCTCACTTCCTTCACGCCCTGATAGACGTTGAAGAACACGATAAAGAACACCAGCGTGACGCCCAGCGCCACCTTCGACCAGATGCCGAGGCCAAACCACACGCCGAAAATCGGCGCGAGAATCACGCGCGGCATCGAATTGGCCGCCTTGATATACGGATCGAACAGCGCACTCGCGAGCGGCGACAGAGCGAGCCACAGACCGACGCCGAGTCCGAAGGCGGTGCCGAGCGCGAACGCGAGCACCGTTTCGACCAAGGTGATCCACAGGTGCAGATAGATCTCGCCGCCCGTGAACCATTCCCAGATGCGCTGCAGCACCTTCTGCGGCTCGCCGAAGAAGAACGCGGCCTTGTTCGGATCGTCGAAATAGAACGGCGGCAGCAGCGTCGGACTGGTCAGCACGTACCAGAGCACAAAACACAGCACGAGCAGCAGCCACTGCCAGATCACCAGGTTCGCCCGGTTCGGGCGCAACGTCTTCCACATGACTCGATTTGCCTTAGACGATTGATCGACACAACGACTGAGCGTGACCCGCGAGCGCAGCAACGGAACGCCAATGCGTCCCTCACCCGCGACGTGTCCGCGAGCCGTCACTACACGGCGGTGAGTTGCTGCTGGTAGCCCTTGAGCACCTCGTCGCGCAACACGCTCCAGATCTGGGCATGCAACTCGACGAAGCGCGGATGCGCACGAATCTCGGCGACGTCGCGCGGCCGCGGCAGATCGATCGCGAATTCGCCGATCGGATGCGTGCCCGGCCCCGCCGACAGCACCACGACCCGGTCGGACATCGAGATCGCTTCGTCGAGATCGTGCGTGATGAACAGCACCGCCTTGCGCTTTGCCGCCCACAGATCGAGCAACTCGTTTTCCATCAGCTGACGCGTCTGGATATCGAGCGCGGAAAACGGCTCGTCCATCAGAATGATGTCCGGGTCGAGGATCAGCGTCTGCGCCATTGCGACGCGCTTGCGCATGCCGCCCGACAGTTGATGCGGATAGCGATCGCCGAAACCGCCGAGCCCCACGCGCTTTAACCACTCGTCGGCTTTACTGCGCGCTTCGGCCGGCGGTACGCCGTGAAAAGCGAGGCCGGCCATCACGTTGTCGATGGCCGAACGCCACGGCATCAGCGCATCGGCCTGAAACATGTAGCCGGCGCGCCGGTTGATCCCCTTGAGCGGCTCGCCGAACACACTGACCGCGCCCGACGACGGTTCAAGCAAACCCGCGCCGACATTTAACAAGGTGGATTTGCCGCACCCGGTCGGGCCGACCACCGAGACGAATTCGCCCGGGGCGATGCGCAAGGTCGTGTCCTTGACTGCCGTATAGCGTTGCGCGCGGTTGTCCCGCGCAGCGAACGTGCAGGTGATGTTGTCGAGCGCCAGGGCGGCAACGGTCATCGTTCGACTCGCTTCGAAGATCGGTTTTGATTCTGGTTTGTCATGCCGTCGTGACAACGGGGTTCGAGGCGAGCGCAGCACGCACCGCCCTCGCCTCCGCGTTCACCGTGTCTATGCCTTGACCGTCGCCAGCGCTTTCTTGACGAAGTCGTTGGTCCACGCTTTCGACAAATCGATCGGCTTGCCCTGCACGGCCGGATCGAATGCCTGCAAGGTTTTCAGCGACGTGGCCGGGCCGTCGGCGGGCATCAGCCCATCCGGCGACATCGCCTCCTTCACGTGCTGCCATGCGTCCAGATAGACCGCGCGGTCGCCGAGCAGATAGCCCTCCGGCACCGTGTTGATCAGTTCGCTGCCGGTCGCCGTTTGCAACCACTTGAGCGCGCGCACCATTGCATTGGTCAGCGCCTGGGTGGTGTTCGGATTCTTCGTGATGAAACTCTGCGATGCATACAGGCAGCCCGCGGGCATGTCGCCGCCGAACACGCTGCGGGTATCGGCCAGCGTACGCGTGTCCGACACGACGCGAATTTCGCCGGTGCGTTCGAGTTTGGTCATCACCGGGTCGAGATTGGCGATCGCGTCGATCTGGCCCGACTGCAGCGCGGCGATCGCGCCCGCCCCCGCGCCCACCCCGATGAACGCCACGTCTTTCGCGGTCAGCCCGGCTTTCGCGAGCACGAAACTCGCCATGATCGAGGTCGACGAACCCGGCGCAGTCACGCCGATTTTCTTGCCCTTCAGGTCGGCGATCGACTTGTAGTTCGGCATCGCCTTCTTCGACACGGCAAGCACGATCTGCGGCGCGCGCCCTTGCAGCACGAATTCGCGGAACATCTGCTTTTGCGCCTGCAACAGCAAGGTGTGTTCGAACGCGCCGGAGACCACGTCCGCGCTGCCGCCCACAGCCGCCTTCAGCGCTTGCGAGCCGCCGGCGAAATCCGAGATCTCGACCTCGAGTCCCTCGTCCTTGAAGTAATTGCGGCGCTCGGCAATCGTGAGCGGCAGGTAATAAAACAGGTTCTTTCCGCCGACGGCGATCGCCACCTTGGTGGTTTCAGGTTTGCCCTGCGCGAAAGCAAGCGGCGTGGCAGCGAAGGTGGCGCCCGCAAGCGCCGCGGTGCCGGCGAGGAAGGTTCTGCGTTGCATCGTGTGTCGTCTCCAGACTTTGGTTTTGTTGTCTTCGCAGGGTCGAGGCGCGCACGCTCACTCACACAATCTGTTGCGCGCGCAACCTTGCAATATCGTCAGAATCATAACCTAGCGACTGCAGGACTTCATCGGTATGTTCACCCAGTTCCGGGCCCAACCAGCGCGTTTCACCCGGCGTGTCCGAAAGCTTCGGCGTCACTGCCGGCAGGGTGATTTCCTGGCCGTCCTGCCACTTGAAGCGCTGGATCATCTGGCGCGCCATGAATTGCGGATCGGTGAACATATCCGCAACGCTGTAAATGCGGCCGACGGGCACGTCGGCGGCATTCAGCACGGCGAGCGCTTCGTCGATGGTGCGCGTGGCGAGCCATGCGGCAATCGCCCCGTCGATCTCCTGGGTGCGTGGCACGCGGCCGTCGTTGTGCGCCAAACCGGGATCGTTCGCCAGATCTGCGCGTTCGATCGCGACCATCAAGCGTTTGAAGATCGGGTCGCTATTGCCGCCAATGACAATGCTGCCGTCGCGGCAAGGATACGTGTTCGACGGCACGATGCCCGGCAGCGACGCACCGGTGCGCTCGCGCACCATGCCGTACACGCCGTACTCCGGCACCACGCTTTCCATCATGTTGAAGACCGCTTCGTACAGCGCGACGTCGACCACCTGCCCTTTGCCGCCGTTCACCTGTTTGTGATGCAGCGCCATCAACGCACCGATTACGCCATGCAGTGCGGCAATCGAATCGCCGATTGAAATGCCGATACGCGGCGGCGGCAAATCCGGATAGCCGGTGATGTGGCGCAAGCCGCCCATCGATTCGGCGATCGCGCCGAATCCCGGCCGGTCGCGATACGGCCCGGTCTGGCCGTAGCCGGACAGACGCACCATTACGAGCCCGGGGTTCTCCGCGGACAGGACGTCATAACCGAGGCCGAGTTTTTCGAGCAAACCCGGCCGGAAATTTTCGACGACGATATCGGCTTCTTTCGCCAGACGCCGCACGATCTCCTTGCCCTCTTCGGCTTTCAGATTGATCGTCACGGATTTCTTGTTGCGCGCCTGAACCGCCCACCATAGCGACGTGCCGCCGACTTCAGGATAGAGCTTGCGCCATTTGCGCAGCGGATCGCCGCCTTTGGGATCTTCGATCTTGATGACGTCGGCGCCGAACTCGCCGAGAAAGCGCGCAGCGAACGGGCCGGCGATCAGCGTGCCGAGTTCGAGCACCTTGACGCCGGCAAGCGGGCCTTTGGGCGCGGCAGTGGCGCTGGGATCGGGGTTGACGCTCATAGGTCTCCTCTGTGGTCTGTTCTCGTCCGGACACGGCCTTGGCGGATCGATCTCACACGATTTCGCCCGGACGTTGCGGGCGCCGCGAGACGTGGCGCTGCCGCGGTTGGCCGCGCTACATCGAACGCCGGTCGAGCATCGCGCGGGCGATGGTGCCGGCGTCCACATACTCGAGTTCACCGCCCACCGGCACGCCGCGCGCGAGGCGCGTAACGGCAAGACCGCGCGCCTTGAGCGTCTGCCCGAGGTAATGCGCGGTGGCCTCGCCTTCATTGGTGAAATTGGTCGCGAGCACGACTTCGGTGACGATGCCATCCGATGCGCGCTTGACCAGCCGATCGAAATGGATCTCCTTCGGACCGATGCCGTCGAGCGGACTGAGGCGGCCCATCAGCACGAAGTAGAGGCCGCGATAGGTCATGGTCTGCTCGAGCATGATCTGGTCGGCGGGCGTCTCGACGACGCACAACAACGTCGGATCGCGCTCCTCGTCAAGGCAGACCTCGCAGATCTGCGCTTCGGTAAAGGTGTTGCACTTCTCGCAGTGCTGCAGATGTTCAGTCGCGAACAGCAACGAGCGCCCGAGTTTTTCGGCGCCGTCGCGGTCGTGCTGCATCAGGTGGTACGCCATGCGTTGCGCGGATTTGGGCCCGACTCCGGGCAGCGCGCGCAGCGCTTCGACGAGCGCCGACAGGGCGGAAGGTTGTTTCATGCGGATCGGCGGTGTCGAAGTGGGTGTTGCCGGGTATTCAACTCACGCCGCGGCCAAAGCGGCAGCGTGAGTCCATTCTTGCAGCGACGCCGCTCAGAACGGCAGCTTGAAACCCGGCGGCAGCGGCAGACCCGAAGTCATGCCGCCCATCTTTTCCTGAGCGGTGGCCTCGGCCTTACGCACGGCGTCGTTGAATGCAGCGGCGACCAGGTCTTCCAGCATGTCCTTGTCGTCGGCAAGCAGACTCGGATCGATCGACACGCGGCGCACGTCGTTCTTGCAGGTCATCGTCACCTTGACGAGACCGGCGCCCGACTGCCCTTCGACTTCGATCAATGCAAGCTGCTCCTGCATCTTCTTCATGTTTTCCTGCATCTGCTGGGCCTGCTTCATCAGCCCGGCGAGTTGGCCTTTCATCATGGATATGCTCCTTCTTGATAGCGTGAAATCCGGAAAGCGGGTGCGCCACGGGGGCGCGGCGAATCAGTGGACGGACGGCGTGCCGTTCGGGCCGGAGTCCTGGGTGATCGGGCGAATCGAGCCGGGAACGATGCTCGCGCCGAATTCGCGGATCAGCGACTGCACGAACGGATCGGCGCCGATTTCGCGCTCGGCTTCCTGCTGGCGCTGGGCCCGCATCGCGGCGTCGTGCGCGGCTGCCGTGCGGCGCGCCGGGCCGACCTCGACCAGCACGTCGACGTTCTGGCCGAGCTTGTCGGCGAGCGCGGCTTTCAGTTTAGCTACCTGCGAAGCCTCAGCGTACTGCGGCACCGGCACGTTCAGTTTGAGCGTGTTGCCTTCGAGCGCCATCAATTCGCTGTTGAACGCGAGTTGATACGCGATGCCCTTGAGCGGCAGATCGACGGCGAGCGCGGGCCAGTCGCCCTGAAAACCCAGCGGGTCGAGCGGCACGGCGGGCGGCAAGGGCCGCCTGTCGACCGCCGGCGCGGGTGTCGGCGCGGGCGCGGCGTTCACGCGGACATCGTCGGGACCACTGTCGAACACCGGCACATAGTTGTCGTCCGGCAGGCCGTAATAGCCCTCGTCCGCTGCGGTGAGCGGCATGTATTCATCGGGCGGCATGTCGTCCCACGGCGCGCCCGACGAGCCACCTGACTCCTGAGGCTGCGGGGACGGTGCACGCGCTGCCGGCGCGGCGTCCTGTTGCGGCGCGCGGCGCGGGGCACCGGGCGTCGGCACATTGACGACCACGCGCGGTGCGGCAGGCTTCGGTGTGACCGGCGCGGCAGCAGGCTTGGCGGCGGTTGCCGCCGTCGTGCGGCCACGGTCCGACGATACTTTCAGACCGGCGCTACGCAAGACATTGAGCGCGTCGCTCGCACCGCCGGCACGGCGCGGCGGAATGTCGGCCGCAGGCGGCGACGCTTGCGACGCCGTCGCGGACGCGGCTTCTTCCGCCCGTGCAGAAGCAGCTGCAGCCGGAGCACTGAATGACGATGCGGGCGACGAGTTCTCAGGAGCGGTTGCGGCGGCTGGTTCGTTCGGGGACGGCTCGGTGGGCACGTCGTCCCACGGCGCCACGGCGCGTGCAGCCGCCACTTTTGTGGTCTCGATCGTTTCAGATGCGTCGGCTGCCGACGCGGGGGGCGTTGTTTCGAGCAGCGCGGCCGCAGGAGGCGCGCTCGCCCGCGTCAATGCGGGAGACGCCGACACACTCTCATCCCGCTCGACGGGCGGTTCTTCCTGCCACGGAGCCAAAGCCGGCGCGGCAATAGCGGCCGCAGCCACAGGCGCCGGGTTCGCTTCGCCAGAGGTAATCGCAGTTACGGACCCGGAGGGAGCTGCCGCTTCGTCGGAAGCTGGTGCGAGCACGGATGGGGCAGCCGCTTCGTCCGAAGCCGGTGCGGGCACGAAAGGGGCAGCCGCTTCGTCGGAAACTGATGCGGACCCGGAAGGGGCGGCAGCTTCGACGGAAGCTGGCGCGGACACAGAAACGCTTACCGCTTCAGCGATAGCGGCTTTCGGCACGTCAGTATTTCCAACCGCCCCCGCAGACGCCGGGTGTTGCGAATCCGGCGTCGAAGGCTTCGCGTTTGCCACTGGATTCGCGGAGCGTACCGGCGCCGCGGGGGCTGCTTCGATCGCCCGCGCCGCCGGCTGCTGCGCGGCGACCGCCGGCGCGCCGGCGCGCTTCGCACCACCCGCCCCCGCCGGCCCTGCCGGACGCGCGGAAGCCGCACCGCCGCCGCCACCGGTGGGCGCCGGCTCGAACGCAAGCATACGCAGCAGTGTCATGGTGAAACCGGCGTATTCGTCAGGCGCGAGACCCAGTTCGCTTCGGCCGATGGTCGCAATCTGATAAAACAGTTGCACCTGCTCGGCGCTCAACGCTTCGGCAAAGCGGCGCAAATCGCCCGCTTCCGGCCATTCGTCCAACACCGACGACGGCGCGAACTGCGCCCATGCGATTCGGTGCAGCAAGCTCGCGAGGTCCTGCAACGCCGTCGAAAACGACAGGCTGCGCAACGCCATCTCGTCCGCGACTGCCAGCACGGCGGCGCCGTCGCCATCGGCCAGCGCGTCTAGCAGGCGAATCAGATAGCTTTGATCGAGTGCGCCGAGCATGCCGCGCACCGCCTCTTCATTCACCTGATTGGCCGAATAGGCGATCGCCTGGTCAGTCAGCGAGAGCGCGTCGCGCATCGAGCCGTCGGCCGCGCGTGCGAGCAGACGCAACGCCTGGGCGTCGTACGGCACCTTCTCTTCGCCGAGAATGTGCTCGAGATGCGAGACGATGTGCCCAGCCGGCATCTGCTTCAGATTGAACTGCAGACAGCGTGACAGCACCGTGACCGGAATCTTCTGCGGATCGGTGGTGGCAAGAATGAATTTGACATGCGAAGGCGGTTCTTCCAGCGTCTTCAACATCGCGTTGAACGCGTGGTTGGTCAGCATGTGCACTTCGTCGATCATGTAGACCTTGAAGCGCGCATCGACCGGCGCGTAAACCGCGCGCTCCAGCAGCGCCGCCATTTCGTCGACCCCGCGGTTACTCGCCGCGTCCATCTCCACATAATCGACAAAGCGACCTTCGTCGATCTCCCGGCACGCGCGGCACACGCCGCACGGCGTGGAAGTCACGCCGGTTTCGCAATTCAACGCCTTGGCGAAGATGCGCGACAGCGTGGTTTTACCGACGCCGCGGGTGCCGGTAAACAGATAGGCATGGTGCAGACGGCCACCGTCGAGCGCGTGCGTGAGCGCGCGCACCACGTGCTCCTGTCCGACGAGCGAAGCGAAATCCTTCGGCCGCCATTTGCGTGCGAGAACTTGATAGGTCATCCGGAAATTGTATCAGTAACGATGGCGCGCAAAACCGAATCGAGACGGCGCGCGAACGCATGTTGCCGCTTCATTGAAACAGGCTAACGGACCGATAGAAAAAAATAGATGAAGTGCGCGAGAAACGCCAATGCAGCGTCTGGGCGACAGCGGCAAGAGTAAAACAAGCGCGGTGGAGGTACGACAGAAGAAAACAGAAAGAGGAAGGTGACGAGCCTGACCCTCGGCACTGGTGGAAAACGGCTGTGGCTGCTTCGTTCCCGACCTGACCAGGTTGACCATCCCTCCATGCGAGGAGGCCCGTCACGAAACATTCTATCATCGCTCGGGCCGCCGCGCGACTGTAAATACGAACAAACCGACATCGGCGCGCTGAATAGGGAGCTTCGCACCATATAGTGCAGGACCCCGGGATACGGGTGCCGGGTACTTGAGTTTGCGGCGCCCGCCACCAGATATGCAGCGTCGCGGTTGTTAAAACGGAGTGGCACTTCACCGGCAGTCACGGGCCCCACTGCCTTTGATGAGTACTATCACCACCGGCAACGCATAGCGAATTAAGCTAAACTGCCATTTGGATGACCCGCAAACGCGAGCTTTCCGCACATTCCAGGAATGGTCTTTCGACTTTTTCAGGCAGGTGTCGGCAAGCTCCCGCTTGCGGCAAAGCGAACGGAAGTTTCCCTAGATTTTGACGTATCGTGGCGAGCAATTCAGGCGGGCCTCGAACCGATAGAGGTATTCATACAATGAGCGAATCAATCAAGCATATTAGCGACGCATCGTTCGAACAGGACGTCGTGAAATCCGATAAACCCGTGCTGCTCGATTTCTGGGCTGAATGGTGCGGTCCGTGCAAGATGATCGCGCCGATCCTCGACGAAGTCGCCAAGGATTACGCCGATCGCCTGCAAATCGCCAAGATCAACGTCGACGAACATCAATCGACGCCGGCCAAGTTCGGCGTGCGCGGTATTCCCACGCTGCTGCTCTTCAAGAACGGCGCTGTCGCCGCGCAGAAAGTCGGCGCGCTGTCGAAGTCGCAACTCACCGCATTCCTCGACGGCAACCTGTAAAGAAGCAATGCATCGGCGCGCCGGAGGTCCTTCGGACTTTCAGGCGCGCGATCCCAGGCGTGTTGTCCCGCGACAACACGCCTGATAAGAAAGATGCCACGCCATCGCACTGGCGAAATTCGGCGTGTGCTATGCTAGAATCCGCAAAACGTCGAAAAGACGTGTAAGTCCTTGAGCGGTTCCGCTCACTCTCCTCCCAGATTTCATTTCGTCGCACCTTCTCCTGCGGGTTCTCCGTATGCATTTATCCGAGCTTAAGACTCTGCACGTGTCCGAATTGATCGAGATGGCCAATGGCCTCGAGATCGAAAGTGCAAACCGCCTGCGCAAGCAGGAATTGATGTTTGCCATTCTAAAAAAACGAGCCAAGACGGGCGACACGATCTTCGGCGACGGCACGCTCGAAGTGCTGCCGGACGGCTTCGGCTTCCTGCGTTCGCCGGAAACCTCGTATCTAGCCAGCACGGACGATATTTACATCAGCCCGTCGCAAATCCGCCGCTTCAACCTGCACACGGGCGACACGATCGAAGGCGAAGTGCGTACGCCGAAAGACGGCGAACGCTATTTCGCGCTGGTGAAGGTGGACAAGGTCAACGGCCAGCCGCCGGAAGCCTCGAAGCACAAGATCATGTTCGAAAACCTGACGCCGCTGCACCCGAACAAGGTGCTGCTGCTCGAACGTGAAATGCGTGGCGAGGAAAACGTCACGGGCCGCATCATCGACATGATCGCGCCGATCGGCAAGGGCCAGCGCGGCCTGCTGGTGGCATCGCCGAAATCCGGTAAGACGGTGATGCTGCAGCACATCGCACACGCCATCAAGCAAAACCACCCGGATGTCGTACTGTTCGTGCTGTTGATCGACGAACGCCCGGAAGAAGTGACCGAAATGCAGCGTTCGGTGGCCGGCGAAGTGATCGCCTCCACGTTCGACGAGCCGGCCGCGCGTCACGTGCAGGTCGCCGAAATGGTGATCGAGAAAGCCAAGCGCCTCGTCGAAATGAAGAACGACGTGGTGATTCTGCTCGACTCGATCACGCGTCTCGCGCGTGCTTACAACACTGTCGTGCCGGCCTCGGGCAAGGTGCTGACGGGTGGTGTCGACGCGAACGCGCTGCAACGCCCGAAGCGTTTCTTCGGCGCGGCGCGCAATATCGAGGAAGGCGGTTCGCTGACCATCATCGGCACAGCGCTGATCGAAACCGGCAGCCGCATGGACGACGTGATCTACGAAGAGTTCAAGGGCACCGGCAACATGGAAGTGCACCTGGAACGCCGCCTTGCTGAAAAGCGCGTCTATCCGTCGATCAACCTGAACAAGTCCGGCACGCGCCGTGAAGAACTGCTGATCAAGCCCGAAGTGCTGCAAAAGATCTGGGTGCTGCGCAAGTTCATTCACGACATGGACGAAGTCGAGTCGATGGAATTCCTGCTCGACAAGATTCGCCAAACGAAGAGCAACTCCGAATTCTTCGACATGATGCGTCGCGGCGGCGGCAGCTAAGGCCTCACGCCGAAACAGCCGCACCCGCTGCACTGCATAAAAAAGCCGCTCGCCACAACGAGCGGCTTTTTTTCGCCCGCAGGATTCCATCCCAATGATGTGCAACGAAGCATGGCAACATGTACGTGAACGTACACGTTGCAGTACAATGCACGCTTCAGTCATGCCCGCGCTGCCTTATGTCGAAGGATTCACCCGCCCTGCTCACCGTGCGCGACGCCGCCGAACGCCTCGGCGTCACGCCGCGCACGCTGAAGTATTACGAGGAACGCGGTCTCGTCGCGCCTACCCGCAGCGAAGGCCGCTACCGCCTTTATGACGAGGAAGACCTGAAGCGCTTCGGACGCATTCTGCGGCTGCGCTCGCTCGGTTTTTCCCTGCACAGCATCACCGAAATGCTCAAGCGCCCGCTCGAGCCGGTCGAAGGCGGTCATCGCTATTCCACCGAATCGCTGCAGCAGATTCGCGACGCGATTTCAGACCAGGTCCAGGCACTCGATGCCCGCATCGAAACGATGCGCCGCGAACTCAAGGAAGCACAGAAGCTGCGCGCCGAACTGAGTCCGGACCTCGACTATCTCGAACGGCGCCTCGCCGGCGAGAACGCGGACGCGCTGCTGGAACAGCGCCGCAAGGCACTCGCCAAAGCTGACAACACAGCGCGCGCCAGACGCCCGAAAAAGTCGGGCGAGCCCACATGAGCGTGACCTCGCCCCGCGTACCGCTGTTTAGCGCGGCAAAACTGCGCGGCGACTTTTTCCCATGGGTGCTGGCCGTCGTTACCGGCCTCGACTACTTCGACAACGCGATTTTTTCGTTTTTCACCAGCTACATCGCGGGCGGCATCAACGCGTCGCCGGACGAACTAGTGTGGGCGTCGAGCGCCTATGCGGTGGCAGCCGTGCTCGGCATCCTGCAGCAGCAATGGTGGGTCGAGCGCTTCGGTTACCGGCGCTACGTGGCCGGCTGCATGCTGCTCTATTCGGCTGGCGCGATCGCCGCCACGTTGTGCGAGTCGTCCATCGAGCTCGCGTTCGCGCGCGGATTTCAGGGCTACTTCATCGGCCCGATGATGGGCACTTGCCGCATTCTGATCCAGATGAGCTTTACGCCGCAGCAGCGGCCCGCGGCAACCCGCGCCTTCCTGGTGCTGATCGTCCTGAGCAGTGCGCTCGCGCCGCTGATCGGCGGCCAACTGGTCGCGCATTTCGATTGGCGCGCGCTGTTCGCCTGCACCGCGCCGGCAGGTGTGCTGTTTGCCATCCTCGCCCTGCTCGCGCTGCCCGACACCGGCAACCGCTTGCCGGAGGAGCGCGGCACGGCGCACTTCTGGCCTTACCTGATCTTCGCGTTCGCGCAAGGCGCGCTGCAAATCGTCATGCAACAGGTGCGGTTCCAGTTGTTCAGCGCCTCGCCCGGGCTGATTCTGCTGACAGTCGCGGGCATCGGCGCGCTGGGCTGGTTCGCGTACCAGCAATGGCACCATCCGGCGCCGCTAGTGCGTCTGCATGCGCTGCGCGAAAAGGTGTTTCAGGTCGGGATCGTGCTGTACATGTTCTACTACTACATCTCGACCGTGTTCAGCTATCTGACGTCGCGCTTTCTCGAGGGCGGGCTTGGCTATCCGGTCGAGAACGCCGGGCGGCTAGTCGGTGTGACGTCGCTGATCTCGGCGAGCGCGCTGTCCGTCTACCTGCGTTACGCGAAGCTCCTGCCGCGCAAGAAGTGGGTCATCGTGCCGGGCTTCGCGGTGGCCGCATTTGCCGCGGCATGGATGACGCGCATGTCGCCCGGTGTGGATCAGTCCGCGTTAATCGTGCCCATGCTGTTGCGCGGCCTGCTCTTGCTGTTCATTGTGCTGCCGGTCGCCAATCTGACGTTTAGAATCTTCGCTATCGAAGAGTTCACGCACGGCTACCGGCTGAAAAACATCGTGCGGCAACTGACGATCTCGTTCGCGACCGCCTCGGTGATCATCGTCGAACAGCATCGGCAGGCACTGCATCAGGCCCGTCTCGCGGAGTTCGTGAATCCGTACAATCCAGTGTTTCAGAATTCGCTCGCGGCGCTGACCCGCGGCTTCAGCGCCGCCGGGCGCTCGCCGTCCGAAGCGCATTCGCTTGCTCTGGTGGACATCAGCCGGACGGTCGCGCAGCAAGCCAGCTTCCTGACGTCACTGGACGGCTTCTACTTTCTGATTGGCATTGCAATATGCGGCGGCATTTTCGCCGCGTGGCAAAAACAGATCGACTAAGGGTTGCATCAGGCCATGCTCTCGAAACTCACGCAATGGTTCGACACGCGCCGCCGCGACCGCGCGCTGCGCGACTACGCGATCGAGGACAGCCTCTGGCAGGCCACGCTCGACGGCCTGCCGTTCCTCGCCCATCTCGAAGCGCCGGATCGCTTGCGCCTGCGCGAGCTGACCAGCCTGTTCATCGCGCAAAAGGAATTTTCAACCGCTCACGATCTCGAACTGACCGACGCCATGACTGTAGCGATCGCCGCGCAAGCGTGTTTGCCGGTGCTGAATCTGAGCCTAGATCTGTATCGCGGCTGGGTCGGCGTGATCGTTTATCCGGGCGAGTTCGTGATCCGCAAGACGGTCGAGGACGAAGACGGCGTAGTGCACGAGGTCGAGCAGGACGCGAGTGGCGAAGCGTGGGAAGGCGGCCCGGTGGTGTTGTCGTGGGAAGACGCGCAGATGACCGATGGCACCGACGCTTACAACGTCGTGATTCACGAATTCGCGCACAAGATCGACATGCTGAACGGCGAGGCGGACGGCCATCCGCCGCTCACGCGCCGCTGGCATGCGCCGCTCGATTCACGGGCCTGGGCCGACATTTTCGACCACGCCTACGACCATTTCTGTGCGAAAGTGGACGCGGTGCCGGACAGGCGCTGGGCCCGTTTCGAGCGTGATTCGCTAATCGATCCGTACGCGGCGGACCATCCATCGGAATTTTTTGCCGTTTGCAGCGAGGCTCTGTTCGTCCAACCGCAAGCCTTCGAGGCCGAATATCCCGAGCTATACCGCTTGCTGGCGCGGTATTACCGCCAGGACCCCGCGCGGGTCGGACTGGCGTTCGCTCCGGCCTGACGCCCGCCGCACAAGGGATGCCGCCCGACACGCGCACGGAAATGAGTGAGCCGGAAAACGGAGAAATCGACGCAAATCACCGCGAAAAAGGTCGCGGAAAGATCCTCAAGCGACTGATTTTCTGGCATAATCGCCGTTTTTCGACCATAGGCAAGTGGCTCGCGCCTAGATGCTGTCCGCGTACATCGCGGCTGCTCGCGGGTTGGCTACCGCCAGATTAAAGGAAAGACCATGAAAGAAGGCATTCACCCGGATTACCGCGAAGTCCTGTTCGTCGACATGTCGATCGACTTCAAGTTTGTGACGCGCTCGACCATCCAGACGCGTGAAACTGCCGAATTCAACGGCAAGACGTACCCGCTCGCCAAGATCGAAGTGTCGTCGGAATCGCATCCGTTCTACACCGGCCAACAAAAGATCATGGACACGGCTGGCCGCGTCGAGAAGTTCAACAAGAAGTTCGGCACGCGCGCTACCGGCAAGGCAGCAGCGAAGTAATACGCGATTCGTCGCCGGCCTTGGCCCGCAACGAAGCAGCAGCACAAAAGGGCAGCGCAAGCTGCCCTTTTTTGTCACCCTATTCCGGACGCATGGAGATAAGTCGTCTCCCGGCGAAGCGCCGCCCATCGCGGCACGGCGTCACACATACCCCGTTCACGTTGCGAGCCGTTACCGGCCGTGACGCGCATCGCACGGCACGACTACAATGCCGGATGCTCCAAACCGGCCATTCCCGCCGGACACCGCGTCCGGTCCCGGCTGCACCGCTTATCCAATATCCACACACCGCATGAGACCTGTCGTTCGCCTCACTGCCTCCGCGACCAGTGCGTTGCCGCGCTGGCTGCTGCTGACCATCTGTATCGTCTACGCCTTTTTCGGTCTGTTCGGCCGGGATCCGTGGAAGAACGAGGACGCAGCCGGCTTCGGCGTCATGTGGACGATGGCCAACGGCAGCGCGCACGACTGGCTGCTGCCGAATCTGGTCGGCAAGTACATGACCGAAGACGGCCCGCTCGGTTACTGGCTCGGCGCCAGCGCGATCCGCGCGCTCGCGCCTTGGGTCGATGCGAGCAATGCGTCGCGCGTGTTTACCGGCCTGCTGTTTTGCGCGGCTTGCGCATTCGTCTGGTATGCGGCCTACCTGCTCGGCCGGCGCGCCGAAGTGCAGCCGTTCAAATACGCGTTTGGCGGCGAGCCGGAACCGCGCGACTACGGCCGCACCCTTGCCGATGGCGCGCTGCTGATCCTGCTCGCCTGTTTCGGCCTTGCCGAACGCGGCCACGAGACCACGCCGCAGTTGGCGCAGTTCTTCGGCATCGCCATGCTCGTCTATGGGCTCGTGCGGATGATCGACAAGCCGATCCAGGGCGCGCTGATCTGGGGCCTCGCGATCGGCCTCGTGGCGCTCGCCAGCAGCCCGGTGCTGGTCGGCGCACTGTTGCTCGGCACCCTGGCGATGGCCTTGATCGTGCGCGAAGCGCGTTCGCGCTGGCTGCTGCTGGCCGGTTTGCCGGTCGCGCTAGTGCTCTCGGTTGCGTGGCCGATCGCCGCCATCGCCGCGTTTCCCGACGACGCTGTCTGGTACCTGAACCAGTGGGTGCACGTCAGCCTGTCGTCATTCGCCGGGCCGCCGGGCTCGGTGGCCGGCTACGCCCTCAAGAACCTGCCACTCTTCACCTGGCCGGCCTGGCCGCTGGCGCTCTGGGCGTGGTTCAGCTGGTCGGGCCTGCGGCGCGCGCCGCACGTCGCGATTCCGCTGTCGGTGATCGGGCCGATGCTCGTGCTGGTCGTGCTGCAGAGCCACCAGTCGAACCGGCTTTACATGCTGTTGCTGCCGCCGCTCGCGGTGCTTGCCACGTTCGCGCTGCCTACCCTCAAACGCGGTGCGATCAATGCGATCGACTGGTTCGCGCTGCTGAGTTTCACGATCCTCGGCAGCTTCGTCTGGCTGGTGTACATCGCCGGGTTGACCGGCTTCCCGCATCCGCTCGCACGCAACCTCGCGCGTCTCGCGCCGGGTTTTGCGCCGCAGTTCAAGGTCCTGTCGTTCGTGTGCGCGGTGGCCGTGACGATTTGCTGGTTCGTTCTGGTGCAATGGCGTCTGGCCCGTCATCCGAAAGTCCTGTGGCGCAGCGTGGTGCTCTCGAGCGCCGGCACAACGCTGATGTGGGTGCTGCTGATGACGCTGTGGCTGCCGGTCGTCAACTACAGCCGCACGTATAAAGACGTCGCCGAACAGATCGCAAGCCACCTGCCGGAAGACTACACCTGCATCTCGCCGGTGCGCCTCGGCAATGCGCAGATCGCGACCTTCGCCTATTTCGGCGATATGCATTTCTCGTTCAACCAGGACTGCGACGTGATCCTGCGTCAGGACACCCAGGATTTCGGCGACCCGAGCGCGATGTCGGACTTCATCTGGAAGCTGGTGTGGGAAGGCCGCCGGGTGGCCGACCGCGACGAACGCTTCCGCCTGTATGTGCGGATCGACCGTCCGAAGTCGCCGGTCGTCAAACGCCGCAGTTGGCACAAGAAGCCGGACTGATCATGCTCGCCGACGTACGGAAAATCGCCGGGCTCGCATGGCCCGTGCTGATCGGCCAACTGGCGATCATCGCGTTCGGCGTGATCGACACGGCGATGGTCGGCCGCTATTCGGCCGTCGATCTCGCCGCGCTCGGCCTCGGCTCGTCGATCTACATTTCCGTCTACATCGGGCTGACCGGCATCCTGACCGCGCTGCAGCCGATCACCGCGCAACTCTACGGCGCGCGCCGCTACGTCGAGATCGGCGAAGAAGTGCGCCAGGCCTTGTGGCTCGCGCTCGCATTGACCGTGATCGGCTTTCTGATTCTCTATTTTCCGGGGCGGCTACTGGAACTCGCGCGGGTGCCCGAAGCGCTGCATGAGCGCACAGTCGCCTACCTGCGGATTCTGGCGTTCGGCTTGCCGGCCGGCCTCGCGTTTCGCGTCTATAGCTCGATCAGCAATGCGGTCGGCAAACCGCGGCTCGTGATGATCCTGCAGATCGGCGCACTGTTGCTCAAGTTTCCGCTCAACACGTGGTTCATCTTTGGCGGATTCGGCGTGCCGGCGCTCGGCGGCCCCGGTTGCGCGCTGGCCAGCACCACGATCAACTGGGGACTGGCCGTAGTCGGGATGCTGCTGCTGACACGCGTCTACGTGTTCAAGCCGTTCGAGATCTTTGCGCATTTCTGCTGGCCGGTCTGGCGCCGGCAGGCGGCACAGTTGCGGCTGGGCATTCCGATGGGGCTGTCGTATCTGATCGAAGTCACCTCGTACACCTTCATGGCGCTTTTCATTGCGCGCTTCGGCACGACTACGCTCGCCGGACACCAGATCGCCGGCAACATCGGCGCGGTGCTCTACATGACACCACTGTCGATCGGGATCGCTTCATCGACGCTGGTCGCCCAGGCGCTCGGCGCGCATCGCCCGGAAGCGGCGCGCACGCTGTCGCGGCACGGCATCATGATGGCGGTGGCGATCGCCTGCTGCTACGGCGCGATCGTGCTGGTACTGCGGCCGTATGTGATCGAAGGCTATACGCCGGATGCACAGGTCGCGGCGGCGGCGATGCCGCTGGTCCTGATCGTAGTGTGCTATCACCTGTTCGATGCGCTGCAGATCACCACCGCCTTCGTGCTGCGCGCGTACAAGGTGGCGGTCGTACCGACCGTCATCTATGCGGTTGCGCTCTGGGGGGTCGGGCTAGGCGGCGGCTATCTGCTTGGCTTCGATGTCTCCGGCACCACGCCGCAATGGCTGACCGGCGCGCGCGGCTTCTGGGTCGCCAATACGCTGAGCCTGGCAATTGCCGGGGTGGGTCTGCTGTTGTACTGGCGTGGCGTGAGCAAGCGGTATTTGCACGCCGAGGCGGTGGTCAGGGTAGATCCGGCGGCTTGACGGGGGCTCGTTGCGTTCGATCGGGTCGACGGCCTGGCTCAATCGGATTGACGGTTTTGCTCGACCGGATTGCAAAACTCAGCGTACCTGACTGTCGAAGCCCCCTTTATGCAAGCCGGGTTTCCGGGCCGTACCGGCGGCCTGCTGTCCAAAATGCTTGCGATACCTGACCGTTAGTTGCATCTTGAGCCCCGTAAAAAACGGCTGCGTACGGCAGCCGTCCACCCTGCTCTATCGTCCCGAACGTTTGTCTCAAGCCGCTTGCGCTTGCACTTGCTCCAGCGCCTGATCACGCCGCTCGTAAACCTCCCGCGCCGCAAACAGCGCGTTCAGCGCCGCCGGGAAACCCGCGTAGAGCGCCATCTGCATGAACACCTCGACAATCTCCTCGCGAGTGCAGCCGACGTTCAAGGCCGCCTCGATATGGACCTTCAACTGCGGCTGCGCGCATCCGAGCGTCGCCAGCGATGCGATCGTCGCGATTTCCCGCGCCCGCAGATCGAGTTGCGGCCGGCTGTAAATGTCGCCGAAGCCGAACTCGATCAGCAGGCGTCCGAAATCCGGCGCGATCGGCGCCAGCGCGGCAATCACCTGCTCGCCGGTCGAACCGTCGATTTCCTTCAGTTTGTTCCAGCCTCGGGTGTAGCGATCGTTTTGTGCGTATTCCATGGTGAGTCCTTTTCCGAATGCGAAAGCGATTGGGTTTCGTCGATCTGTCGTGTCGAAGCACTCGCAGTGGGCTGCTGCCCGGCGGCTTCTTCGTAGTACGCAATTTTGTCGATGATCGCGCCGAGATTGCTCTGCAACTCGGCGATCCGCGCCAAAACCGCATCACGATGCGCCACCAGCAAATCACGGCGCTCACCCATCGTAGGCTGACCTTCCGCCCGCAACGCCGCAAACGCCTGCATCCCGGCGATCGGCATGCCGGTCGCCTTCAGACGCATCACGAACTGCAGCCAGTCGAGATCGGCCGGCGAATACAGGCGATGCCCCGCCTGGGTACGCCCGACCGCCCGAATCAGGCCTGCCTGTTCGTAGTAGCGCAGCGTATGGGTGGAGACGCCGATCGTCCCGGCGACCTCGCCGATGGTGAGTGCTTTTGACATTTTCGACATGACGGAACTCAGGTTAGGACTTCGAGTGCACTCTAAGTCAAGTGGAAGGCGCTGTCATTTATCCCGTGGTGTCATTATTTATGGGGAACCGCATTGATCGATAAACGCATAACAGCTCAATCGCTAGGCAAAATCTTTAAATATTGTTCAGCCTGATTTACTTGTCACGAATCGATCGGTATAAATCGTCGGCGTTTGCAAATAAGGGCGCGCAATTTGTTCTATGCTTAAGCGCAGCGCCTGCTAACAGGCTGCGTCGTCCCGAGTTTTCCCTTTGCGGCTAACTTTTTTGCCCTCAATGGAGTGCTTGCCATGCTGAAGAAGCTTTTGATGCTTTGCCTTGCTTTGGCTTTGTCGCTGTCGGCTGGATTTGCGGCGGCCGTCGAAGTAAATTCCGCCGATCAGGCGGCGCTCGAATCGGTCAAGGGTATCGGCCCGGTACATGCGAAAGCGATCATTGACGAACGCACCAAGAACGGCCCCTTCAAGGATGCCGATGATCTCGCCACTCGGGTCAAAGGCCTCGGCACCAAATCGGTGAGCAATCTCGAGGCGGCGGGCTTGACCGTGAACGGCGCGTCCACGCCGCCTACCGGCGCCAAGGCTGCCGCGAAGTCCAGCAGCACCGCCAGCAGCAAAGCCGCGCCAGCAGCAACTACCGCGGCCGCGACAACAACATCAGCGGCACCGGCTGCGCCTGCCGAGGCATCCGGCACCAAGGCTTCGAAGTCGAAGAAGAAGAGCAAGGCGGCCGATGCGGCGGCTTCCGCACCGGCCACGACGGCGGCTGCCAGCGCGCCGGCCGACGCGTCAGGTACCAAGGCTTCGAAGAAGAAAGCGAAGAAGAGCAAGGCTGCATCGGCTGCGGCAGCCTCTGGCGGCGCGTAAGCCAAGGTAGAGCAACGGTAGTACGGCGGCCACGCGGCTCACATGGGCTGTACGCATGTGAAACCCAGACGCCGCTCCGCTCCCGTCCGCCCTCCTTCCACCGGCGCCGCGCAACCGCGCGGCGTTTTCACCCGCCGGCTCGTCAAACACGGGTTGGCATTCAAGAGAGACCGTCATGAGCCTACTCGACACTATCGGTTCCCTGGTTGGTAAGTCGCCGGAAGGCGGTGGCCAGCAAGCCCTCGTTTCAGCCGCGCTGGAATTCGTCAACAATCAGCCGGGCGGCCTGAACGGCCTGATCAACAGTTTCAAGGAAAAGGGCCTCGGCGATATCGTTTCGTCGTGGGTCAGCAACGGCGAGAACCAGGCGATCTCGCCCGACGCACTGCACAGCGTGCTTGGTTCGGACGTCGTTACCAATCTCGCGGCAAAGGCCGGCGTGCAACCGGATCAGGTCACCGGCCTGTTGTCGCAGATTCTGCCGCACGTCGTCAACGCGGCGACGCCCGACGGTGAAGTCCCCGCCGAAGGCAAACTGAATTCGACGACCGTGCTGGGCGCGCTCGGCGGCCTGTCGGCGCTGTTCGGCAAGGGCAATGCGTAAGTAGCGTCGTCCTGTTACTACAGCCGGATAGCAGACAAAAACAGGCAAAAAAAAGCGGCAACGAAGGTAACTTCGTTGCCGCTTTTCAGCTTTGGCCGGAACGGCACAAGCTCTGCCGTTCCGTGCGCAACCGAGCGCGCTTCGCCCGGTTCGGTGCTTAGTGCACGACGCGGTCGAATACCAGTTGGCCGTCTGCCACCTCGACCGGAATCACGTCCTTCGGACCGAACTTGCCGGCCAGAATCAGCTTGGCGACCGGGTTCTCGATCTCCTGCTGGATCGCGCGCTTCAACGGCCGCGCCCCAAACAGCGGATCGTAGCCAACCTTGCCGACGTGCTCCAGCGCCGCGTCCGACACCACCAGTTGCATGTCGAGTTTGGCAAGCCGTTCGTGCAGACGCTGCAACTGAATCCGCGCAATCGACTGGATGTTCGAGCGGTCGAGCGCATGGAACACCACGACGTCGTCGATCCGATTCAGGAACTCGGGCCGGAAGTGCAGCTTCACCTCTTCCCAGACCGCGTCCTTCACCGCTTCCTGCGGCTCGCCGACCATCGCCTGAATCACTTGCGAACCGAGGTTCGACGTCATCACGATCACCGTGTTCTTGAAGTCCACGGTACGGCCCTGTCCATCGGTCATCCGCCCATCGTCGAGCACCTGCAGCAGGACGTTGAACACATCCGGGTGCGCCTTCTCGATTTCGTCGAGCAGGATCACGCTGTAGGGCTTGCGGCGTACCGCTTCGGTCAGGTAACCGCCTTCTTCATAGCCCACGTAGCCCGGCGGCGCGCCGATCAAACGCGCGACGCTGTGCTTCTCCATGAATTCGCTCATGTCGATACGAATCAAATGATCTTCCGAATCGAACAGGAACGAAGCCAACGCCTTGCACAACTCGGTCTTACCCACGCCGGTCGGCCCGAGGAACAGGAACGAGCCATACGGACGGTTCGGATCGGACAGGCCCGCACGCGAACGGCGGATCGCATCGGCCACCGCGCTGATCGCTTCGTCCTGGCCCACCACGCGGTCGTGCAGTTTTTCTTCGATCTGCAGCAGCTTTTCGCGCTCGCCCTGCATCATGCGCGACACCGGAATACCCGTTGAACGCGACACGACTTCCGCGATTTCCTCCGCGCCCACCTGGGTGCGCAGCAAACGCGGCCGGGTCGGATTGTTCTGCTCGTTCGCTTCGGCCTTGGTCACTTCCTTCAACTGCGCTTCGAGACCCGGCAGCTTGCCGTACTGCAACTCGGCGACCTTCTCAAGCTTGCCTTCACGCTGCAAGCGCGTGATTTCCGCACGCGTTTTTTCGATGTCTTCCTTCAGTTGCGCGCTGCCCTGCACCGCCGCTTTTTCCGCGGTCCAGATTTCTTCGAGGTCCGAATATTCACGATCCAGCCGCTCGATTTCTTCTTCGATCAGTTGCAGACGCTTCTGCGACGCTTCGTCTTTTTCCTTCTTGACGGCTTCGCGCTCGATCTTCAACTGGATCAAACGACGGTCCAGGCGGTCCATCTCTTCCGGCTTCGAGTCGATTTCCATCTTGATCTTCGAAGCGGCTTCGTCGATCAGATCGATGGCCTTGTCCGGCAGGAAACGGTCGGTGATGTAGCGATGCGACAATTCGGCCGCGGCGACGATCGCCGGGTCGGTGATATCGACGCCGTGATGCAGTTCGTACTTCTCCTGCAAACCGCGCAGGATCGCGATGGTTGCCTCGACCGACGGCTCGTCGACCAGCACCTTCTGGAAGCGGCGTTCGAGCGCGGCGTCCTTCTCGATGTACTTGCGGTATTCGTCGAGCGTGGTGGCGCCGACGCAATGCAGCTCACCACGCGAGAGCGCCGGCTTGAGCATGTTGCCCGCGTCCATCGCGCCTTCAGCCTTGCCCGCGCCGACCATCGTATGGATTTCGTCGATAAAGACGATGGTCTGGCCTTCGTCCTTGGCGATGTCGTTCAGCACGGCCTTCAGGCGTTCTTCGAACTCGCCGCGGTATTTCGCGCCCGCCAGCAGCGCCGCCATGTCCAGCGACAACACGCGCTTGCCCTTGAGCGTTTCCGGCACTTCGCCGTTGACGATCCGCTGCGCCAGGCCTTCGACGATCGCGGTCTTACCCACGCCCGGCTCGCCGATCAGCACTGGGTTGTTCTTGGTGCGGCGCTGCAGGATCTGGATCGAACGGCGGATTTCATCGTCCCGGCCGATCACGGGGTCGAGCTTGCCCGCCCGCGCACGTTCGGTCAGATCGACGGTGTACTTTTTCAGCGCTTCACGCTGGCTTTCGGCGTCCTGGCTATGCACTTGCGAGCCGCCGCGCACCGCCGCGATCGCGCTTTCCAGCGACTTGCGCGACAGGCCGTGCTGACGCGCGAGACGGCCGGCCTCGCCTTTATCGTCGGCGACGGCGAGCAGGAACATCTCGCTCGCGATGAACGTGTCGTTGAGTTTTTGCGCTTCCTTGTCCGCCTGGTTCAGCAAGCCGGTGAGCTCGCGGCCGATCTGAACGTTGCCGTCGGTGCCCTGCACTTGCGGCAGGCGCGTGATGGCGTCGCCCAGCGCTGTTTGCAGCGCCTGGACGTGCACGCCCGCCCGCGACAGCAGCGAACGTGCCGAGCCGTCCTGCTGGGCAACGAGCGCCGACAGGACATGCACCGGTTCGATGTATTGATTGTCGTGACCGACCGCGAGACTCTGCGCGTCGGCCAGTGCTTCCTGGAATTTAGTGGTAAGTTTGTCGATTCTCATCAAGAGACCTCCAATTTCGATTACCACCAAATTGAGGCGTTTTACGCAGGTTTCAAGCGCTTTTTTGCAACCGGCAGCAACTATTTGACATTTGGCGCGCGAGAACTTGCTGGCCGCTTTCAGGTGAGCGGCGCCGCGTCGCCGGCAGGCGCGGCCGGCACGATTGGAATCACCGTGCCTAAGCCCAGTAGTGCCGCGAGCGGTCCGCGCGGTTCCGCAACTTCGCCGATAGTATGACGGTCGAGTTCGGCGAGGAATGCGTTGCGTGCCGCTTCGAGCGCGCCACGCAGACGGCAGTGCGGTGTAATCACGCAGCCCCGGCGCTCGCCATGCTGATCCGGGAAGCAGTTGACCAGCGCAAAGTCGCTTTCCGTGGCTCGCACGATCTCGCCCACGGTCAATGCGCTGGTTCGTTCGGCGAGACGCAGGCCGCCATTGCGCCCGCGCACGGTCTCGACCCAGCCCAGTTCGCCGAGTTGCTGAACTACCTTCATCAGATGGTTTTTGGAGATCCCGTACGCGTCCGAGATGTCCTGGATGGTCGATAAGCCATCGCCGCGGACAGTGAGATACAGCAGGACGCGCAATGAGTAATCCGTATAGTCGGTCAGTCTCATAAGTGCAGGTGTCACGATAAGCGCAAGTCGCGATCCTCGGGATAACCGCGTCGATGCAAGGGTTGCCGGTGGCCACCGCTCCGCCTTAAGATGCAGGCGCTACGCATATTTTATGATTGTGCGCTGAACAGTCGGTGTTGGTTCTCTCGGCAGTAATGGTAGCGTTTCCTGCATAGACCGTTTATGCGAAAAGCGGCTTGTTCGTGGCCTACTTCCTTTCCTTTCGACGCGTTTGAGGTCATTCCTGACAGTCTGTGGCACCGCGTGGCAATTCGTAGTAAATAACCGCCTGACCTTAACCGCATGAGCTGGAATTTGCATGAACCCGTCATTCCCCGCCGCGCCGGTTGTTGAACGCGCCGCCGAACCTACCGAAGCGAATGTCCGCGAGCTCGTCTACGGCTTTTACGACCGGGTGCGCGCCGATCCGCTGCTGGGTCCCGTGTTCGATGCAACGCTTGCGGGCCGTTGGGACGACCACTTACCCAAAATGTGCACGTTCTGGGGCAGTCTCGTGCTCGGCGCGAAGCAATACCGCGGCAATGTGCAGCAGGCGCACCAGCCGCTCGAAGGCGTCGAGCCACAGCATTTCAGCCGCTGGCTGTATCTGTTTCTGGATACGGTGGAGTCGCGCTATCAGCCGGCGGCAGCGGTCCGTTTCATGGAGCCGGCGCTGCGGATCGCGCAGAGTTTGCAGTTGAGCCGCTTCGGCTGGGATTACAAGATTCCGGCGGAACAACAGGCGTTGCTGGAGCGCGTCGCGCCAAAGCGGCGTCCGCACGACGACGAACATGCCGCAGCCGTTTCGACGCGGCCGCCCGGTGAACCGTTTCCTGCGCGAATCATCGGGAAAACCAAAGACGATTGATGCAGGCGCCTGGAAAGCACGGGCGTCAGTCCCGTTAGTCCGCTTCCTGGTTACCCGATTCGATGCCCCATCGGGCTAGCGCCGCGTCGTCGGTGACGCGGGCGTCGACCCAGCGCTCGCCTGCTTCGGTTTTCTCTTTCTTCCAGAACGGCGCCTGGGTCTTCAGATAGTCCATCACGAACTCACACGACGCGAAGGCGTCGCCCCGATGCGCGGCAGTAGTCGCCACCAGCACGATCTGGTCAAGCGGATAAAGCTTGCCGACGCGATGCACGATCAGCACCTCGATCCCCGGCCAACGCTCGCGCGCGCTCACCACGATCGCTTCCAGCGACTTCTCCGTCATGCCCGGATAGTGTTCGAGTTCCATGGCTTCGACCGCGCTGCCGTCGTTCAGATCGCGCACGGTGCCGACAAAGCAGGCTACGGCGCCGATCTTCGGATTGCGCGCGCGCAACGCGGCGACCTCGGCGGTGAGGTCAAAGTCTTCCGTCTGGACACGAACGGGCATTTCTGGCTCCTGTGCGGTTTGGCGAGACCTGGGTGACGCTTAGCGGATCAGCCAAGCGCGGTTTCTGGCGCTCACCCGTGCTGATCAACCGCCGGTGACGGGCGGAAAGAACGCGACTTCGCAATTTTCGGTGATGCGCGTGCCGGCGTCGGTCATCACGTGATTGCAGGCCATGCGCAGCGCGCGGCCCTCAGCGAGGGTGTCGGCCCAGATTCCGCCGCGGGCGCGCAACCAGCCGCGCACGTCGCCGACGGTCGCGATGCCGTCAGGCACATCGACCGTTTCGTCGGCGGTTTCGAGTGCTTCGCGCACGCTTGCAAAATATCGGAGTTGAATCTTCATCGGGACACCGCCGGCGGTTGCCGGCCTCAGTTCAGCAATTCGGAAAAGGGGATGAAACGCACGGTCTCGCCAACACTGATGGCATGGTTCGGCGGATTGTCGATCAGGCCGTCGCCCCATACCGTCGACGTCAATACCGCCGAACTCTGATTCGGAAACAGATCGAGACCGCCAGCCGCATTGATGCGCGCCCGCAAGAATTCGTTGCGGCGATCGGCCTTTTTCTGGGCGAAATCGGCGCGCAGCGACAGCACGCGCGGCGCCACCGTCCGCATGCCGGCAAGCAGCAGGACAAACGGGCGAACGAACAGCAAAAAGGTCGCGAAACTGGAGACTGGATTGCCCGGCAGGCCAATGAAGAAGGTTTCGGCCGATGCTGCCGCGCCGGCGTCTTTGTCCGTCGGCTGGGCAGACCGGCGCACAGCGCCGAACGCGAGCGGCTTGCCCGGCTTCATCGCGATCTGCCACATAGACAGACGCCCTTCCGCCTCGACTGCCGGCTTGACGTGATCCTCCTCGCCTACCGACACGCCGCCGCAGGTGAGGATCAGATCGTGCGCCTGGGCGGCTTCGCGCAGCGTTGTGCGGGTGGCGTCGAGCTTGTCGGGGACGATGCCGTAGTCGGTAACCTCACAGCCCAGGTTTTCCAGCAGGCCGCGCAGCGTGAAACGGTTCGAATTGTAGATCGCGCCGGGTTTGAGCGGCTCGCCTGGCATGGTCAGTTCGTCGCCGGTGAAGAATACGGCGACTTTCACGCGGCGGCGCACGTGCAACTCAGCGCAACCGACTGAGGCGGCGAGTCCCAACGCTTGCGGCGTCAGGCGCGTGCCCGCCGGCAGGACGATCGAACCGTTGCGGATGTCCGCGCCCTGGGCGGTGATCCATTCGCCCGGCGCCGGACTGTGGAGCAAGGTGACTTCGCTGCCGTCAGTTTCGGTTTGCTCCTGCATCACGATGGCGTCGGCGCCTGGCGGCACGGTGGCGCCTGTGAAGATGCGGGCTGCCGTGCCCGGCTTTAACGGCTCAGGCGCGTGGCCGGCCGGAATGCGTTGCGAAATGGGCAAGCGGCGGTTGCCATCCGCTGTTGTGAGATCCTCTGTGCGGATCGCGTAGCCGTCCATTGAACTGGTGTTCATCGGCGGGACGTCGAGCGGCGAGATGACGTCCGCTGAGAGCACGCGGTTGAGCGCTTCCAGCGTGGGGATCGATTCGGTGCCGCTGATTGGAGCCGCTGCGCTGAGCAAGGTCGCCAACGCTTCGGCAGTGGAAAGCATCGGAGCGCGGGGCGTTGGGGTGGACATCTTTCTGATCTCGAAGCCGCTGGGTTAAAAGAATATTGTAGCGGTTGGAGGGGCCGGCGGTGGCGGCCTGGGGTTATGGTGGTTTTTTTTTGCCTTTCGGCGAGCGTGTTTACTTCGGCTGGCTTCCTTTGGCCTTTCCTTGCTTTGGTAGTGGTCTATTAGTGTTGCCCCTGTGCGGGGCGGCACCTACTTTTCTTTGCCTGCCGCAAAGAAAAGTAGGCAAAAGAAAGCGGCTCAAACCGCTAATTCTTAAGCGGGTCCCCCGCACAGCCGCGGTAGTGGTGCATCTGGAATCTGTGTTCCCGCACATTCCGCGTTAGTGACAAGGCCGTCATACCTCCGGCGGCGCTGCGCGCGCCGTGGCGGTACTTCTTGAAGTCGGTTTTCGCTTCGCATTGAGCGCGACTCCGTCGCGCTCAATGCTCGCTGGTTTTACTTGCTGCTGTTACTTGCCGGTGTTTGCTGCGATGAAGTCTTTTACGCGTTGTGCGTCCGCCGGCAATACCTCGAATCGCTGCGGTAGCGATTCCAGACCCGAAAATGCGGCTGGGCGCTCCGGTTCGCGTAGCAACGCCTCGCGGATCGTTTCGCCAAACTTGATCGGCTGCGCCGTCTCCAGCACGATCATCGGAATGCCCGCCTGTAAATGCTCGCGCGCTACCTTCAGGCCGTCTGCCGTGTGTGTGTCGATCATCGTGTCGTAGCGCTCAAAAACGTCCCGGATCGCGTCCACGCGGTCCTCGTGGCTGCTGCGGCCCGATACGAATCCAAACTCCTTCACGCGCGCAAAATCACCGCTCGCCGCCAAGTCGAAACCACCCTTCTCTTCAACGTCGCGGAACAATTGCAGCACGCGCGCCGGGTCGCGGCCCAGCAGGTCGAATACGAAACGCTCGAAGTTCGAAGCCTTCGAAATGTCCATGCTCGGGCTGCTCGTGTGGTACGTCTCGGCCGCCTTGCGCACACGGTAAATACCCGTGCGGAAGAACTCGTCGAGCACGTCGTTCTCGTTCGTCGCAACCACCAGCTTCTCGATCGGCAAACCCATCATGCGCGCGATGTGGCCCGCGCACACATTGCCGAAATTGCCCGACGGCACCGTGAACGAAACGCGCTCGTCGTTCGACTTCGTCGCGGCAAAGTAGCCCTTGAAGTAGTACACGACCTGCGCCACCACACGCGCCCAGTTGATCGAATTGACAGTGCCGATCTTGTACTTCGCCTTGAACGCGTGGTCGTTCGAAACCGCCTTCACGATGTCCTGGGCGTCGTCGAATACGCCCTCGACCGCGATGTTGAAAATGTTCGGGTCCTGCAGGCTGTACATCTGCGCCGTCTGGAATGCGCTCATCTTCTTGTGCGGGGAAAGCATGAACACGCTAATGCCCTTCTTGCCGCGCATTGCATACTCCGCAGCGCTGCCCGTGTCGCCAGAGGTCGCGCCCAGAATGTTCAGCGTCTCACCATGCCTGGCCAGCGCGTACTCGAACAGATTGCCGATCAACTGCATCGCCATGTCCTTGAACGCCAGCGTCGGCCCGTTCGACAGTTCCAGCAGCGACAGCGGCGCGCCGTTCTCCACGCCCAGCGTCTTCAACGGCGTGATCTGCGCCGCGCTTTCGTCGTCGCGCACGTTGCAGTACGTCTGAGCCGTGTACGTCTTGCGCGTCAGTGCGCGCAGGTCTTCGGCGGGGATGTCGTCGCAGAATTTCGACAGGATCTCGAAGGCGAGATCCGCGTACGGCAATGTGCGCCAGCGCGTCAGTTCGTCCGCCGTGACGCGCGGATATTCCGCCGGCAAGTACAGGCCGCCGTCTTTGGCAAGGCCGCCCAGCAGAATCTCGGAAAAGGTATGGCGCTCGCCGGCTCCGGCGCCGCGCGTAGAGAGATAGTTCATAGTTCGGCCTAGTTCAGCGCTTCCATGCGCAGCTTCGTGACTTGCGAGACAACGGTCTTCAGCGCTTCGATCGTCCTGATCGCCGCATTGACGTTCTTTTCAACCGTTTCGTGCGTAATCAGGATAATGTCGGTTTCGCCCTTGCCGTTCGCGTCGACCTGCTCCGATTCCTTCTGCAGCAATGCGTCGATCGAAATGCCCCGATCCGCCAGAATGCGCGTGATGTCGGCCAGCACACCAGTCACGTCCGCTACACGCAGACGCAGGTAGTAGCCGCTCGTCACGTCGTCGATCGGCAGGATCGGCGTGCTCGACAGGCTGTCCGGCTGGAACGCCAGATGCGGCACGCGATGCTCCGGGTCCGCCGTGTGCAGACGCGTCACGTCGACCAGATCGGCCACCACGGCGGAGGCCGTCGGCTCAGCGCCCGCGCCCTTGCCGTAGTACAGCGTGGAGCCCACCGCGTCGCCGTGCACGACGACCGCGTTCATCGCGCCTTCCACGTTTGCCAGCAGGCGTTTTTCCGGAATCAGCGTGGGATGCACGCGCAATTCGATGCCCTTATCCGTGCGGCGCGAGATGCCGAGCAGCTTGATGCGGTAGCCAAGTTCTTCAGCGTATTTGATGTCGATGGCGGCCAGCTTGCTGATGCCTTCGACGTATGCCTTGTCGAATTGCACCGGCACGCCGAACGCGATCGCGCTCATGATCGTCGCCTTGTGAGCGGCGTCCACGCCTTCGATGTCGAAGGTCGGATCGGCTTCGGCGTAACCCAGTTCCTGCGCGGCTTTCAACGCGGTCGCGAAGTCGAGCCCGCGGTCGCGCATCTCCGAGAGGATGTAGTTCGTCGTGCCGTTGATGATGCCGGCAATGTACTGGATGCGATTGGCCGTGAGCCCTTCGCGCAGCGCCTTGATGATCGGAATGCCGCCCGCCACCGCCGCCTCGAACGACACCATCACGCCATTGGCGCGCGCCGCCTCGAAAATCTCCGTGCCGTGCACCGCGAGCAGCGCCTTGTTGGCGGTGACCACATGCTTGCGGTTCCTGATCGCGCGCAGGACGAGGTCGCGTGCCACGCCTGTACCGCCAATCATTTCCGCGACGATATCGATCGACGGGTCGTCGACCACCGCGTTGAAGTCATCGGTCAGCGCCACCGTGCCGGCTTCGCTGCCGAGCGCCGCGGTCGCTTTGGCGGGATTGCGCACGGCAATGCGCGTAATCTCGATGCCACGGCCCGCGCGACGTTTGATTTCTTCCTGATTGCGGCGCAGTACCGTGAAGGTGCCGCTGCCTACCGTGCCGAAGCCCAGCAGTCCAACTTTGATCGGTTCCATGCAGCGTGTGTTTTCGAGTAAGTGATTAAAAAGAAACTGAGGCAACTGGGGCTGGCAGCGGCGCGCGCCGGGCGCGCCGTCCATCTCAAGCTGTGTGGCGTTTGCGATAACCGTCGAGGAAGCGCGCGATCCGGTTGATCGAATCCGCGAGGTCGTCCACGTTCGGCAGGAACACGACGCGGAAGTGATCCGGCGTCTTCCAGTTGAAACCGGTGCCTTGAACCAGCAGCACGCGCTCTTCCAGCAGAAGATCGAGGATGAACTGCTGATCGTCCTTGATCGGATAAATCTTCGGATCGAGGCGCGGGAACATGTATAGCGCCGCCTCCGGCTTCACGCAGCTCACGCCGGGAATGGCCGTCAGCATGTCATACGCGAGTTCGCGCTGTTTGTACAGGCGCCCGCTCGGCACGATCAGGTCGTTGATGCTTTGATAGCCGCCGAGCGCGGTCTGGATCGCATACTGCCCGGGCACGTTCGGGCACAGGCGCATCGAGGCCAGAATGCCGAGCCCTTCGAAATAGTCTTTCGCATCACGGCGGTTCTCGCCGGTCAGGCCCGAAATAAACATCCAGCCGGCGCGGTAGCCACACGAACGGTAACTCTTCGAGAGGCTATTGAACGTGACAGTGAGCACGTCTTCGGAGAGCGCGGCCATCGACGTGTGCTTCTTGCCGTCGTAGACGATCTTGTCGTAGACCTCGTCGGCGAAGATCACAAGGCCGTGCTGGCGGGCGATCTCGATCAAGCCGAGCAGCAGTTCGTCCGAGTACAGCGCGCCGGTGGGGTTGTTCGGGTTGATGACGACGAGCGCACGGGTATTCGGCGTGATTTTCGCGCGGATGTCGTCCAGATCCGGCATCCAGCCGTTCGATTCGTCGCAGATATAGTGCACCGGCGTGCCGCCCGACAGGCTGACGCCGGCGGTCCACAGCGGGTAGTCCGGCGCGGGCAGCAACACTTCGTCGCCGTCGTTCAGCAGGCCTTGCAGCGCCATCACGATCAGCTCGGAAGCGCCATTGCCGATGTAGATATCGTCCAGTTCGACGCCATGCACGCCCTTTTGCTGGGTGTAATGCATGATCGCCTTGCGCGCGGCGAACACGCCCTTGGAATCCGAGTAGCCGGACGAGCCTGGCAGATTCAGGATCATGTCCTGGATGATTTCATCCGGCGCGTCGAAGCCGAACGGCGCGAGATTGCCGATGTTCAGCTTGATGATGCGGTGGCCCTCTTCTTCGAGCCGCTTTGCATGTTCGAGGACAGGCCCGCGAATGTCGTAGCAGACATTCAACAACTTGTTGGATTTGAGAATCGGTTTCACGGCGGGCACTTCATCCTGTTGGTGGGCTTGGGCGAACAGGCACGGGTCAAAAAAAGACCCAGGCAAGTCCGCCGACACGGGGAATTATGACGCGGCACGCCCGCCAGATACGGATCGGAGCGCCAGACGCAGATTGGGCCCGCTACCGGACCGAGCCGGCGCCGCCGGCCGATTACGCCGACGTTGCAGCCGAAAAGACCCAAAACGGGCGAAAAACAGTCGAAAACCAGACCAAAACCGCGCGGAACCCGGCAGATAGCCGGTAGGCCGCCCGTGCCCTCAGCGCGGCTTATGACAGCACATGAGGCGGCACTTGAGCGAGGGGCGCCGCAAGGCGGCTAAAAAGTTATAATTTAGCGGATTTTGGCCGACTTCCGCAATGCACCAACCGCAACGGCAAGCCTTTTCGGCCGCTTCTGTGCCATTCGCGTGTCGCACTCGCGTCAAACCGCCCTGCTTCCGCTCTGCCCGGTCAGGCCGCCAACACGCACGATGTCTCACGACGACTTCGGAAAACGAATTTGAAATTACATCAGGATTCCAGCGGCGCCCTCAACACCGTCACCGGTTACGGCGCCGGCTATGTCGAAATCAATCTGGTGCGCCATGCCGGCAGCATTCTCCTGCTGCCGGAAGCACCCGTGATCGCCTGGCCCGTCGCCGCTTTCGAGCAGTTGAGCGCCGAACACTTCGCCATGCTGGTGGAGGCCGCGCCCGAGGTGGTCATATTCGGCAGCGGCGAACGGCTGCGCTTTCCGCACCCGCGTCTGACCTCGGTGCTCACCGCCAAACGCATCGGCGTCGAAACCATGGACTTCAAGGCCGCTTGCCGCACCTACAACATTCTGATGGCCGAGGGCCGCAAGGTTGCGGCCGCGTTGCTGATCGAAGACTAGTGGCGCCGCGCGAGCGCTGCAAAGTTGACGCTGAGCTTGCATCGAGCCGCCGTGCAGGCGCAGTTCGCCATGCGCGGCGCCCGTAGCGTGCATGGCCGCGGCAGCGGCCCCGCCTCTCGCCGCATTACGGCTGATAACGTACACTGCGCGCCATTGGCGCCACGCCGGCAATCGTCTTTCTCAAATAACACCGCCTCGCCGCTCCCGCGGCGTCGCCAAAAAGGTTGAAATCCATGAACGATACGCCGACAAGGCTACCGCTCAATCGCACCACGATCCTGCTACTGGTGCTGGCCCTCGCCGTGATCTGGTTCGTGCCGCTCGGCTGGCGCCACCTGCTGCCGAGCGACGAAGGCCGCTACGCCGAAATGGCGCGCGAAATGTTCGTCACCGGCGACTGGATCACACCGCGCTATAACGGCTACAAGTATTTCGAGAAGCCACCGCTGCAAACCTGGGCAAACGCGCTCACGTTCGCGTGGTTCGGCATCGGCGAATGGCAGGCGCGGCTTTACACCGCACTGACGGGCTTTGCCGGCGTGCTGTTGATCGGCTTCACCGGCGCGCGCGTGTTCAACGCGGCCACCGGCGTGTTCGCGGCTATCGTGCTGGCCACGTCGCCCTACTGGAACCTGATGGGCCACTTCAACACGCTCGACATGGGCCTGTCGTTCTGGATGGAGTTGACGCTCTGCTCGCTGCTGCTGGCGCAGCGCCCCAACCTGCCTACCGCCACGGTGCGGGCATGGATGTGGGTGTGCTGGGGGTCGATGGCGCTCGCGGTGCTGTCCAAGGGCCTCGTCGGCGTGATCCTGCCGGGCGCGGTGCTGGTGCTGTACACGCTGGCCGCACGCGACTGGGCGGTATGGAAGCGTCTACACCTGATCGGCGGCCTGATCGTGTTCTTCGTGATCGTCACGCCATGGTTCGTGCTGGTGCAGCAACGCAACCCGGAATTCCTGAACTTCTTCTTCATCGTTCAGCAGTTCAAGCGCTATCTGACGCCTGAGCAGAACCGCCCCGGGCCGTTCTATTACTTCGTACCGGTGCTGCTGGTGGGCTTCCTGCCGTGGCTGTCGGTGAGCCTGCAGAGCTTGCGCCATGCATGGCGGCTGCCGCGCCAGCCGAACGGCTTCGCGCCGGTCACGCTGATGCTGGTGTGGACCGCCTTCATCTTCCTGTTCTTCAGCGCGTCGCACTCCAAGCTGCTGTCCTATACGTTGCCGATCGCCCCGCCGATCGCCATGATCATCGGCATGTATCTGCCGCTCGTCACGCGCGACCAGTGGCGCCGCCACCTGGCTGGCTATGCGCTGTTTCTCGTGGTAGCCGCGTTTGGCGCGCTGTTCATGTCACGCTTCGGCAACGCGCGCAATCCGACTGAGTTGTACGTCGAATACCGCGTGTGGGTACTGGCGGCACTCGGCGTCGCTTTTGTGCTCACGCTGTTCGCGCTGTGGCTGAACCGCCGCAGCCGTGCCGGCACGCTCGGCGCCGTCGCGAGCTTTGGCGCCGCGTGGCTGCTGCTCGGTACGATTGCCGGCACGGGTCACGAAGTGTTCGGCCGGCTGAGTTCCGGCGCGCCGCTCGCGCCCGCGATCAAGGCCGAGATCGCCAGATTGCCGGCTGACACGCCGTTCTACTCGGTCGGCGTGCTCGACCACACGCTGCCGTTCTACGTCGACCACACGATGATCATGGTCGAGCATCCCGATGAACTGGCGTTCGGCATATCCGTCGAACCGCAGAAATGGGTGCCGTCGGTCGATGCATGGATCGAGCGCTGGAAGGCCGAGCGCTATGCGCTCGCGCTAATCCCGCCGTCGACTTACGACCGGCTCCTCAAAGAAGGGCTGCCGATGCAGGTGATCGCGCGCGATTCGCGCCGGGTGGTGGTGGCAAAACCTGCACCCGCATCCGACGCCGCAGCACAAGACGCACCGGCGCTTCGGAAAGACGCGCCAGTAGAAAAACCACAGCAATGACCCCATATCAGGGACTAACCGTTCGATGAATCCGATTTCGCTCTTTTGTATCCTCGCCGGCGTCACGTTGAACGCCGGCGCGCAGTTGCTGCTCAAAGCCGGAACGAATGCCGTTGGACACTTCGAATTCACCCGTGCGAACATCCTGCCCGTTGCATTCCGGCTGGCAACCCAGCCGCCGATCATCGGCGGACTGGCCTGCTATGTGATCAGCGTCGGCGTATGGGTGGTCGGGCTCTCGCGGGTAGACGTGTCGATTGCCTATCCGATGTTGTCGCTCGGATACGTCGTCAACGCGTTCGCGGCGTGGTATCTATTCGGCGAAGTGATGTCGGTGCAGAAGCTGGTGGGGATCGCGGTCATCCTGATCGGCGTCGTCGTCCTGGCGCGCAGCTAGGCTTGCGTGTAGTTTGTGATCTACTTCGCGCCCTTCGGGTTGCGCCCCTTTCAATCGAGCGAAGCATTCATGAGCCAGTCAACAGTCCCGTTTTTGCCGTTTGTCAAACCTGAGATCGATGAAGAAACGATTCAGGGCGTCGCCGACGTGCTCCGCTCCGGCTGGATCACGACCGGCCCGCAAAACCAGAAATTCGAAGCGGCACTCTCCGAATTCTGCGGCGGCCGCCCGGTGCGCACGTTCAATTCCGGTACCGCGACGCTCGAAATCGGGCTGCGTATCGCCGGTGTGGGCGAAGGCGACGAGGTCATCACCACCCCTGCTTCGTGGGTTGCGACCAGCAATGTGGTCTATGAGGTCGGGGCGACGCCGGTATTCGTCGACATCGACCCGGTAACCCGCAACATCGACCTGAACCTGCTGGAAAAGGCCATTACGCCGCGCACGAAGGCGATCATTCCGGTGTACCTGTCGGGCCTGCCGGTCGACATGGACCGGCTGTATGAAATCGCCCGCGCCCACAAGCTGCGCGTGATCGAAGACGCCGCGCAGGCGTTCGGCTCGACGTGGAAAGGCGAGCGCATCGGCAAACTCGGCGATATGGTTTCGTTCAGCTTCCACGCGAACAAGAATCTGACCTCGATCGAAGGCGGCGCGCTGGTGCTGAACAACGAGGAAGAAGCGATCCTCGCGCAGAAGTACCGCCTGCAAGGCATCACCCGCACTGGCTTCGACGGCATGGACTGCGACGTGCTGGGCGGCAAGTACAACCTGACGGACGTCGCCGCGCGCGTCGGCCTCGGTCAGTTGCCGCATCTGGAGCGCTTCCTCGCCCAGCGCAAGAAACTCGTGCGCGCATACTTCGCCGGGTTCGAAGGCGGTGCGGCGGTCAAGCTGGGCATTGGCCTGCCGTTTGCCGATTTCGAGAACAGCAACTGGCACATGTTCCAGATCACGCTGCCGCTCGAAAAACTGTCGATCGACCGCGCCGGCTTCATGGGCCAGTTGAAGGAACGCGGCATCGGCTCGGGCGTGCACTATCCGGCGATTCATCTGTTCTCGCTGTATCGTGCGCGCGGCTTCAAGGAAGGGATGTTCCCGCACGCGGAGCGCTTCGGCGCCACCACCGTCACGCTGCCGCTCTTCACGCTCATGAACGAAGGCGACGTTGAGCGGGTCTGCCGCGCGGTCAATGAAATTTGCGAACAATACGGAAAATAAGCGGAAATGAGTTATTCGGAACATCGCGCCGTCGCACCGGAAGTGTCGATCATCATCCCGGTGTACAACGAGGAAGCCGGCCTGGCGGCGCTATTCGCGCGCCTCTACCCGGCGCTCGACGCGCTCGGCACCGGCTATGAAGTGATCTTCATCAATGACGGCAGCCGCGACAAATCCGCCGCCCTGCTCGCCGAGCAGTTCCGCGCGCGGCCCGACACGACCCGCGTGATCCTGCTGAACGGCAACTACGGCCAGCACATGGCAATTCTGGCGGGTTTCGAGCAATCGCGCGGCGAAATCGTCATCACGCTCGACGCCGACCTGCAGAATCCGCCGGAAGAAATCGGCAAGCTGGTCAACAAGATGCGTGAAGGCTACGACTACGTCGGCACGATCCGGCTGCAACGCCAGGACAGCTTGTGGCGCCGCAAGGCCTCGCGCGCGATGAACCGTCTGCGCGAGCGCATCACCCGCATCAAGATGACCGACCAGGGCTGCATGCTGCGCGCATACAGCCGCCACATCATCGACACGATCAATCGCTGCGGCGAGATCAACACCTTCATTCCGGCGCTTGCCTACACGTTCGCGCAGAATCCGGTCGAGATCGAAGTCGCGCACGAAGAGCGTTTTGCCGGCGAATCGAAGTACTCCCTGTACAGCCTAATCCGCCTGAATTTCGACCTGGTCACGGGCTTCTCGGTGGTGCCGCTGCAATGGCTGTCGTTCATAGGCGTAATCCTGTCGCTCGGCTCCGCGGCGCTGTTCGTGCTGCTGCTGATCCGCCGCTTCATTGTCGGCGCGGAAGTGCAGGGTGTGTTCACGCTGTTCGCCATCACCTTCTTCCTGCTCGGCGTGATCATCTTCGCGCTGGGCCTGCTCGGTGAATACATCGGCCGGATTTACCAGCAGGTGCGCGCGCGTCCGCGCTATCTGGTGCAGACGATTCTCGAACAGCGCGACGGCACCGCCGTGACCGAAGCGCCCCGCCAGGGTGTGGTGCAGGCCGTGCACACCGCACCGCTGATCGATCAGGGCCCGAACCGATGAAGCCGCGCGCCGTCGTATTCGCGTATCACAACGTCGGCGTGCGCTGCCTGCAGGTGCTGCTCGCGCGCGGCGTCGACGTGGCGCTGGTCGTCACGCATGAGGACAATCCCACCGAAAACATCTGGTTCGACAGCGTTGCCTCGGTTGCGGCCGAGCACGGCATTCCGGTCGTCACGCCGGCCGATCCGAAAAGTCCGGAACTGCGCGCCGCGGTAAGCGCCGCGCAGCCGGATTTCATCTTCTCGTTCTATTACCGCCACATGCTGCCGGTCGACCTGCTGGCGCTCGCCGCACGGGGCGCTTACAACATGCATGGCTCGTTGCTGCCGAAGTACCGTGGCCGCGTGCCGACCAATTGGGCGGTCATCCACGGCGAAACCGAAACCGGCGCGACGCTGCACGAAATGGCCGCCAAGCCCGACGCCGGCGCGATCATCGCGCAAACGCCGGTGCCGATTCTGCCCGACGACACCGCCGCGCAAGTGTTCGACAAGGTCACCGTGGCCGCCGAGCAGACCCTGTGGCGCGTGCTCCCGGCGCTGCTCGCGGGCGAGGCGCCGCATTTGCCGAACGATCTGTCGCACGGCAGCTATTACGGCGGCCGCAAGCCGGAAGACGGCCGGATCGACTGGACGCAACCCGCGCAGCAAGTCTATAACCTGATCCGCGCGGTCGCGCCGCCCTATCCCGGCGCGTTTACCGATATCGCGGGCCACCGTTTCGTCATCGCCCGTGCGCGTCTGGCTGCGCCCGGCGCGCTACGCCCGGATTTGCCGCCGGGCCTGCACGTAAGCGATAATGCCGTTTTAGCGATATGCGGCGACGGCCGCTCGATCGCCATCCACGAATTGCGGCACCAGCATGGCGGCAACGAAACCGTTGTCACCCCCGCCGAATTCACCCAGCTCATCCAAACTCCCCGTCATTCATGAAAACCGAAGGTTTCGCTAAAAAAGTCCTGATTCTGGGTGTGAACGGCTTCATCGGCCATCACCTGTCCAAACGCATTCTGGAAACGACCGATTGGGAAGTCTTCGGGATGGACATGCAGACCGAACGTCTCGGCGACCTCGTCAATCATGAGCGGATGCACTTCTTCGAAGGTGACATCACGATCAACAAGGAGTGGGTCGAATATCACATCAAGAAGTGCGATGTGATCCTGCCGCTGGTCGCGATCGCCACGCCCGCCACGTACGTGAAGCAGCCGCTGCGCGTGTTCGAACTCGACTTCGAAGCGAACCTGCCGATCGTGCGTTCGGCCGTCAAGTACGGCAAGCACCTCGTGTTCCCGTCCACGTCCGAGGTCTACGGCATGTGCACGGACGAGCAGTTCGACCCGGAAGAGTCGCAACTGTCGTACGGCCCGATCAACAAGCCGCGCTGGATCTACGCGTGCTCCAAGCAGTTGATGGACCGCGTGATCTGGGGCTACGGCATGGAAGGCCTGAACTTCACGCTGTTCCGTCCGTTCAACTGGATCGGCCCGGGCCTCGACTCGATCTACACGCCGAAGGAAGGCAGCTCGCGCGTGGTCACGCAGTTCCTCGGCCATATCGTGCGCGGCGAAAACATCAGCCTCGTGGACGGCGGCGCGCAAAAGCGCGCCTTCACGGATATCGACGACGGCATCGGCGCGCTGATGAAGATCATCGAGAACAAGGACGGTGTTGCCACGGGCAAGATCTACAACATCGGCAACCCGACCAACAACTTCTCGGTGCGCGAGCTCGCGCACAAGATGCTGACGCTGGCCGCCGAATTCCCGGAATACGCCGACCTCGCGAAAAAGGTGCAACTGGTCGAAACGTCCTCGGGCGCGTACTACGGCACGGGCTATCAGGACGTGCAGAACCGCGTGCCGAAGATCGACAACACGATGCAGGAACTCGGCTGGGCGCCGCAGTCGACCTTCGACGAAGCGCTGCGCAAGATTTTCGAAGCGTATCGCGGCCACGTTGCCGAAGCTCGCGCCCTCGTCGAACAACAATAAGGCCTGATCCTTGGCTCGTATCGTCCTGAAGATCGACGTCGACACGCTGCGCGGCACCCGCGAAGGCGTGCCGAATCTCGCGCGCATCTTCGATCGCTTCAAGGCGCGCGCCACTTTCCTCTTCAGCCTTGGGCCCGATCACACCGGTTGGGCGATGCGCCGCGTGTTGCGGCCGGGCTTTCTGAAGAAGGTGTCGCGCACGTCGGTGGTCGAACATTACGGCATCAAGCAATTGATGTACGGCGTGCTGCTGCCGGGTCCGGATATCGGCGTGAAGACTGCCGCGGAAATGCGCGCGATTCACGAGGCCGGTTTCGAATGCGGCATCCACACCTGGGACCACGTGTATTGGCAGGACAACGTGCGTTCGCAAGATCAGGAGTGGACCGGGAAGCAGATGCAGAAGAGCTTCAACCGCTTCGTCGCGATCTTCGGCGCGCCGCCCGTCACGCACGGCGCGGCGGGCTGGCAGATGAACGACCACGCGTTCGAGCAGATCGACGCGTGGGGCATGCGCTATGCGTCCGACGGGCGCGGCCACTCGCCGTATCTGCCGGTGCTCGACGGCAGAACGCTGTCGCACGTGCAGATGCCCACCACGCTGCCCACGCTCGACGAAGTACTCGGCGTGGATGGCGTCGACGAGCACAACGTCGCCGCGTGGATGTTGAAGCACACCGAAAACAATCCGCACGATCAGGTATTCACGCTGCACGCGGAACTCGAAGGGCAAAAGCTCGCGCCGATTTTCGAACAGTTGCTGGAAGGCTGGCGCGCGCAAGGCCATACCTTTGCGACCATGGGTGATTACTACGCCACGCTGGACCGCGACACGCTGCCATCGTACCCTGTTACGTGGGGCGAAATTCCCGGCCGCTCCGGCGAGTTGATTGTCCAGCCCTGACTGGTCAAAATACAGCCGGCCTCGCGACCTGGCCGCCGCGCGAGCGTAGACCACGCGCCAGTCGCCCTCCCCCAAAGCCTCGATGCCAGGCCGACGCCACAGCAGTTGCAAGAATCCGTGCAAGTACCGTGGCGGCGGCCATACCAACCGGAGAACCTCGTGCCCATCGCAGTCGACCAACCCGTCCCCGACTTTACCGCCCCCGCTACCGGTGGCGAAATCACGCTGTCCAAGCTGCGGGGCAAGAAGGTGGTGCTGTATTTTTATCCGAAGGACAACACGCCGGGCTGCACGACCGAAGGCCTGCAATTCCGCGACCTGTATCCGAAGTTCAAGAAGGCCGGCGCGGAAATTCTGGGCGTGTCGCGCGACAGCCTGCGCTCCCATGACAATTTCAAGGCAAAGCTCGAACTGCCGTTCCCGCTGATCTCGGATCCCGAAGAAACCTTGTGCGCGCTCTTCGGCGTCATGAAATTGAAGAAAATGTATGGCAAAGAAGTACGTGGGATCGAACGCTCCACGTTCCTGATCGATGCCGAAGGCGTGCTGCGTCAGGAGTGGCGTGGCGTGAAAGTGCCAGGGCACGTCGACGACATTCTGGAGGCTGTACAAGCGCTTTGAGGCGCGTTATATTGGGTTCCAATGAGTGCCTGTCCACCCCACACTTTTCGCAGCTGCGCCGGACTTGACGGCCGTTTTCCCGGCTCCGTCGAAGTCGTGAGGCGCAACGCGATAACCGAAGGCGAGCCGCTTGTCCCGTACGCCGGGGCGGCGGCTTTTTTAATTGCGCGCAACCGTTCGTTCACTCGGCCACGCGCTTCCGTTAAGGAGCCGATCGAAGACCAGGCGAACCGGCATCTCTAGACCGAATGCGCGCCTCCGGACGCAAACTGCGTGCACATACACTAGCACCGGCAGAATGCGACAGGCGGCGCACGAAATGTGACCCGATTATTTCGAGGGAAACCATGCCTTTGCCTACCCCCCCCAGCAAGCTCGGCAATCTCCTGCCGCCTGACGAATACAAGGCCAAAGCCGCCACACCGGCGCGCTCCGCCGCGAAGAAACAGGCGGTCGTTGGGGAATCCGCAGAGTCGGCCGATTACGGCCGCGCGAACGTCGCCACGCCGATGGCGCACGCAGCCAATGCCGCGACCACCTTGCGGCCCGTGCCAGCATCGTCGGCCTCCGCTGCCACGTCCGCATCCGCCGAGCAAGCTGCACCGGCGCGTGGACGCAAATCGAAGCAGACCGCCGCCTTGCTGCAACCGGTTCCCGCCGCCCGTCCGCAAGCCGAGCCGGCGGCTGTTTCTACGCCCGCTGCCAAAGCGCAGCCGGTCGTCGCGCGCGCGCCAAGCGCGAAAGACCCGGCCGCCAGCACATCCGCAGCCGTAGCACCCAGCACGCGCGGCACCAGCAAGAAGCGCGGCGCGTCCACCGACCCGCTCGAAATGCAGAAGCTTTTCGTGCTCGACACGAACGTGCTGATGCACGATCCAAGCTGCCTGTTCCGTTTCGAGGAACACGACGTCTATCTGCCGATGATGACGTTGGAAGAACTGGACAACCATAAGAAGGGCATGTCCGAAGTCGCGCGTAACGCTCGCCAGGTGAGCCGCACGCTGGACGCGTTGGTGGCGAACGCCGGCAACATCTCGGACGGCATTTCGCTTGCGCGTCTCGGCAGCCGTGAGGCATCCGGGCGCCTGTACTTCCAGACCAAACTCAACGCTATCGAACCGGTCGAAGGTCTGCCGGAAGGCAAGGCCGACAATCAGATTCTCGGCGTGGTGCGTGCGCTGCAGCGCGACCGGATGGATCGCCAGGTCGTGCTGGTGTCGAAAGACATCAACATGCGCATCAAGGCGCATGCGCTCGGCCTGCCCGCGGAAGACTACTTCAACGACCAGGTTCTCGAAGACAGCGATCTGCTGTACTCGGGCATCCGCGCGCTGCCGCAGGACTTCTGGACCAAACACGCGAAGGGCATGGAGAGCTGGCAGGACACCAAAACCGGCACCACGTATTACCGCGTGACGGGTCCGCTGTGCGCCTCGATGCTGGTCAACGAGTTCGTCTATCTCGAGCCGCAGAACGGCGAGCCGGCGTTTCATGCGCTGGTGCGCGAACTGAACGGCAAGACGGCGCTGCTGCAAACCTTGCGCGACTACGGCCACCACAAGAACAATGTGTGGGGCATCACGGCGCGTAACCGCGAGCAGAATTTCGCGCTGAACCTGTTGATGAATCCGGAGATCGACTTCGTCACGCTGCTGGGTCAGGCCGGTACCGGCAAGACGCTGGTCGCGCTCGCGGCCGGTCTCGCCCAGGTGCTCGACGACAAGCGCTACAACGAGATCATCGTGACGCGCGCAACGGTTCCGGTCGGTGAAGACATCGGCTTTCTGCCGGGTACGGAAGAGGAAAAAATGCAGCCGTGGATGGGTGCGTTCGACGACAACCTCGAAGTCCTGCAGAAAACCGACGACGCCGCCGGCGAATGGGGCCGCGCCGCGACCCAGGAGCTGATCCGCTCGCGCCTGAAGGTCAAGAGCATGAACTTCATGCGCGGCCGTACATTCGTGGACAAGTATCTGATCATCGACGAGGCGCAAAACCTGACGCCTAAGCAGATGAAGACGCTGGTCACACGCGCCGGTCCGGGTACGAAGATCATTTGTCTGGGCAATATCGCGCAGATCGATACGCCTTACCTGACGGAAGGCAGTTCGGGTCTGACGTACGTGGTCGACCGCTTCAAGGGTTGGGCGCACAGCGGGCACGTCACGCTGGCGCGCGGCGAGCGTTCGCGCCTCGCCGATTACGCATCGGAAATTCTTTAAGTTTCAACGCATTAGCTTCATGCAGAAGCCGCGTCCGGGTCACCCCGGGCGCGGCTTTTTTATTCGGTGCACGTTCCCGACGGGCAACACTTAGCGCTCAAACTTCAAGTAATTTATCAAGAATTCTTGCCTGAGCCACGTTTGACGGGCTACCATCCCGACATCGTCCGCCATTAAACGAGCGTTTACCGCTCACTTCGTGTTCATGCGCCGACTCGCCCTTTCGCTGCTGACCGTTTTGCTGCTCGCCGCTTGCGCCGGCGCGCCGCAGAAAACGTCGCGCGGGCCAGGTTCGTCGGTCGTGGTCACGAACGGCGCTTATCACGCGCCACCGCCGGGCTTCCCGAATTTCGTCGACCACAGCATCGGCCGTGAAGAAATCTCCATTCAGGCAATGAGTCTTGTCGGTATTCCATACCGATGGGGCGGCAATACGCCTGATAGTGGCTTCGATTGCAGCGGATTAGTTCGCTATGTCGTATCGCGCGCCGCTTCCGTGAATCTGCCGCGCACTACCGCCGATATGAGCGGCCGCGGCGAATCGATCGAACCGGATCAAATCGCACCGGGCGATCTGATTTTCTTCAACACGACCGGGCGGGCGCATTCGCACGTCGGTATTTATGTGGGCAAGCTGCGCTTTGTCAACGCGCCGTCGACGGGCGGCACCGTGCGGCTCGACTATCTGACCAATCCTTATTGGGCCAAACGCTTCGACGGCATTCGCCGCGTGGCGGCACCGGCTGTGACGCCTGCGCCGTTCGATACACCGAGCTATCAGGCGGCGGTGCCTCAGCCTGAACGTGTTGCGCCGGTGGCTCACGCGGCGCCGGCTTATGCGGGCACTGCCCCGTTGGCGATGCAATCTGCGGCCGCTGTGCCGGCACCTCAGGCTGATCCATTCGAACCGCCACCGCCCGGCATGAGCGCCGCACAGATACAGGCGCGTGCCGCAGGCGCAGTGTCGCCGGTGCCGCAGCCGGCCGCGCAGGCGAGTACGTACGACGCCACAGCGAACGTAACCAGTCAGCAAACGGCAGCGGCGCGCACCCAATCGCCGGCAGTCGCAGCACGAGCGCCGGATCCGATCGACGCCGCCGCCGATGCATTCGAGCCGCCTCCGCCGTCCGCTTCAATCGCTGCCCGCCAGGCGCGGCAGGCCCAGCAAGCCGACGGGAATGCAGAAGGTGTGCGGATCATGCGCGCTTCGACCGCATCGCGTGGCGTCCCCGCCCCCACGCAAACCACCGACGACCCGATCGCGCGCTTCGCCAACGGCAATTTCTAGGAGCGCTGGCGCCGGCTAATCGTCGCTCATGACGCGGGCCTCGATTTGTTGCTCCATGGCTCGCACCCGCGACGAAGCCCAAACAGCGCACCTCAGCCCGGTCCATCCCCTCCTTGCTGCCGATCTGCTATCGTCATCGATATTCTTCCGACAGCAGGTGATGACGATGGATCTCGGGCTGAAAGACAAGGTGGTACTGATCACAGGCGGTAGCAAAGGGATCGGGTTCGCCTGCGCACGGGCCTTCGCCCTCGAGGGCGCAAAAGTCGCGATCGTCTCGCGCGACCCCGCCAATCTCGCGCGCGCGTACGAACAGTTGAAGCAGGAAGGTCTGCACGTGCATCGCACCCGCGCCGATCTGCACGAACCGCACAGCGCGGCGGACATCGTCGAGGAAGTCAGCACGGCGGTCGGCCCGATCGATGTGCTGATCAACAGCGCCGGCGCGGCCCGCCGCTACGACCCCGAAACGCTGGACGCCGACGCGTTCCGCGCGACCATGGAAGCCAAGTATTTCCCGTACATCTACCCTCAGCAGGAAGTGCTGCGGCGCATGGCCGAGCGCGTCAAGGCGGGCGACGGTGCCGCGCCCGGCACGATCGTCAACATCATCGGCATGGGCGGCAAGATTGCGAGCGACATCCATATCGCCGGGGGCGCCGCGAATGCCGCGCTGATGCTCGCCACCGTCGGCCTCGCCCACTACTACGCGCGCTACGGCATCCGCATCAACGCGATCAATCCGGGTTCGACGCTGACCGAGCGCGTCGAGGAAGCCGTCAAACTCGAAGCGTCGCAGCAAGGCGTCGAAAGCGCGGAGGCGTTAGCGCGCGGGCAGGCTAAAGTGCCGCTCGGCCGTTATGCAAAACCGGAGGAAATCGCTGATGTCGCGCTGTTTCTGGCGAGCCGCCGCGCGAGCTATGTAACGGGCGCAATCGTCCCGATGGATGGAGGTAGCGCGCCGTTGATCTGAACGACGCGCTTTGTCGACAGCTTTAGTTGCTTTGCCGCGCGCGGGCAGCCTCGCCGTCCGTGCACGGACCTGCTTACAGGAACCGGTGGCCGAGCCACCACGCAGCCGCGGAAAGCGCTGCCGAGGCCGGAATCGTCAGAATCCAGGCCCAGACGATGTTGCCGGCCACCCCCCAACGCACCGCGCTCAACTTCTGTGTGGCGCCGACCCCGACGATCGCGCCGGTAATCGTGTGCGTGGTGGACACCGGAATGCCGAGCCACGAAGCGGTAAACAGCGTAATCGCCCCACCCGTCTCGGCGCAAAAACCGCCGACCGGCTTCAGCTTGGTGATCTTCTGACCCATCGTGCGAACGATCCGCCAGCCGCCGAACAACGTGCCGACGCCCATCGACAGATAGCAGCCGCCGATCACCCACAGCGGCGGAGCGTCCGCGATCGATGAGGCGTAACCCGTCGCGATCAGCAGCATCCAGATGATGCCGATGGTTTTCTGCGCGTCGTTACCGCCATGGCCCAGGCTGTACAAACCTGCGGAGACCAGTTGCAGACGCCGGAAACGCCGGTCGACCTTGCTCGGTGGCGTGCGGAAATAGATCCACGACACCGCCAGCATGAAGAACGAACCGAGTATGAAACCGAGCAGCGGGGAGATGAAAATGAAGGCAACCGTCTTCATCAAGCCGTCGATATTGAGCGACCCCCAGCCCGACTTGGCCAGCGCCGCGCCCACCAGGCCGCCGATCAGCGCATGCGACGAACTGGATGGAATGCCGTAATGCCAGGTGATGATGTTCCAGCCGATCGCCCCGACCAATGCACCAAAAATGACGTAGTGATCGACGATATCCGGATCGATCGTGCCCTTGCCGACCGTCTGCGCCACTTTCAGGTGGAACACAAAATACGCGATGACGTTGAAAGCCGCCGCGAAGGCCACCGCCTGTTGCGGCTTCAGTACGCCGGTCGACACGACCGTGGCGATCGAATTCGCCGCATCATGAAAGCCGTTCATGAAGTCGAAAATCAGCGCGACGGCAACCAGGCCGGCGACGACCCAGATAGCGAGTTGTATCGATTGCATTATGCGTTTTCCAGCACGATGCCTTCGATGATGTTCGCCACGTCCTCACACTTGTCGGTGATCGTTTCGAGCAATTCGTAAATCGCCTTCAGCTTGATGAGCGTCTTGACGTTGTCTTCTTCGCGGAAAAGTTTCGACATGGCCGAGCGCAGCACGCGGTCGGCTTCCGATTCCAAACGGTCGATGTCCTCGCACGCCTTCAGAATCTGGCTCGCCTGCTTCATGTCCGACAGCAGGCTGACAGCGAACTGCACGCGCTCCGAGGTGGCCGTGCAGATGTGCGCCAGCTGGCTCGCCTCGGAGGTCACAGCCTGCACGTCGTACAGAGAGATAGCAGTGGCGACGTCCTCCATCAGGTCGAGGATGTCGTCCATCGTGGTGATCAGCTTGTGGATTTCGTCGCGGTCGAGCGGCGTGATGAAAGTCTTGTGCAGCAGGTCGATCGCTTCGTGCGTGAGCTTGTCAGCGGCCTTTTCCGCCTTCTGCACATTCTGCTTATGAGTCTCGGCGTCCTGCAGGTTGTCGATCAGCAGCTCGAGTTCGCGGCTTGCCGAGACGATGCACGTTGCGTGTGCATTGAAAATTTCAAAGAACTTGCCCTCGGTGGGCATGAATCGACCGAACATTGGGATCCTGGAAATGGGTCACATTATGGCTGACATAAAACCGCCACATTGTACCGTTCCAGGATCGATGCCGCACTTTTGAAAGCGTCGTTACAACAGGCCGGACAGTTAGCCCTTTACTCGCTGTAAAAATTCTGCGCGCCGGCAAAATTATCGAACTTCGTGAATTGGCCGTGGAATGTGAGCCGAACAGGCCCGATCGGACCATTCCGCTGCTTACCAATGATGATCTCCGCAGTGCCCTTGTCCGGACTGTCCGGGTTGTACACCTCGTCGCGATAAATGAACAGAATCACGTCCGCGTCCTGTTCGATAGCGCCGGACTCCCGCAAGTCGGACATGATCGGCCGCTTGTTCGGGCGCTGCTCGAGACCACGGTTGAGCTGTGACAACGCGATCACCGGCACGTCGAGTTCCTTCGCGAGACTCTTCAGCGAACGTGAGATTTCCGAAATTTCGGTCGCGCGGTTTTCGCCCGACGACGAACCGCTCATCAGTTGCAAATAGTCGATGATGATGAGGCCAAGCTTGCCGCACTGACGCGACAGCCGACGCGCGCGCGAGCGCAATTCCATCGGATTCAAGCCGCCGGTTTCGTCGATGAAAATCTGCGCCTCGCTCATTTTCTGCACCGCGTGCGTGAGCTTCGGCCAATCCTCGTCCGTCAGACGCCCCGTGCGCATGCGGTGCTGGTCGAGCCGGCCGACCGACCCCAGCATACGCATGGTGAGTTGCGAGCCCGGCATTTCCATCGAGAACACGGCCACCGGCAAACCATACTCGACCGCCACGTATTCGCCGATGTTCATCGAAAACGCCGTTTTACCCATCGACGGGCGGCCCGCCACGATGATCAGCTCACCGCCGTGCATACCGGAGGTCATGCGATCCAGATCGACGAAGCCCGTCGGCGTACCGGTCACGTCGCTCGGATTGGCGGTGTGATACAGCGTATCGATCCGCTCGACCACCTCGGTCAGGAGCGGGCCGATTTCCAGGAAACCCTGCGTGCCACGCGCGCCGTCTTCAGCGATCGAAAACACCTTCGATTCGGCCTCGTCCAGCAACTGGCGGACTTCCTTACCTTGCGGATTAAACGCGTCGGCGGAAATCTCGTCGGCGACCGACACGAGACGGCGCAATACCGCCCGATCGCGCACGATTTCCGCATAGCGGCGGATATTGGCTGCGCTCGGCGTGTTCTGCGCCAGCGCGTTCAGGTACGCAAGACCACCGACCTCTTCCGCCTTGCCCGAGGTGCCGAGCGCCTCGTACACGGTAATCACGTCGGCCGGACGCGTCGCCGCGATCAGCTTGCCGATGTGCTCGAAGATGATACGGTGGTCGTATCGGTAAAAATCGCTTTGCGACAGGAAGTCGGCGATGCGGTCCCATGCCGCGTTGTCAAGCAGCAGGCCGCCCAGCACCGACTGCTCGGCTTCGATCGAATGCGGCGGGACTTTCAGCGACTCGATTTGGGGATCTTTGGACGGTGCGTTCATGGAGAGGAATTATCGGGGTAAATGCGCGCGGAGGGAAATCAAAAACCGATACTTCGATACATGGAAAACGAGCAATAAAAAAGGCAGGGGCCGGTCACCCGGCCCCTGCCTTTTGCCAGAAACGTCCTGGCAGATACGGCTAAATGCTTAGACGTGTTCGCCGATCACAGCGACCGTCACATCGACGAGAACGTCGGTGTGCAGCGAGATCTGAACAGCGTGCTCGCCAACCAGCTTCAGCGGGCCTTCCGGCAGACGCACTTGCGCCTTTTCCACTGCGAAGCCTTGTTTGACCAAAGCGTCAGCGATGTCGGCGTTCGTCACCGAGCCGAACAGACGACCGTCAACGCCGGCCTTCTGATTGATCTGAACCGTCGAGCCTGCCAGCTTTTCGCCTTGAGCTTGAGCGGCAGCCAGCTTTTCAGCGGCGATCTTTTCGAGTTCAGCGCGGCGAACTTCGAATTCAGCCAAAGCTTCCTTCGTTGCACGGCGAGCTTGCTTGTTCGGGATCAGGAAGTTACGTGCGTAACCGTCCTTGACCTTCACGATATCGCCCAGGTTACCCAGATTGACGACTTTTTCCAGAAGAATGATTTGCATTCGGATGCTCCTTATCGCGTCGTCGGGTTAGGCCTTGTGCTGGTCGGTGTACGGCACCAGCGCGAGGAAACGTGCGCGCTTGATTGCCGTATCCAGCTGGCGTTGATAGTGCGACTTCGTACCCGTAAGACGCGCCGGCGTGATCTTGCCGTTTTCGCCGATGAAGTCCTTCAGCGTTTCGAGGTCCTTGTAGTCGATGTGATCGACGCCAGCGGCCGTGAAACGGCAGAACTTCTTGCGCTTGAAGAGCGGATTTTGTTGCTGACGACGCTTGTCGAATTTCTTACCAGTCGGGCGGGGCATGTTCAGTCCTTTCCAATGTCCTGCAATTCTGTGATGTGAAATACCAGTGTTCTTGCGTTGCGGTGCTTTTTTGCCAGAAAGCCTGTGAAGAGCGTTTCCACGCCCATCTGACAGCCTTCGAGCTTACCGCTCGCCTCACCTGCGGCTACCGCCTGCATGGTCAGTTCGACTTGCCGGGCAATGCCGGCTTCGACGACTTCCGTGCGGTGGTGCAACGTGCAGCCTGCAATCGGAACGCCGGCGGGGGTATACCGCACCGGTTCGCGTTCGACGACGCTGGCCGTAAGTTGCAGCCGATTCATGTAACCTTTGGCGAGAGCGACGCTTTCGTCTGGTAGCTTAAATAGTGTGTCTTAAGCCTGCGCTTCGGACGGTTGCGTAGCAGCCGACTTCTTGGCTTCTTCGCGCTGCACTTCCTTCATCATCGGCGACGGGCCGGTTTCGGCCTTCTTCATCTTGACGATCAGGTGACGCAGAACCGCGTCATTGAACTTGAATGCGTGTTCCAGCTCGTCGAGCGTGGTCTGGTCGCATTCGATGTTCATGCAGACGTAGTGAGCCTTCGCGAGTTTCTCGATCATGTAGGCCAGTTGGCGACGGCCCCAGTCTTCGATACGGTGGATCTGGCCACCGTGCGAGGTGATCGTGGACTTGTAACGCTCGATCATTGCGGGCACTTGCTCGCTTTGATCCGGGTGCACGATAAATACGATTTCGTAATGACGCATATTCACTCCTTGTGGATTAAAGCCACCCGGGCGTCGGAACCGGTGTGGCAAGTGAGAAGCCCAAGAGTGTAACCCGATTAGGGCCGGGTTGCAAGATATCCCGTTAATCCGGCGCGTGAATCGGGTGTGTTTTCAAGGGTTTAGGGCTAGGCGGACCGACCGCCCTAGCCCATACACGCCCGGCAAGTTCGCCACCGGATGGCCCCCGAGAAACCCGCTCAGCCTCCCTCGGTCTGCTCGCTGCCGCCCGCCAGACGGGCTTTCAGCGCCGCTTCGAGGCCGCCGAGCGCATCCGGCGCGGCGTCGGTCACGGCCCACCAGGTCATCCCCTGCGCGTTCCAGTGCGCGAGCGAGTAACCCTCGCGGGTCTGCGTCATCGCAGCGCCAGCGGCCGCTGAGCGTGCCTCCGGAAACACGTAGACGTCGATGACGTGCTTCTGATACCGGTACACCAACACCGCCACCCGCTGATGCCCGATGTAATCCAGCCGGCCGCCTTCGAGCGGAAAACCGTTCGCCGCGAGATCCTCGACCGGTGGCGAATAATCGATCCGGCCGTTGAACCACGGCTTGACCGTGTGCCGATCAGTCGAAATGACGTCGATGTCGTGACCGGACATTTGCGCCCGCACATGGCTTTCGACCAGTTCATCGGCGAACAGGCCGGCTTGCGCGGGACGCTGCAGGTTCATCGTCACACCCACGGCCACCGCGCCGAGCGCGACCACCAGCGCGACGAGCCAACCCTGTCCGATCGTCGCGCCCGTGCCTGCGCCCCCGCCAGATAGCCCCAGCGTGCCTTGCGGACGCCACCAGCCGTTCAGCCAGGCACGCAGTCCGTTGCGCTTCGCCTTGGGCCGCGACTGAGACTCCGGCTGCTGAGTGCTCCGAGGGGTTTCAAGCGGTCCGTCGGACACGGTGTCGGCAGCCGGCAGTGCCGCAAGAATCCGCGCCCGCAGGGCATCCGGCGCGCGGTGATAAGGCTGCACGCGCAGCGACTTGCTCAGCGCGTGCAGGTTTTCGCTTTCGCGCCGGCAAGCGTCGCACGTCTCGATATGCTGCTGGATGCGTTGGGCGTCCGGCGCGGGCAATTCGTGGTCGGCGTTCGCATCGAGGAGCGGCCGCGCTTCGTTACAGTCCATCTGGCGTCTCCTGAGCTAGGCCGGCAGCACTTGCGCCGGGGTTGTTGGACGGACGGCCGTTGGCGGCTGCCCGCAGGGGTGTAACCGAAGCCGTGGGTGTCGTGCATGCGCCCGGCATCGTGGCGCGTGGCGAACCGCCTCCTCCTTGCATCTCGCCCAGAAGCGCGGCCAGCTTGCGCCTGCCACGCGCGAGCCGCGACATCACCGTGCCGATCGGCACATCGGCCACCATCGCGATCTCGCGATAACCCATTTCTTCAAGCTCCCGCAGGATCAGCACCTCGCGGTACTCCACCGGCAACTTCGCGAGCGCGTCGTGCACCAGCTTCGTATCCTCGTCGCGGATCAGGAGAGTCTGCGGATCCGCGCCACCCGTGCTCCAGCCTTCGAAGGTCGCGTCGTCCATGGTGTCGTCGAACTCGACCATTTCATGCGAGGACGCGCGCCGCCGCCACTCCGTGTACCAGGTGCGGCGCACGATCGCGAGCAGCCACGGCCGCGCCGAATCGCCACGGAAGGTGTCGAAAAAACGGAACGCGCGCATAAACGCTTCCTGCACGACGTCGTCGGCGTCGTTGGTGTTGCCGCACAACCAGCGCGCAAGGTTGTATGCGGCGTCGAGGTGCGGCAAAGCCAGCTGCTGAAAGCGGCGGCTCCTTGCTGCATCGGCGTCGGCATTGACGTGCGCGCGGGCGGCGTCGGAATCGGTTTGGACCACCTGGGCCCTCCAGGGCATTGCGGCTAGGCTGTGTGACTCGTTTTCACTCGCATTCACTCGCTCATCACGCATAACCGGTCACACGCCGAGTTTATTCCCGCCTCCCCCCTGCATTCGACTATTTAAATGCGCAGGGCTCACAGGGTTAATACGTCGGGCGATTCCAGTAATCCTCGCTGGCATACACCTCTTTCAGATAATCGATGAAGTAACGCACCTTGGCCGGCACATAACGCTGCTGCGGATAGACCGCCAGAATGTCGTAGTCGGGCAGCGCGAATTCGTCCAGCACGGTTTCCAGTTCGCCGCGCGCCAGTTGCTGCTGAATTTCCCATGTAGAGCGCCAACCGAGCCCGAGCCCTTCGGACACCCAGCGGTGCAGCAATTCGCCGTCGTTGCAGTCGAGCGTGCCACCTACCCGCACCGTCGCCAGCTTGCCGTTGCGGCGGAAATACCAGCCGCGGTTCTGGCCGCCTTGCAGGTTGAACGCGAGGCAGTTGTGCTGCGGCAGATCTTCGAGCGTTTTCGGCTTGCCGTGCTTGCGGAAATATTCCGGCGTCCCGCAGACCACGCGCCGGTTCGACGCCAGCTTCACCGCGACGAAATTCGGATCGACCGCACCGCCGATCCGGATCGACAGGTCGTAGCCCTCGCGCACCAGATCCACGACCCGATCGGTCAGATTGAACGAGACCTGCAATTCCGGCTTGTCCGCGAGAAAGACCGGCGCGAGCGGTGCGACGTGCTTGCGCCCGAACGCGGCCGGCGCCGACACGATCAGATGGCCGTTCACCGCGCGCCGCCCGGCGCTCAGTTCGTTTTCCGCCTGGTCCCATTCGGTGAGCAGACCGCGGCAGCGCTCGAGAAACGCCGCGCCGTCTTCGCTGACCACGAGGCGCCGCGTCGAGCGGTACATCAGCTTCACGCCGAGACGCTTTTCCAGCGCGTCGATGCGGCGCCCGAGAATCACCGGCGACACGCCCTCTTCCAGCGCGGCCGCCGCGAGACTGCCCGCGTCGGCGACGCGCACGAAGGTCTCGATCTGTTTGAAGCGGTCCATGTTTGTCTCCTCTCCCATGCATCGCCGCGGCCCATGCGTCGCTCCGCAGGCTGCCGCGCCATGAAACCGGCGCATTCCATACTTTTTGTTTCGAAATAAGCGACCCGGACTGATCTTATCAAACCTTTAGGTGAAGCCTACAGTTCGATCAACACCTTTTGGTTTGCACATTCCGTCAGCGAATTCGTGACCCCAGCGATTCGCCCACTTCAGACATTCAGGAGACATTCATGGCCAAGATGAGAGCCGTCGACGCAGCCGTGCTGGTGCTCGAAAAAGAAGGCATCAACACCGCTTTCGGCGTTCCGGGCGCAGCCATCAACCCGTTCTACTCGGCCATGCGCAAGGCAGGCAGCATCAGCCACGTGCTGGCGCGTCACGTCGAAGGCGCATCGCATATGGCCGAAGGCTATACGCGTGCCCAACCGGGCAACATCGGCGTGTGTATCGGCACGTCGGGCCCTGCCGGCACCGACATGATCACCGGTTTGTACTCCGCTCAGGCCGACTCGATTCCTATTCTGGCTATCACGGGCCAGGCGCCGCGCGCCCGTCTGTACAAGGAAGACTTCCAGGCCGTCGATATCGAATCGATCGCCAAGCCGGTCACCAAGTGGGCCGTCACCGTGCGCGAACCGGCACTGGTGCCGCGCGTGTTCCAGCAGGCTTTCCACCTGATGCGCTCGGGCCGTCCGGGTCCCGTGCTGGTCGACCTGCCGATCGACGTGCAACTCGCCGAAATCGAATTCGACATCGACACCTACGAGCCGCTGCCGGTCTACAAGCCGAAGGCAACACGCAAGCAGATCGAAGCCGCGCTCACGCTGCTGAACAACTCGGACAAGCCGTTGATCGTCTCGGGCGGCGGCGTGCTGAACGCAGCCGCTGAAGACCTGCTGGTCGAATTCGCCGAAACCGTCGGCGTGCCGGTGATCCCGACGCTGATGTCGTGGGGCGCGATTCCCGACGACCATCCGCTGATGGCCGGCATGGTCGGCTTGCAGACTTCGCACCGCTACGGCAACGCCACGATGCTCGCCTCCGACTTCGTGCTCGGCATCGGCAATCGTTGGGCGAACCGCCACACGGGCAGCGTCGAGGTTTATACGAAGGGCCGCAAGTTCGTGCACGTGGACATCGAGCCGACCCAGATCGGCCGCGTGTTCGGACCGGACCTCGGCATCGTGTCGGACGCGAAAGCCGCGCTCGAACTGTTCGTTGAAGTGGCTAAGGAATGGAAGGCCGCCGGCAAGCTGAAGGACCGCGGCGCATGGGTCGCCGATTGCCAGCAACGCAAGCAGACGATGCACCGCAAGACGCACTTCGACAACGTGCCGATGAAGCCGCAGCGCGTGTACGAAGAGATGAACCAGGTGTTCGGCCGCGATACGTGCTACGTGAGCACGATCGGTTTGTCGCAGATCGCCGGCGCGCAATTCCTGCACGTCTATAAGGCGCGCAACTGGATCAACTGCGGCCAGGCAGGCCCGCTCGGCTGGACGATCCCGGCGGCGCTCGGTGTGCGCGCAGCCGATCCGCAACGTCCGATCGTCGCACTCTCGGGCGACTACGACTTCCAGTTCATGATCGAAGAACTGGCAGCCGGCGCGCAATTCAAGCTGCCGTATGTGCACGTGGTGGTGAACAACTCGTACCTCGGCCTGATCCGTCAGGCACAGCGCGCGTTCGATATGGACTTCTGCGTGCAGCTCGGTTTCGAGAACATCAATTCGCCGGAAACCAACGGCTATGGCGTGGACCACGTCGCGGTTGCCGAAGGTCTGGGCTGCAAGGCGATCCGCGTGTTCAAGCCGGAAGAACTGAAGCCCGCACTGTTGAAAGCGCAATCGATGCTCTCCGAGTTCAACGTGCCGGTGATCGTCGAAGTGATCCTCGAACGTGTGACCAACATTTCGATGGGCACCGAAATCGACGCGATCAACGAGTTCGAAGAGCTCGCCGAGAAGCGCGAAGACGCGCCGACGGCAATCAGCATGCTCGACTGAGCTTGCTGATGGTTCGACCCGCGCTCAACCCGCCCTGACCGGTGCGTTGCAGCGCGCCTCGAACCGATGAGCATCACCTGAGCGCGGTGCGGCACCCCGATGCCGCCTCATGAAGTTATTTCACTGACCGACCAGCGAGACACAAGCACCATGCCGAAATTTGCAGCGAATCTCACCATGCTGTTCAACGAAGTCCCGTTCCTCGACCGCTTCGCGGCAGCAGCGGACGCGGGCTTCAACGCCGTCGAATTCCTGTTTCCGTATCCGTACCAGATTGCCGAGTTGAGCGAACGTCTGCAGCAAAACCGTTTGAAACTCGTGTTGCACAACCTCCCCGCGGGCAACTGGGAAGCGGGTGAGCGCGGTATCGCGTGCCTGCCGGATCGCGTGAGCGAGTTTCAGGAAGGCGTCGGCCGCGCGATCGAATACGCAACGGCTTTGAAAGTGCCGCAACTGAACTGCCTCGTCGGCATTCCGACGGCAGGCGTCGATGCGGACAAGGCGCGCTCGACGATCGTCGACAACCTGCGCTTCGCCGCGGGCGAGTTGAAGAAAGCCGGCATCAGGCTGCTGGTCGAGCCGTGCAATTCGTACGACATCCCGGGCTTCGCGCTGAACCGTTCGGGCGAAGGCCTCGACGTGATTCGCGCAGTGGGTTCGGACAATCTGTTCCTGCAATACGACATCTATCACATGCAGCGGATGGAAGGCGAACTCGCGGCGACCATCAAGAAGAATCTGCCGCAGATCGCGCACATCCAGCTCGCCGACAACCCGGGCCGCAACGAACCGGGCACTGGCGAAATCAACTACCCGTTCCTGTTCGACCTGCTCGATTCGCTCGGCTACGAAGGCTACGTCGGTTGCGAGTACAAGCCGCGCACGACCACCGCCGCCGGCCTCGGCTGGGTGCAAAGCGTGGCCGGGCAAACCCGCGGTGCAGCCCACGCCGCAGCCTGACCGATCCGTCGATCGCATCAGGCACACCACCCCAAACAACACTGGAGATTCAGACACATGGCAAAGATCGGTTTTATCGGCCTCGGCATCATGGGCGCGCACATGGCGCGCAACCTCATCAAGGGCGGCCACACGCTGTTCGTGAATGGCGCGTATCCGGTGCCGGAAGATCTGAGCAAGAGCGCGAGCGTGGTCGCCAATTCGACCGCCGTCGCGCAAGCTGCCGACATCGTCATCATCATGGTGCCGGACACGCCTGACGTCGCCAACGTGCTGTTCGCCGACGACGGCGTTGCCGCCGGCCTCACGCAAGGCAAGCTCGTGATCGACATGAGCTCGATCTCGCCGCTCGACACGCAGGCGTTCGCGAAGAAGATCAACGCGCTGGGCGTCGACTACCTCGATGCGCCGGTGTCCGGTGGTGAAGTCGGCGCGCGTGAAGCGTCGCTGACGATCATGGTCGGCGGCCCGGAAAAGGCTTTTGCGCTTGCCAAGCCGCTGTTCGAACTGATGGGCAAGAACATCTCGCTGATCGGCGACAACGGCGCGGGTCAAACCTGCAAGGTCGCGAACCAGATCATCGTCGCGCTGAACATCGAAGCCGTGGCCGAAGCCCTGCTGTTCGCTTCGCGCTCGGGCGCCGATCCGGAACGTGTGCGCAAGGCGCTGATGGGCGGCTTCGCTTCGTCGCGAATTCTCGAAGTGCATGGCGAGCGCATGACCAAGCGCACCTTCGATCCGGGCTTCCGCATCGAACTGCACCAGAAGGATCTGAACCTCGCCCTGGACGGCGCGCGCAAGCTCGGCATCGCCCTGCCGCATACGGCCAGCGCCCAGCAACTGTTCAGCGTGTGCGCAGCCAACGGCGGCAAGGCATGGGATCACTCGGCAATGGTGCGCGCGCTGGAAATCATGGCGAACTACGAAGTCGCGCAAGCGCCGGGTAGCGAAGCCAAGGCGGCCTGATACATCTCCTGCGAAGGCCGGTTGCACGGGTCACGCACCAGTTCAAACGCGTGACCCGCCGTATCGGAGCGAATTGCGACGGGCCAATCAGGGAGCAGGCAGCGGGCGTCAAACGCTGCACATAAAAACAACATCAAGCATGTCATATGGATTGCCGTGATGGTTGCATCGTCATCGTCATGGCAATCGCAGGTGGGGCGCCCGGTCCGTCGTGCTGTAACGGCGGCGGAACGGGCAAATCGTGCCGCTCTGGGCTGAGAGCGGCAAGTGGGGTCCGCAGCGGCACCCGGCGGCGCCGGGGAAGCCTTGGTCGGTCAGACGTCGTCGTCGGGTGTCCGGCTGTCGGATTTCAAACTTATGCGTTTTCCGCCATTCTCTCGCAGCGGCTGCATCATGCATGCCGCCTGCCGATCCCTCTCTCTGCAAGTCTCCTTGCAGGCGTGCTCGCAAGGCCGCTTGCATTTGCTTGCAACTCCGCGTCTGCGGCACGACCTTTTTTGACACATCCCTCCGCACTTTTCTCCTACACTCTTTGAGTCTGGTTGCAGGTGTATCAGCGATCACGTGTGGCTTGCCGATCATCGCAACGCATGTGCTCTGCTTCATTCGCCCGATTCGCAGCCAGTGTTCAACCCGTGAGCGGAATGTGCTTGCGCCGGTAACCCATCTTGCAAAGGATTCAGAATGAGCATCTTTGGTGACATCGTAAACAAGCTCTTCGGCAAAGCGAAGCCCGACCAGCCTGCACCTGCGGTCGAGCCGACACCGGATCCGGCAGCGGCACAAGCCGCCGCCCCCGACGCGACACCGGCGCCCGCGCCGCTGGCCGATGTCGACGTTGCTATTGTCATGGACCAGTTCGTGAGTGAGAGCGGGCAAACGTTGAACTGGCGCACGTCGATCGTCGACACGCTGAAAGCGCTCGGCGTCGATAGCAGCCTCGAGCATCGCAAGCAACTCGCCCAGGAACTGAAGTACAGCGGCGACACGAACGATTCGGCAAGCATGAACATCTGGCTGCACAAGCAGGTGATGCAAGCGCTGGCGGCGAACGGCGGGAAGTTGCCTCCGGATCTGGCGGGCTAACGGCTTGCCGGCGTCGCCCGTTTTACATTGGTGTCGGTAGCGACAACCCTTAAGCTAAAACGACAACGCGGCGCCCGGGTCGATAATCGGGGCGCCGCGTTGTCATTCAAGCTTCATGCGCGGGACACGGTTCTGACTCTGAACCCGACCACCCGCGCTAAATCAGTCAGTACGTGTCGAAAGTTTTCTGCAATGCAACCGGCCCCGTGCCGCCCGCGGCCAGTGCGAGCATCAGCAGGACCCGCGCCTTGTACGGATTCAGCGAACCCGCGCTGACGAAACCGAGCGCGTCATCAGCAGCCGCGCCATTGCGCATGACATGGCCTGAGCCCACCCGCGATGAACGCACCACCGCCACACCCTGCGAGGCCGCATCCGCCAATGCCTGTTGCATCGAGGCGTGAATCGAGCCATTGCCCGTACCCGCCACCACGATGCCGCGTACACCCGCTGCCACCAGCGCATCCACGGCGATCCGTGAGACCCCGGCATAGCTCGCAACCACCTCGACATGCGGCCACTTCGCGCCGATCACGAATTCGGTTGCAAGCGTATGCGGACGCACCACGCTGCGCTGGAACTCGACGCGGCCGTCCTGCACCCAGCCGAGCGCGCCGATCTCCGGAGACTGGAAAGCATCGACCGCATACGTGCTTGTCTTGACCACATCACGTGCGCTGTGAATCTTATTGTTGAATGCCACCAGCACGCCCTGCCCGCGCGACTGTGCGTTCGCCGCAACCGTCACGGCATTCAGCAGATTCAACGGACCGTCTGCCGACAACGCCGACGCCGGGCGCATAGCCGCGGTGAGCACGACCGGCTTATCCGACTTGATCGTCAGATGCAGCAGGTAAGCGGTTTCTTCAAGCGTATCGGTGCCATGCGTAATCACCACGCCGTCGACGTCATCGCCGGCGAGCAGCGTGTTGATGCGCTGCGCGAGCGTGCTCCACAGCGACATTTCCATGTCTTTACTGTCGACGCTGGCAATCTGCTCGGGCGCGATCCGCGCGACCGTGGACAAAGCCGGCACCACGGCCAGCAATTGATCGACGCCGACCACGCCCGCCTGGTAGCCGGACGTATTGGTGGCGTCCGCGGCCGCCCCGGCGATCGTGCCGCCCGTTGCCAACACGGCGATGCGCGGCAGTTGGGACGTTGCGCCCTGGTTGGAAGGCGTAGCGGAAGAAGAAGTCTGAGTATTCATGGCGGCGATTGTAAGCGATGTGCCGCGCGCCGCCATGCGTCAAAAAAACGGCTGCCCGTTCGCCTTGGGTGCAACGGCTTGCGCCCTCGCCTCAAACCGCTTCGCGCAATTGTGCGGCGATTTCCGCTTCGTTCAGTTGCGGCGCGAACATTTCGATCAGCCGGTATGCGTACGCGCGCAGGAACGCGCCCTTGCGCAAGCCGACCCGCGTGGTGCTTGCCTCGAACAGATGCTGCGTATCCAGCGCGACCAGTTCCGTATCGCGCTTCGGATCGTAGGCCATGGCCGCGACCACGCCGATGCCCATGCCGAGTTCGACGTAAGTCTTGATCACGTCGGCATCGATGGCGGTCAGCACGACGTCCGGCAACGCACCCGCTTTCGCAAACGCCTGGTCGATATGCGAGCGGCCCGTGAAGTCCTGGTCATACGTGACGATCGGGAATTCGGCGATCTCATCGAGCGTCAGGTTTTCGCGGCCCACCAACGGGTGATCCTTCGGCACCACCACGATGTGATGCCACGAATAGCACGGGAACGTGACGATATCCGGGAAACGGTCGAGCGCCTCGGTCGAAATGCCGATGTCCGCTTCGCCGTTGATGATCATCTGGGCGATCTGTTGCGGGCTGCCCTGGCGCAACGCCAGATGCACCTTCGGGAACACCTCGGTGAATTGACGAATCACCTTCGGCAGCGCATAACGCGCCTGCGTGTGGGTGGTCGCCACGACGAGGTGGCCACTGTCCTGATCGGCATACTGGCGCGCGACGCGGCGCAGATTCTCCGCATCGAGCAGCATCCGCTCGATCAACTGATGCACCGCCTTGCCCGGCTCGGTGAGGCCCGTGAGGCGTTTGCCGCGCCGGATGAAGATATCCACGCCGAGTTCGTCTTCCAGATCCTTGATCTGTTTCGATACGCCCGACTGCGATGTGTACAACACGTTCGCGACTTCGGTCAGATTCATGTTCTGACGGACGGCCTCGCGCACAAAGCGCAATTGCTGAAAATTCATCTGTATGTCTCCGGTTGAGCCAGAGTTGAGTTATTAGAGTTTGATTGAAACGCCGAGTGTTGTTGTGCTGCCAGCAGTACCGCTTATTGCGCCGGAAATACGCGCAACGCGCGCGGCACGGCGGTCACGCCGTCGCCGATCGCCAGTTGCAGATCGCGCCACGATTCGCGATCGAGTTCCGCCTCGAGCAGGTTGCCTTCGCGACCCGCCAGTTCCACCCGCACCGAGCCGCCGAGCGTCACCACGCGCCGCACGTCGACCACGATGCCTTCGCGATGGCCGGACGCTTGCGGGTACAACTGCAGATCGTGCGGCCGCACATACGCGAATGCCGGCCCGCTGAAATCGGCTTTGATCGCGACCGGCAACGCCGCGCCGTCGACCACGAAGCCACTCGCATCCACGTTGCCATGTAGACGGTTCGCCGCGCCGAGAAACTCGTAGACGAACGAGGTTTGCGGATGGTCGTACACGTCCTGCGGACTGCCCACCTGCTCCACGTGCCCACGATTCAGCACGACAATCCGGTCGGCCACTTCGAGCGCTTCTTCCTGATCGTGCGTGACGAAAATCGTCGAGATATGCAGATCGTCATGCAGACGACGCAGCCAGCTACGCAACTCCTTGCGCACCTTGGCATCCAGCGCGCCGAACGGTTCGTCGAGCAGCAAGACTTTCGGTTCGACCGCCAGCGCGCGCGCCAACGCAATCCGCTGCCGCTGACCGCCAGATAATTCCGACGGATACCGTTGCGCGAGCCAGTCGAGTTGCACGAGCTTCAGCAGTTCATGCACCTTCTCGCGAATCACCGCTTCCGAAGGCCGCTCCTTACGGGGCTTCACACGCAAGCCGAACGCGACGTTCTCGAACACCGTCATATGACGGAACAGCGCGTAATGCTGGAACACAAAGCCGACTTCGCGTTCGCGGGCGCCGACCGTCGCAACGTCCTGGCCTTGCAGCACGACCTGGCCGCCGTCCGCGTATTCGAGACCGGCAATCACCCGCAGCAAGGTGGTCTTGCCACAACCCGAAGGCCCGAGCAGCGCAACCAGTTCGCCCGGCGGGAAGTCGAGCGAAACGTTATCGAGCGCGACGAAATCGCCGAAGCGCTTCTGCAGGTTACGAACGGTGATACCCATTACAGCTCTCCTTGCTTGAGCGGGTGCTTGACTACATTGTTCGGCGAACGGGCCGCCTTGACGGACGGTGCAGCGGCGCCCGGCGCGAGCGGCCCGGCATGGGCCGGCACGTCGCGCGCGGCGGACAGTTCCGCCGACATGTGGCGCTCGGCGAGCAGTTTCAGGCCGAGCGTCACGAGCGCCAGCAAGGCCAGCACCGATGCCACGGCGAACGCGGCCGAGAAGTTGTATTCGTTATAGAGAATTTCGACGTGCAAGGGCATCGTGTCGGTCTGACCGCGAATGTGGCCGGACACCACCGACACCGCGCCGAATTCGCCCATCGCCCGCGCATTACACAGAATCACGCCGTACAGCAGACCCCATTTGACGTTCGGCAGCGTGACCCGGCGGAAGATCTGCCATCCGGACGCGCCGAGCACGTGCGCGGCCTCTTCTTCGTCGTTGCCTTGCGCCTGCATCAGCGGAATCAGTTCACGCGCGACGAACGGGAACGTGACGAAAATCGTTGCCAGCACGATGCCCGGCACCGCGAAGATGATCTGCACGTTGTGGTCCTGCAACCACGGCCCGAACCAGCCCTGCGCGCCGAACATCAGCACGTAGATCAAACCGGAAATCACCGGCGAGACCGAGAACGGCAGATCGATCAACGTGGTCAGCAAGGCCTTGCCGCGAAACTCGAACTTGGCGATACACCAGGACGCGGCGAGGCCGAACACGAGATTCAGCGGCACCGCGATCGCGGCCGTAATCACGGTGAGCTTGATGGCCGACAACGCATCGGGATCGGCCAGGGATTCCAGATAGAAACCAAGGCCCTTGTTCAGGGCCTGATAGAACACCGCGACGAGCGGCACGACCAGGAACAGCGCCAGAAACAGCAGCGCGACGCCGGTCAGAATCCAGCGCACGACAGGCGATTCGGTGACCGGATCGGGCCGGCGCGCGACATTAAGCGGCGCGCGCGGCGCCACGGCAACAACCGCGGCATCCGCGTCATTCACGGAGTTGCGGCTCATTGCACACCTCCGCCAAGCGCCACGCTCGCGGCAGCAGGTGCCGGACCTGCGCCGCCACGGCTGGTGCGACGCTGCAAATACCATTGCAAGGTGTTGATGAGCAGCAGCATCAGGAACGACACCACCAGCATGACCACGGCCAGCGCAGTCGCGCCGGCGTAGTCGTATTGTTCGAGCTTGGTAATGATCAGCAGCGACGTGATTTCCGATTTCATCGGCACATTACCGGCGATGAAAATCACCGAACCGTATTCGCCGAGCGCCCGCGCGAATGCCAGCGCGAAACCCGTCAGCAAGGCTGGGAACACGGCCGGCAGCACGACGCGGCGAAACGTCAGCCAGCGCGAGGCGCCGAGGCAGGCAGCCGCTTCTTCCTGCTCGCGTTCGAACTCTTCGAGCACCGGCTGCACGGTCCGCACGACGAACGGCAAACCGATGAAGGTCAGCGCGACCAGCACACCGGCCGGCGTGAAAGCGATCTTGATGCCGAGCGGTTCGAGAAACTGGCCGATCCAGCCGTTGCCCGCGTACACCGCCGCGAGCGAAATGCCGGCCACGGAGGTCGGCAATGCAAACGGCAGATCGACCACCGCATCGACGATGCGCTTGAACGGGAACGTATAGCGCACCAGCACCCACGCGACCAGAAAACCGAACACCGCGTTGATCAGCGCGCCGCCGAGGGCCGAGAAAAACGTCAGGCGATACGACGCGAGCACGCGCGGCGACGTGACCGCGCGCACGAACTGAGGCCAGTCGAGCGTCGCGGTCTTGAGAAAGGTCGCCGCAAGCGGAATCAGCACCACGAGGCTCAGATAAGCCACCGTGATGCCGAGTGTCAGGCCAAAACCGGGCAACGCGCTCGGTTTTCGGAAGGTCAACGTCGTCATGCTCAGTACTCTTTCAGGGTTGAAACCGGCGGCTCTTTTCGGCCGCCTGGCTGGCCAGAAAGCGCGCCTTGCGGGCGCGCTTTCTGGCGAGGTGTCACTACGCGTTCAACCGCGCATGTCGTTGTGCCGGGTGCCCCTTACTGCGGCGAGTAAATCGAATCGAACACACCGCCGTCGGCAAAGTGCGTCTTCTGCGCATTGGCCCAACCGCCGAACGAATCGTCCACCGTGTACAGCTTCAGCTTCGGAAACTTCGAGGTCAGCTCGGCCGGCACCTTGCTCGAACGCGGACGGTAGAAGTTCTTCGCCGCGATTTCCTGACCCTGCTCGCTGTACAGGAAGTTCAGATACGCTTCGGCCAGCTTGCGCGTGCCGTGCTTGTCGACCACCTTGTCCACCACCGCAACCGGCGGCTCGGCCAGAATGCTCACCGACGGCACGACGATCTCGAACTTGTCCGGACCGAATTCCTTCAGCGAGAGGAAGGCTTCGTTTTCCCACGCGATCAGCACGTCGCCGATGCCGCGTTGCACGAAGCTGGTGGTCGCGCCACGCGCGCCCGAATCCAGCACACCGGCATTCTTATAGAGCTTGCCGACGAATTCCTTCGCTTTCTGGTCGTTGCCGCCCGGCTGATGTTCGGCATAGGCCCATGCAGCCAGATAGTTCCAGCGCGCGCCGCCCGAAGTCTTCGGATTCGGCGTGACGATCGACACGCCCGGCTTGATCAGATCGTCCCAATCCTTGATGTGCTTCGGGTTGCCCTTGCGCACCAGAAACACGATCGTCGACGTGTACGGCGACGCGTTGTCCGGCAGGCGCTTTTGCCAGCCCTTGTCGATCAACCCCTTGTTGGCCAGCGCGTCGATGTCGTAGGCGAGCGCCAGCGTCACCACATCCGCCTGCAAACCGTCCAGCACCGAACGCGCCTGCGCACCCGAGCCGCCGTGCGACTGCTTGAAGGTGATCGTCTCGCCCGTTTTCGCCTTCCACTCTTTGCCGAATGCCTGGTTGACATCCTGGTACAACTCGCGTGTCGGGTCGTACGACACGTTCAGCAGCGTCGTGTCAGCTGCATGCGCCTGCGTCACGACGCCGGCCGCGGTCATCGTGCCGACTGCGCCGAAAGCGAGCGCCGCAATCAATTTTCTGGTCTTGCCTGCCAGCCCCGTGCCTTGATGGTTCATGCCAACTTTCTCCGCGTGGTGGTCCGCTGAAACAGCGTGTGGTGTTGTTTTGCGTCGCGGTCACGTGCACATGAGCCCCAACTCGAAGGGCAGTCTATCGAAGAGCTTTCATCATTAAAAATAATGTTTCTTCATTCTTTAATACGCAAAAGTGGTAACGACGGCCGGATAAGGCGTTGCGGCACGAAAACGGGTGTTGTGGCGTCCGTTTGCGGCGCTGGAGCGGCACCCCAAGGCACGAACTTAAAGTAAAGCTTGAATTGCGCGGAATACTGTATAAAAATACAGGCACCTGTTCATACATACAGTGGCGCCATGACCAAACTTACCGCACGTCAGCAGCAGGTTTTCGATTTGATCCGCCGGGCTATCGAACGCACCGGCTTCCCGCCCACACGGGCGGAAATCGCCGCCGAGCTGGGTTTCAGCTCGGCCAACTCGGCAGAAGAACATTTACGGGCGCTGGCTCGCAAGGGCGTGATCGAACTGGCGGCCGGCGCATCGCGGGGCATTCGCCTGCTTGGGGGCGCCGAAGATTCGCCGTACCAGTTCACGCTGCCGCACGCCAGCATCATGCAACTGTCGCTGCCGCTGATCGGCCGCGTTGCGGCGGGTAGCCCGATCCTCGCGCAGGAACATATCTCGCAGCATTACGCGTGCGACCCGGCACTGTTCTCGAGCAAGCCGGACTACCTGCTGAAAGTACGCGGGCTGTCCATGCGCGACGCGGGTATCTTCGACGGCGACCTGCTCGCGGTACAGAAGAAAAGCGAAGCTAAAGACGGCCAGATCATCATCGCGCGCCTTGGCGACGACGTGACGGTCAAGCGCCTGAAGCGCCGGCCGAACGGTATCGAGCTGATCGCCGAGAACCCCGATTACGACAACATCTTCGTTGAAACCGGCAGCGCGGAATTTGCGCTCGAGGGTATCGCCGTCGGCCTGATCCGCCCGGGTGAGTTCTAAGCCCTGCGCGTGCGCCAACCCAAAGCTGCCCCAACGTTGAATCGCCTGGAGAGACTCATGGAACGCCTTGCCCGCCTGCTGCCTTTTCGCCAGTTCGGTCGTCTGCGCCATCTGCGCAAGCTGGTGCCCTGTTCGCTAATCGATGCGTCCCCGGCCGGCACTCCATCGCTATCGCTGTTCGACGCACCGGGCGGAGAAGCAGGTTTGCCGTCCTCGTTGCCGGCTTTTGCGCGCGTGTCACTGAATTCCGGGCTGAATACGGCTGAACCCGCGCGCCGTGCGCCGGTGCGCGTCTATCATGGGCCGTCGCGGCTGATCATGGTCGGCACGGTAGACGCCGTGTGCCGCATGATCGATCGTTGCATTGCCGACGAAGCTAACGTGCACGGCGCGGTGTTCGAGGCATAAGCTGCACGGCGGGTGGGCTGCAACCGGCTGCCTCCATGCATCGCATGGGATCGTTTTTACGTGGCCGCGGTCCACGTTAGATGACACCTGATAGAGAGTCCCGCTCGATGGCAGTTTCAACTCGCACCAAACGTAGCGCCACCCGGCCGCTGATCGTCACTTTGATTGTGATTGTGGTGATCGCCGCATTAGGGTTCGGATATGCGTCGCCCTACATAGCTCTAAATAATCTCAAGCGCGCGGCGGACGCACGTGATGCGCAAACCGTCAATCAATACGTCGATTTTCCCGCGTTGCGCGAGAGCCTGAAACAGCAGGTCACCGGCCTGCTCACGCGCAGGCTCGACGGGCATGGCAGCGGTAATCCGTTCGCAGCGATTGGCGCCATGATCGGCGTGGCCTTGATCGGTCCACTGGTCGACGCTTATGCGACACCCGACGGCGTGGCGGCCTTGCTGAACGGCATGCCGCCGCGCGGTAACCCGGGCGAACGGCCGCCGGTTCCTCCTGCCGCGTCTGGGTCTGCACCGGAACCAGCCCCGCCTGTTGCGGGTAGTACGGGCAACGACGCGGCCAACAGCACAACCAACGGCCCAACCCATAGCGAGAACAACGCGACGCCACCGCAACCGCCGCAAACCACGGCGGGCTATCGCGGCCTCAACGAGTTCGTCGTCACATATCAGCATGGTGCCGGCGATGCGCGTTACTCGGCAATCTTGCAACGCGAAGGTTTATTCACCTGGAAGCTGGCTGCGGTCGATCTGAACGAGTGATCGTCCGGAGGGCGCATCCGGCGAACGTAACCGGGCCGAACGAATCACAATCTGGCTGATGCGCTCGCCCTGAACAAGCGAGCGCTCGGCTCAAATGACCCGTTTGCCCCGCTCAGCCAGATTCACCGGCCCTACGCCGTAATCCCGCCCTGCTTCAGGCCGCCTCTGCTTGCTGCTGCTCCTGCGCGGAAGAGCACGCTACCAGAATGCTGCACGAGATCCGATCGAGCAGCGGCGTATTGCCCGCGCCCATCCACCATCGTGACAGACCGGTTCGGCAACGATGGCCGACCACCACGAGATCGACATGCAGTTCGTTGGCGAGGTTGGCGATCTCGTCGATCGGATGGCCAAACGCAAAATGCCCTTGCGCGGCCACGCCGCGTTCGGTGAGCCAGTCCACGCCTTCCTGCAGAATGTCGCGGGCCGTTTTCTCGAAACTGCCGCAGGCCACATCGGTCAGCAGGCCGGCGCTTTGCGCAATGCTCGAGCGCATGTCGACCACCGACAGCAAGTGCGTTTCCGCTTTCAGATCCAACGCCAGGTCGGCGCCGCAACGTAACGCTTTGCGGCCTTCGCGCGAGCCGTCGTAGCACAACAGGATTTTTCGGTAGCTCGCCATGATTTATCTCCCATCCCGCGAGGAACGCGGTCTGAATGAATCATGGTGCGCCGCAATTCAGGTTGCAAGGGATGGAAAACGCTAAGTGCGCCCTAAACCGGTGCGTGCTGGATTCGGGCCCGATCCGGGGCGCTCGCGACCCTATGCGGCAGCGCAAGAAACACCATCGGGCCCATTCTGCGGCCGCCAACACCTCGCTGCCGATGCCATAGAATGGGCGGCCTTACCGGCTATTTGCCTCTTTTCCCGGAGCCTTGATCGATCCATGTCTGAAGCCGCCATTAAGTTCCACCAGGTCAAAAAAAGCTACGGCGAAAAGAGGGTCGTCGACGGACTGTCGTTTCATGTCAACAGAGGCGAATGTTTCGGCCTGCTGGGCCCGAACGGCGCGGGCAAGACCACCACGTTGCGCATGCTGCTCGGCATTGCCACACCGGACGCCGGCACGATTCGCCTGTGCGGCGAGCCGATTCCCGGCCGTGCGCGGATCGCGCGAGCGCGTGTTGGGGTCGTCCCACAGTTCGACAATCTCGATCCCGATTTCACGGTCCGCGAAAATCTGCTGGTATTTGGCCGTTACTTCGGTTTGAGCGCCGCGCAATGTCGCGCGATGGTGCCGTCGCTGCTTGAATTCGCGCGCCTCGAGAGCAAGGCGGATGCCCGCGTGAGCGAACTGTCGGGCGGCATGAAGCGGCGCCTCACGCTGGCGCGCGCGCTCGTCAACGATCCCGACGTGCTGATCATGGATGAGCCGACCACCGGCCTCGATCCGCAGGCGCGCCATCTGATCTGGGAACGGTTGCGTTCGCTGCTGGTACGCGGCAAGACCATCCTGCTGACCACGCACTTCATGGAAGAAGCCGAACGGCTGTGTCATCGCCTGTGCGTGATCGAGGAAGGACGCAAGATCGCCGAAGGCGCGCCGCGCGAGCTGATCGCATCCGAGATCGGCTGTGATGTGATCGAAATCTTCGGCCCCGATCCGGTGGCGTTGCGCGAAGAGCTGGCGCCGTTGGTGGAGCGCACCGAGATCAGTGGCGAGACGCTCTTCTGCTATGTGAACGACCCTCAGCCCGTGCATGCCCGCCTCAAGCAACGTGCCGATCTGCGCTATCTGCATCGTCCGGCGAATCTGGAAGATGTATTCCTGCGGCTGACCGGACGCGAGATGCAGGATTGACGCGCAGCTTGACGCCAGACGGCACCGGCCCGGCTCGCAACCTTCTACCGCTATAACGACACGGCAAGAGACACGCAATGGACGCACGCACTTACGAACCGCACGGCGAGACGCCGCCAGAACAGGACACCTTCGCCGCTTTCCCGGCCAACGCGGTCAACTGGATTGCGGTATGGCGGCGCAACTATCTGGTCTGGAAGAAGCTCGCGATTGCCTCGATGTTCGGCAATCTTGCCGACCCGATGATCTATCTGTTCGGCCTGGGTTTCGGGCTTGGACTGATGGTCGGCCATGTCGACGGCGTGTCGTATATCGCATTTCTCGCCGCGGGCACGGTCGCGTCGAGCGTGATGATGTCGGCCAGTTTCGAGTCGATGTATTCGGGTTTTTCGCGCATGCACGTACAGCGCACGTGGGAGGCGATCATGCATACGCCGCTGACGCTGGGCGACATCGTGCTTGGCGAGGTGGTGTGGGCGGGCAGCAAGTCGATGCTATCGGGCGCGGCGATCATGCTGGTCGCCGGGGCGTTGGGATACGCGAATTTTCCGTCGATGTTGCTGGCGTTGCCGGTGATTGTGCTGACGGGGTTGGCATTCGCGAGTATCGCGATGGTGGTGACGGCGCTTGCTCCGTCGTATGACTTTTTTATGTTTTATCAGACGTTGGTGTTGACGCCGATGTTGCTGTTGTCCGGGGTGTTTTTTCCTGCTTCGCAGTTGCCTGCCGCGGCGCGGGTTGTGACTGAGGTTTTGCCCCTGGCGCATGCTGTTGATCTGATTCGGCCGGCTATGCTGGGGCGGCCGGTTGAGGGGGTGGTGTTGCATGTTGCCGTGCTGGCGGCTTATGCGGTGGGTGGGTTTGTTGTTTCGGCGGTTTTGTTTCGGCGCAGGATGATGAAATAAGGGGGTGGGGTTTTGCCTGCTCGGCGGTTCTTGGTGTTTTTTTGGCTTTGCCATGCTGGGGGTTCGTGGTCTGTTCTGTTTGGTGGTCCTTTGGCCTTTCCTTGCTTTGTTAGTGGTCTATTGGCGTTGCCCCTGTGCGGGGCGGCACTTACTTTCTTTGCCGCCGCAAAGAAAGATAAGCTGTATTGAACTAGACTAAATCTGACAGTGGTTGGTTTCTCGTGCTGTTTGCGCTGGCGCGAAGGGCGTAGCCCGGAGCGCCAGCGCAAACAGCGAACCGCAAGGAGTCCGCCATGACTCAG
>NZ_JCAQOZ010000018.1:0-143934 GCF_059567945.1 Paraburkholderia sp. BGA-UO-ETr-F12 | reverse complement strand
AATACTCGTGTGAGACTTGATACTTTCGCTTCCGGCAGACTCCGGGGAGTCCACCGCGCGTCGCGCATCAAGCGCCCACACTTATCGGCTGTTAATTTTTAAAGATCGAGTCCGCATTCACCACCGAATCCGCACCGCGTTGCCCACCTGCGCAACCACCGGTACCGCTTCGTTCTGCGTCGCTGCATCAGCAGCAGAGAAACGAGATTATGAAGAACTTTCGCTACATCGTCAACAGGTTTTTATCACTTTCTCAACCCGCTCACGTCGCTCAAACCCTTGCCACGACTGGCTCTCCCGCTTCCCCGTGCCCCGGTGTCCGGAGCACGAAAGAGCGAGATTCTAGCGAGCCGGGCACCGCCTTGCAAGCGTTATTTTGACAAGCGTATTAGCGATGCTTGAAAACCGGCTTGCGCTTCTCGACAAACGCGGCCATCCCCTCCTTCTGATCCTCCGTCGCGAACAGCGAATGGAAGAGGCGGCGCTCGAAATGCACCCCTTCTGCAAGCGTCGTTTCGTACGCTCGGTTAACCGATTCCTTGACCATCATCACCGCGGGCAGCGGAAACTCAGCGATGGTCGCTGCTGCAGCCACCGCCTCGTCAAGCAGCGAAACTGCGGGAATCACCCGGGAAACCAATCCAGCGCGCTCTGCCTCGGCAGCATCCATGAAACGGGCAGTCAGACAGAGATCCATTGCTTTCGCCTTTGAGACGGCGCGCGGCAGCCGCTGCGTACCGCCGGCACCCGGCATGATGCCGAGCTTGATTTCCGGCTGGCCGAACTTCGCCGTGTCGGCGGCAAAAATAATGTCGCACATCATCGCCAACTCACAACCACCGCCAAGCGCAAAGCCCGCCACCGCTGCAATGATCGGCTTGCGGATCGAGCGCACAGTTTCCCAGTTGCGAGTGATGTAGTCGCCTTTGTAGACATCCATATAGGTGTAGGTCGCCATCATGCCGATGTCGGCACCGGCGGCAAACGCTTTCTCGCTGCCCGTCACCACGATCGCACCAATCGCGTCGTCGGCGTCGAACTCGCGCAGCGCCGTGCCCAGTTCGTCCATCAAGGCGTCGTTCAGCGCGTTCAACGCCTTCGGACGATTCAATGTGACCAAACCGACCCGCCCTCTCGTCTCAACCAGAATGTTCTCGTAAGCCATGCCGCCTCCTAATGGTTAATGCTGCGCGAAAACGCTTCGCGCGGCCGTCTTAATAATGCTACCATTCACCAACCAACCGGTCGGTCAATTATTCGACAGGCTTTTCCCAACGTACAGTCAAGCCCCTCTGCCATGACACATCCGCTATTCACCAAGCACGAAGACACGCTGCAAAAGGCACTCACCGCGATTGAGACGCGCGGCTACTGGAGTCCGTTCGTCGAGATGCCCAGTCCGAAAGTGTACGGGGAAACAGCGAGCGCAGACGGCGAAGCCGCATTCAAAGCGCTTCTGAACAAGACGTTCGAAATCGACCAGCCATCGACCGGAGAAACCGTCGGCGCCGAAGTCTCGCCGTTCGGGTTCCCGCTCAACGTGCGCTATCCGAAAGCCGATCCGGACGCACTGATCTCCGCAGCGGCCGCCGCCCAGCGCGACTGGCGCCTCGCCGGGCCGCAGGCGTGGATCGGCGTATGCCTCGAAATCCTCGCGCGCGTGAATCGCGCCAGCTTCGAAATCGGCTACAGCGTGATGCACACAACCGGCCAGGCATTCATGATGGCCTTCCAGGCCGGCGGCCCGCATGCGCAAGACCGTGCACTCGAAGCAGTCGTGTACGCATGGGACCAACTGCGCCGCATCCCCGCCGATGCCCACTGGGAAAAACCGCAGGGCAAGAATCCGCCGCTCGCGATGCACAAACGCTACACCGTCGTGCCGCGTGGCACCGGTCTCGTGCTCGGCTGCTGCACCTTCCCGACATGGAACGGCTATCCGGGTCTGTTCGCCGATCTGGCAACAGGCAACACGGTTATCGTCAAGCCGCATCCCGGCGCGATTCTGCCGCTCGCGCTGACCGTACGAATCGCACGCGACGTACTGCGCGAAGCCGGTTTCGATCCGAACATCGTTACGCTGCTGGCGACCGAACCGAACGACGGCCCGCTCGTCCAGGATCTCGCACTGCGCCCGGAAATCAAATTGATTGACTTCACGGGCAGCACACAAAACGGCAACTGGCTTGAGCGCAATGCGCATCAGGCTCAGGTCTTTACCGAAAAAGCGGGCGTCAATCAGATCGTGATCGACTCTGTGGACGACATCAAAGCCGCCGCTCGCAATATCGCCTTCTCGCTCGCGCTGTACTCGGGGCAGATGTGCACCGCGCCGCAAAACATCTATGTGCCGCGCGCCGGCATCCGCACCGCTGAGGGCACGCTCGGTTTCGACGAAGTCGCTCAAGCTATCGCCACCGCGGTACAAAAACTGGTTGCAGACCCGGCGCGCGCCGTCGAACTGCTCGGCGCGATCCAGAACGAAGGCGTAACCCAACGCATCGGCGAAGCCGCCAAGCTCGGACGCGTTCTGGTGGAAAGCCAGTCGCTCGAGCACCCCGCTTTTGGCGGCGCCCGCGTACGCACGCCGCTCGTGCTTCAACTCGATGCCACAACCGACAAAGCGCAGTTCACCAAGGAATGGTTCGGCCCGATCTCGTTCGTGATCGCGACGGATTCGACCGCGCAGTCGCTCGACCTCGCTGGTGCAATTGCCGCCGAGCACGGCGCGTTGACGCTGTCGGTCTACAGCTCAGATGAAGCCGTGCTCGAAGAGGCGCACGAAGCATCGATCCGCGGTGGCGTCGCACTCTCGATCAATTTGACGGGCGGCGTTTTCGTCAATCAATCCGCAGCCTTCTCCGATTTCCACGGCACGGGCGCCAATCCCGCAGCAAACGCCGCGCTAGCTGACGCAGCCTTTGTCGCGAACCGCTTCCGCGTCGTTCAAAGTCGCGTTCATGTTGAACCGAAAGCGGCACCGGCGGTAGCTGGCTGAATGGCATAAGACAAAAGCACGGCTTTCGTCCTATGCCGTTTGGCCGAATAGACCGGGCCGTGCGCCCCAATTAACATGAGACATCGGATCGGCACATCTCGCCGATCCGCTCCGGTAGGAACCCACATGAACGACGCCTTCATCTGCGATGCGATTCGCACCCCAATCGGCCGCTACGGCGGCGCCTTAAAGGATGTCCGTGCCGACGACCTCGGCGCGGTACCGATCAAGGCGCTGATCGAGCGCAATCCCGGCGTCGATTGGCAGGCCGTCGACGACGTAATCTATGGCTGCGCCAATCAGGCCGGCGAGGACAACCGCAACGTCGCACGCATGGCCGCATTGCTAGCAGGCTTACCCACGAATGCACCCGGCGCGACCATCAACCGCCTGTGCGGCTCGGGCATGGATGCGGTCGGCACCGCTGCTCGCGCCATCAAGGCCGGCGAAGCGCGACTCATGATCGCCGGCGGCGTCGAAAGCATGACGCGCGCGCCGTTCGTGATGGGCAAGGCCACCAGCGCATTCTCGCGGCAGGCCGACATTTATGACACGACGATCGGCTGGCGCTTCATCAATCCGCTAATGAAGCGCCAATATGGTGTCGATTCGATGCCGGAGACCGCAGAAAACGTCGCCGTTGAATTCGGTATCAGCCGTGCGGATCAGGACGCGTTTGCGATGTCGAGCCAGAAAAAGGCCGCCCGCGCGCAGCGTGATGGCACCTTGGCTCAGGAAATCGTGGGCGTTGAAATCGCGCAGAAGAAAGGCGACCCCGTGCACGTGACGCTCGACGAGCATCCACGCGAAACATCCCTCGAAAGCCTGGGCAAGCTCAAGGGCGTGGTTCGCCCCGATGGCAGCGTGACCGCTGGCAATGCCTCGGGCGTAAACGACGGCGCGTGTGCACTACTGCTCGCGAGCCAGGAAGCAGCCGATCAATACGGATTGCGTCGCCGCGCACGTGTAGTGGGTATGGCGACGGCGGGCGTGGAACCGCGCATCATGGGCATCGGCCCGGCGCCGGCCACACAAAAGCTGTTGAAGCAACTGAACATGACACTCGAGCAGTTCGACGTCATCGAGTTGAACGAGGCGTTCGCTTCACAAGGGCTTGCCGTCCTGCGCACACTCGGTCTGCGCGACGACGATCCGCGCGTCAATCCGAACGGCGGAGCGATTGCACTCGGTCACCCGCTCGGAGCATCCGGCGCGCGCCTGATCACCACTGCGCTTTACCAACTGGAGCGGATCAACGGTCGCTTTGCGCTTTCCACGATGTGTATCGGTGTGGGTCAAGGCATCGCCCTCGTAATCGAACGGGTCTGAAATCGCCGCTGCCCTGCCGGTAAATGAGACTTTGAGGAGACACCCAATGTCATTTGAAGCGATTCGCCTCGACATCGACGCATCGAGTCGCGTGGCGACCATCACACTGAACCGCCCCGACAAGCTCAACAGCTTTACGCGTGCGATGCACCAGGAATTGAGCACCGCACTCGACCAGGTCGAGGCGTCCGGCGCCCGCGCGCTCGTGCTGACCGGTGCGGGCCGCGGCTTCTGCGCGGGACAGGATCTCGCGGATCTCGACTTCACGCCAGGCGCGATGACCGACCTCGGCGAGCTGATCGACGAGCATTTCAATCCGCTGATTCGCCGCCTGCAAGCACTGCCGTTGCCGGTGATTGCCGCGGTCAATGGCACGGCCGCTGGCGCCGGCGCCAATCTCGCGCTGGCTTGCGACCTCGTGCTTGCCGCTCGTTCGGCCAGTTTCATCCAGGCATTCGTAAAGATTGGCCTCGTCCCGGACTCGGGTGGCACCTGGTTCCTGCCGCAACGAGTCGGCATGGCACGCGCCTTGGGCCTCGCCATCACCGGTGACAAACTGGGCGCGGAGAAAGCCGAAAGCTGGGGGCTGATCTGGCAAGCGGTCGACGACACCGAACTCGCCGCCACCGCAAGCAAACTCGCAGCACAACTGGCGCAGCAACCCACGCGTGCCATCGCCGCGATCAAACAGGCAATGCGCGCGGGCGTGATGCAAACCCTGGATCAACAGCTTGATCTCGAACGCGATCTGCAACGCGAACTCGGTGCTTCGCACGATTACGCGGAAGGTGTGCAAGCGTTCGTGGAAAAACGCGCACCGCGCTTCGAGGGTCGCTGATATGTCCGCACAGCCCAACCACCCGGCCCACATGACCCCAGACGAACTTGCTCGCGCCACCGCGGCAGCAATGTACGAAAACGACGCTTGCAGCAAAGCGCTTGGATTCGAGATCGTAGAAGTCCGTCCGGGGTATGCACGCTTGCGCATGGCCGTGCGCGACGACTTCCTGAACGGCCATCAGATTTGCCACGGCGGCCTGATTTTCACGCTCGCTGATTCGACGTTCGCTTTCGCGTGCAATACGTACAACATCAACACCGTCGCGGCCGGATGCTCGATCGAATTCTTGCGGCCCGTGAAGGGTGGCGACGTGTTGACCGCCGAAGCGGTCGAACAAACGCTGAGCGGCCGCACCGGCATTTACGACATTCGAGTCACGAACCGCGCCGAGGAAACCGTAGCGATGTTTCGCGGCAAATCTGCGCAGATCAAAGGCAACCTGATCCCTACGGGCGATTGATTAGCAGAGCCGCACCAAATTCGCAGCAAAGTCGCAGCGCGCCCGCGACCCATTGGCCGCGCATCCATGAATAGCAATGAGTCCCCGGTTTTCGCGCAGAAGCGTACCGTAACCCCAGACCCAAGCATTGAGGCAGCAAGGAGACATTCGATGACCACCGCCCTTCCTCTCGATCCTATCGAGACAGCCAGCCGCGACGAACTCGCCGCGCTCCAACTCGAACGGCTCAAATGGTCGCTGAACCACGCTTACGAAAATTCGCCCGTATATCGGAAAAAATTCGACGAGGCCGGCGTCCATCCAAGCGAAGTGAAGGCCCTCGCGGACCTCGCGCGTTTCCCCTTCACCACCAAGAAAGATCTGCGCGATAGCTACCCGTTCGGCATGTTCGCGGTGCCGCAGGAACAGATTTCGCGAATCCACGCGTCGTCGGGGACAACGGGGAAACCGACGGTGGTCGGCTACACGGCGCGCGATATCGATACGTGGGCAAATCTCGTCGCCCGTTCGATCCGTGCCGCAGGCGCAAAACGCGGTGACAAGGTTCACGTGAGCTACGGCTACGGATTGTTCACCGGCGGCCTCGGCGCACACTATGGCGCCGAGCGCGCAGGGCTGACCGTGATTCCGTTCGGCGGTGGCCAGACTGAAAAGCAGGTGCAACTGATTCAGGACTTCCGGCCCGACATCATCATGGTGACGCCGAGCTATATGCTGTCGATCGCCGACGAACTCGAACGGCAAGGCATCGATCCGGCGAGTTGCTCGCTGCGCCTCGGCATCTTCGGTGCGGAACCGTGGACCAACGATATGCGCCAGGCAATCGAAAAGCGCATGGGCATCGATGCCGTCGATATCTACGGTCTGTCTGAAGTGATGGGACCGGGCGTCGCGTCGGAATGCGTCGAAACGAAAGACGGCCCGACCATCTGGGAAGATCATTTCTACCCCGAAATCATCGACCCCGAAACCGGTGAGGTGTTGCCGGACGGCGAACTCGGCGAACTGGTATTTACTTCGTTGAGCAAGGAAGCGCTGCCGATCATCCGTTACCGGACGCGCGATCTGACGCGCCTCTTGCCCGGCAGCGCGCGAACCATGCGCCGCATGGAAAAAATCACGGGCCGTTCCGACGACATGATGATCGTGCGGGGCGTGAACGTATTCCCGACGCAGATCGAAGAATTGCTGCTCAAGCAGCGCGCCCTCGCACCTCACTATCAGATCGTGCTGACCAAGGAAGGCCCGCTCGACGTACTGACGTTGAACGTCGAACCGTGTCCGGAATCGGCCCCGGACACAGCCGCGCTGACCAACGCGAAGCAGGCGCTGGCCTACGACATCAAGGCGCTGATCGGCGTAAGCGCGGTTGTGAACGTGCTGGGGGTAAACGGGATCGAGCGTTCGGTGGGCAAAGCACGCAGGGTAGTGGATAAGCGGAAATCGGGGCTTTAGGCCATAAACCGGCACGCCAAGGGTTGATGGTTGCTAACGGTACTGACCGGCATCAGTCCCGTTAGCAAATGTGCCGGCAGCGAACCCGCCGCCGCGCGCACCTAACCTTCACGAATTCGGCAACAGTAGCCACATCCGTCCGCCCTGCTTCATCTTGCCAGCCAGGTCGCCGGCATCGTCGCCGAGACCCCAGAAGTAGTCCGCGCGGACGCCACCCTTGATCGCGGAGCCGGTGTCCTGTGCAAAGACAAGGCGATTCATCGGTGAGTTCGTCAACGGACGCGTGGTCTGCAAGAACACCGGCGTACCCAGCGGAATCGAAGACGGGTCCACCGCGATCGACCGCTCCGGCGTCAACGGCACGCCCAGCGCACCAATCGGGCCATCCGCCCCGCCGCTCGGCGCACCTTCGCCGGACGGCATTTCGCGGAAGAACACGAAGCGCGGATTCGTATCGAGCAAGGCGTCAACCCGCGTGGGATTCGCGCGCGCCCATGCCTTGATGCCCTGCATGGTCGCTTGCGCCGGCGTCAGTTCGCCGCGATCGAGCAACCACCGCCCGATCGATTTGTATGGCTGGTTGTTGGTGCCTCCAAAGCCGACTCGCATTACGCTACCGTCTTCCATCACGATGCGCCCGGAACCCTGCACCTGCAGGAAGAAAGCTTCGATCGGATCGTCAACCCACACGAGTTCATTGCCGTTAAGCACGCCCGAGCGCTCGAGTTGCGCACGCGAAGGCAATGGAGCACCCGCGCGATAGCCGGATGGCCAACGGTACAACGCCGTCTGATACACGCCGTGCCGCGTGCGCGAACCGCGCAGCAAGGGCTCGTAGTAGCCGGTGACGAGGCCGTCGAGCGTGCCGTCGTTATTGGCTAACTGGAACGGCGTGAAATAGGCCTCAAAAAACGCCCGTGCGCCGGTCACGTCCAGATCGTCGATCTGCGAGGCCGCCGCGCATGCGCGCGCCCAGTTCGGTTGACGGGCGAGCCTCAGGCAGTTTTGCCGCAACGCAGCCGTTGCGCCGATCAGCGAATCGTCTTGCCACCCGGGCACCTGTTGCCAGGCTACCGCCGTAAGGCGCGTCGCGGCGATCTGCCCGGGTATGATCGCGGCACCCGTGGGCGGCGAAACCGAAGGCCGGACGGCGCCGCCGCCCCCGCAGGAAGCCAGCATCACCGCAACCGAAAGCGCGCCGAGCCATGCTCCGGCAGCGCGGACAAAACGCATACAATGTTCGTTCTTGATGGAAACCGCCATGTCTGATCTGTTCGACGAATACCCGATGCTCATCTTCGCGCTGGAATCGCTCCTAGCGCTCTTCCTGCTCGTCTTTATCGTTGTATGGACGTCGTCCGGCAAGAAAAAGGCCGCGCGCACCACCACCAATGACCAGCAAAAGCAGCAAAAATCCCAGTAAAGCCGCGCCGTAAAGCCTCTTAAAGACCGCGAGCCGCGCTGGCGGTTCAATGCAACGTACGCGGCATCCGCAAAATGAATTCGGGCACGGGAGCGTCAAAGCGCTCGCCGTCTTCCGCCACGCAGAAATACTCGCCGCGCATGGTGCCGACGGGCGTGGCGATCACCGCCCAACTCGTATATTCGAAGTGCTCGCCCGGTTTGAGCAGTGGCTGATGCCCGACTACGCCCAAGCCTTTTACTTCCTGAACGCTGTTATCGCTGTCGGTGATCACCCAATGCCGCGCAATCAATTGCGCGGGCACCTGGCCGCTGTTACGGATAGTCAGCGTGTATGCAAACGCATACTGGCGGCGCTCCGGGTCCGACTCTTCGGGCAGATACTGCACCTGCGCCGAGACGCTGAATTCGTACTGGCTCATCCTGATTCCGGTCTGGTGAAACGGGCAAAAAAATCGCGGGAAGCCCCGAACGCCAATGGTTTGCGGGCGCATTGGAGAAGCGGCGCTGATGGTTTGGCATTCTGCTTGATGCGCGGCACGCCCGCAACCGGACAAATCCCTCTGGCCAGGGGCGGTTAGGACGTTTTGTCAGCTTTATCGCGCCTCGTCAGTGCCGCCTGCTCAAACCGCCCCCGAACCGGTTCAGCAACGCGCAAAACGGTAAAATGACGTTTTCCCGCTTGCATCCGCCCCCGCCATGACGCAATTTCGCATCGCCCCCAGCATTCTGTCCGCCGATTTCGCCCGTCTGGGCGAAGAAGTCCGCAACGTTGTCGCCGCCGGCGCCGACTGGATTCACTTCGACGTGATGGACAATCATTACGTGCCGAACCTGACGATCGGCCCGCTCGTCTGCGAAGCAATCCGTCCGCACGTAGACGTGCCGATCGACGTGCACCTGATGGTGCGCCCGGTCGACCGGATCGTGCCGGACTTCGCCAAGGCCGGCGCGAATCTGATCAGCTTCCACCCGGAAGGCTCGGACCATATCGACCGCACGCTGTCGCTGATTCGCGACCACGGCTGCAAGGCCGGCCTCGTCTTCAACCCGGCGACGTCGTTGAATCATCTGGACTATGTGATGGACAAGGTCGACCTCGTGCTGATCATGTCGGTGAATCCCGGCTTCGGTGGGCAATCGTTCATTCCTGAGGCGCTCGTCAAATTGCGCGAAGCGCGCAAGCGGATCGACGCCTACAAGGAGAAAACCGGCCGCGAGATTCATCTCGAAGTGGACGGCGGCGTAAAGGTCGACAACATCGCCGAAATCGCGGCAGCCGGCGCAGACACGTTCGTGGCAGGCTCCGCTATCTTCGGCGCACCGGATCACAAGGCCGTGATCGACAAGATGCGCGCCGCACTCGCCAACATCGAGCACTGATCGAACACGAAGCGATTCCAAGGATCGCGCACACGGCAAGCACATGACGACTTCGTACCCTGCCCCGACCTTCACCGGCCCGCGCCTCCTGGCCGCGATCATCGACCTGGACGGCACGATGATCGATACCGCCGACGATTTCACCGCCGGCCTGAACGGCATGCTTGCGCAACTCGACGCGGAGGAAACCTCGCGCGAGGAAGTGGTTGGCTACATCGGCAAGGGTTCGGAGAATCTGATTCGCCGCGTGCTGGCCGAGCGCTTCGAAACGGAGCATGCACAGGAACGTTTCGACGAGGCGCTCGCGCTCTATCAGGAGGAGTACGCCAAGATCAATGGCGTACATACACGGCTTTACCCCGAGGTCGAAGCCGGCCTCAGCGCGATGCGCGACGCCGGCCTCAAACTCGCGTGCGTCACCAACAAGCCGCATCGTTTCGCGGTCGAATTGCTGGAGCAATACGGGCTCAGCCAGTATTTCAGCGTCGTGCTCGGCGGCGACAGTCTGCCGGAAAAGAAGCCGCATCCGCTGCCGATGCTCACCGCCGCGGCTCAGCTAGGCGTCGCGCCGCAAGCCACGGTCGCGATCGGCGATTCGGAAAACGATGCGCTGGCAGGCCGCGCGGCGGGCATGGCCACGCTCACGCTGCCGTATGGCTACAACCACGGCCGAGCTATACAAGAAATAAAATCCGATGGTATAGTTGCCTCGCTGCTCGATGCCGCCAAGGCCATCGCAGCGCACCATTCCACGACTTGAAAAGTCCTTCATCCTCATGTTTCTGAATAAAAAACGGAGTCTGATTAGCATCGACCGGGGAGCCTGGCCCTGGCGTCGCTGGTCGCGCTAACCTCGCCTGAGGTACGCTGAAGCACGTCTTCGGCAACCGTTTTTTACTTCGCTGCGCTCACGCGTTTTTTCCATCACTCTGTTTCGCTGCATCGGTTGATTTGGCTCCCATGTACCCGCAAAGTACATCTGTGGCGCTGAAACCCCTGCATGCGTCGATGGGAAACTCGCGCCGGTCGGTATCATCGTGTCAATACACCCCACCGACGCCTGACCGGCTGCGCAACGCCCCGCTTTGTCTGACGCATAGTGCCGTCTGACGTACGTACAGGATCGGAACATGACCGAACTCGAATTCCAGTCCCTCGCCAACGAGGGTTTCAACCGCATTCCGCTGATCGCCGAAGCGCTCTCCGACCTCGAAACGCCGCTCTCGCTGTACCTGAAGCTCGCACAGAGCGAACGCAACGGCGCGAACTCGTTCCTGCTGGAATCGGTGGTGGGCGGCGAACGGTTTGGCCGCTATTCGTTCATCGGCCTGCCGGCACGCACGCTGCTGCGCACCCGCAACGGCGTGTCGGAAGTGGTGCGGGACGGCAAAGTCGTCGAGACGCACGAGGGCGATCCGCTCGAGTTCATCCAGCAATTCCAGGGACGCTTCAAAGTAGCGCAGCGCCCCGGTCTGCCGCGTTTCGCGGGGGGCCTCGCAGGCTACTTCGGCTATGACGCGGTGCGCTACATCGAGAAAAAGCTCGCCCACTCCGCGCCGCCCGACGATCTGAATCTGCCGGACATCCAGTTGCTGCTCACCGAAGAAGTCGCGGTGATCGACAATCTGGCCGGCAAGCTCTACCTGGTGGTGTACGCGGACCCGACGCAGCCCGAGGCGTACACGAAAGCCAAACAGCGTCTGCGTGAATTGCGCCAGCGTTTGCGCACGACCGTGCAGCCGCCGGTCACCTCGGCCAGCGTGCGCACCGAGACCTACCGCGAGTTCGCGAAAGACGATTATCTGGCCGCCGTGCGCAAGGCCAAGGAATACGTCGCCGCCGGCGAGCTGATGCAAGTGCAGGTCGGCCAGCGTCTGATCAAGCCGTACCGGGACAATCCGCTGTCGCTGTATCGCGCGCTGCGTTCGTTGAACCCGTCGCCTTACATGTACTACTACAATTTCGGTGACTTCCATGTGGTCGGCGCGTCGCCGGAAATTCTGGTGCGCCAGGAAAAGCGCGGCGAAGATCGCATCGTGACGATCCGCCCGCTCGCCGGCACCCGTCCGCGCGGTAACACGCCTGAACGCGACGCGGAGCTCGCCACCGAACTGCTGAACGATCCGAAAGAAATCGCCGAACACGTCATGCTGATCGACCTCGCGCGTAACGACGTGGGCCGCATCGCGCAGATCGGCTCGGTGGTCGTCACTGACCAGATGGTGATCGAAAAGTACTCGCACGTGCAGCACATCGTGAGTTCCGTCGAAGGCAAGCTGAAACCCGGCACCACTAATTTCGACGTGCTGCGCGCCACCTTCCCGGCCGGCACGCTGTCCGGCGCGCCGAAGGTCCGCGCGATGGAATTGATCGACGAGCTCGAACCGGTGAAACGCGGCCTGTACGGCGGTGCGGTCGGCTATCTGTCATTCACCGGCGAAATGGATCTGGCCATCACGATCCGTACCGGCGTGATCGCAAACGGTAATCTGTATGTGCAGGCGGCAGCGGGTGTAGTCGCGGATTCGGTGCCGGAATCCGAATGGCAAGAGACCGAGAACAAGGCGCGCGCTGTGCTGCGCGCCGCCGAGCAGGTTCAAGACGGCCTCGATAGCGACTTCTGACCGGAGACACACCATGCTGCTAATGATCGACAACTACGACTCGTTCACCTACAACCTAGTGCAGTACTTCGGCGAACTCGGCGAAGACGTGCGCACCTATCGGAACGACGAAATCACGCTGGACGAAATTGCGAAGCTCAACCCGGAGCGCATTTGCCTGTCGCCCGGGCCGAGCAATCCGCAACACGCCGGCATCACGCTCGACGTGCTGCGCGATTTTGCCGGCAAGACGCCGATTCTGGGCGTCTGCCTCGGCCATCAAGCGATCGGCGAAGCCTTCGGCGGCCGCGTAGTGCGCGCGCAAACCATCATGCACGGCAAGGTGAGCACGATCGAAACCGACTGCAAAGGCGTGTTCGCCGACTTGCCGAAGCATTTCGTCGTGACGCGTTACCACTCGCTCGCGATCGAACGCGAATCGCTGCCGGATTGCCTCGAAGTGTCTGCATGGACCGAAGACGGCGAAATCATGGGCGTGCGTCACAAGGAATTGGCCGTTGAAGGCGTGCAGTTCCATCCGGAATCGATTCTTTCAGAACACGGCCACGCGTTGCTCGAAAACTTCGTGAAGCAGTCGAAGACCGCCCACCGCACTGCTTGATGAAGAGAGACGAAATCATGTCGATTACGCCCCAGGAAGCGCTGCAACGGACCATCGAGCACCGCGAGATTTTCCACGACGAAATGCTGCATCTGATGCGGCTCATCATGCGCGGCGAACTGTCGCCCGTGATGTCGGCGGCAATCATCACCGGCTTGCGCGTCAAAAAAGAGACCATCGGCGAAATCACCGCAGCCGCCACGGTGATGCGTGAATTTGCCCGGCACGTCGAGGTGCAGGACAACTCGAACTTCGTCGATATCGTCGGTACCGGCGGCGACGGCTCGCAAACCTTCAATATTTCCACCGCAACCATGTTCGTTTCGGCTGCGGCGGGCGCCAAGGTCGCGAAGCACGGTGGCCGCGGCGTATCGAGCAAATCGGGCAGCGCGGACGTGCTCGAAGCGCTCGGCGTGAACATCGATCTGCAACCGGAGCAGGTGGCGGCATCGATTGCGGAAACCGGCATGGGTTTCATGTTCGCGCCGAACCATCATCCGGCAATGAAGAACATCGCACCGGTGCGCCGCGAACTCGGCGTGCGGACTATCTTCAACATTCTCGGGCCGCTGACCAATCCGGCCGGCGCACCGAATCAGTTGATGGGCGTGTTCCATGCCGACCTCGTCGGCATTCAGGTGCGCGTGATGCAGCGCCTCGGCGCGAAACACGTGCTGGTGGTGTACGGGATGGACGGCATGGATGAAGTCTCGCTCGGTGCGGCCACGCAAGTCGGCGAGTTGCGCGACGGCCAGGTCCACGAGTATGAAATCCATCCGGAAGACTTCGGCATGCAGATGGTGTCGAACCGCACGCTGAAAGTGGCCGATGCCGCCGAATCCAAACTGATGCTGCTCGAAGCGCTCGACAACAAGCCGGGCGTCGCGCGTGAAATCGTCACGCTGAACGCGGGCACGGCGCTGTATTCGGCGAACGTAGCGGCGTCGATTGCGGACGGCATCCAGTTGGCGCGCGAAGCGATCGCGAGCGGCAAGGCACGGGCCAAGGTCGACGAACTGATCCGCTTTACCCAGCAATTCAAGCAGTAACTACGAAGCGAGACACTCATGAGCGACATCCTCGACCGCATCATCGCGGTCAAACGCGAAGAAGTCCGCGCGGCTGAACAGAGCGCGCCGCTCGAAGAACTGCGCCTCGAAGCGTCGTCGCGCGACATCCGCGATTTCGTCGGCGCATTGCGCGCGAAGCATGCGGCAGGCCTCGCCGCGGTCATTTCCGAAGTGAAGAAAGCGAGCCCGTCCAAAGGCGTGCTGCGCGAAAACTTCGTGCCGGCCGAGATCGCGCGTTCGTATGAAAAGCACGGTGCGGCCTGCCTGTCCGTGCTCACCGACGTGCAGTTCTTCCAGGGCAGCGTGGCGTACCTGGAAGAAGCCCGCGCCGCCTGCAATCTGCCGGTGCTGCGCAAAGACTTCATCGTCGATCCGTACCAGATCGTCGAAGCCCGCGCGATGGGTGCGGACGCGATTCTGCTGATTGCCGCGGCGCTTGAAACCTCGGAGATGCAGGATCTCGAGGCGCTCGCGCATTCGCTGGGCCTCGCAGTGCTAGTCGAAGTGCATGACCACAATGAACTGATGGAATCGCTTAAGTTGAAGACGCCGCTGATCGGCATCAACAACCGCAATCTGCGCACCTTCGAAACGTCGATCGAAACGACCATCGGCATGCTCGAATCGATTCCGGACGACCGCATCGTGGTCACCGAGTCGGGCATTCTGTCGCGCGTCGATGTCGAACGTCTGCGAGCGATGGACGTGCATACGTTCCTCGTCGGCGAGGCGTTCATGCGCGCGGAAGAGCCGGGCGTGGAACTTGCGCGGATGTTTTTCTAAGCGCGGCTTCAACACGCAGGCTACGTAGCGGAGCAGGTCATGGGCATGGAACGTGAAATCAAGCTGACGCTGCCGCCCACGCAGGTGCAGGCGGCGACGCAGTGGTTCGTCGCGCGCGCCGGTGCGGCGGGCCGGTCGGTCAAGTTGGTGAATATTTACTTCGACACGCCGCAGTTGACGCTGGCAGGCTCGAAAAGCGCATTGCGTTTGCGCCAGACGCCGGACGGCTGGCTACAAACCTTCAAGACGGTGGGCAAGGCCAGCAATGGTTTGCACAGCCGCCACGAGTGGGAAATGCCGGTGGCCGGCGAAAAACTGGAGATCGACGCGTTACTGCGCGAATGCGACGAACCCTCCGCCGCCGACGCTTTGCGTCAGGCCGCGCCCGACCTCATCGAACTGTTTCGCACGAATTTCACCCGCACGCTGTGGAACATCGAGCTGGACGGCTCGGAAATCGAAGCGGCGATCGATCAAGGTGACGTGTTCGCCGAGGTCGATCGCGAGACGCGTCGCGCACCGATTTCGGAAGTCGAACTCGAGCTGAAATCCGGCGACGAAGCGGCACTGCACACGCTTGCGGCAGAACTCGGCAAGCAGATAGCGGGCCTCGCGCCGGACAATATCAGCAAGGCGCAGCGCGGTTATCAGTTGCGGGCGGGTTGAGCAACGCCCCGTTTGCTGCGACACTTCCCCGCCATGACCTCCGCTTCCCCTACCCGCCCCAGTTCGTCGCAAGCCTCGCTGTTTGGCGATGACCCCTCCACACCGGCCGGTGCGACCGCGCAGCCGCAGCAAACGCCGGGCGCCGACGGCTCGCCGCCGCCAACGCTCGAAGCCCAATTCGACGCCCTGCCCCCGGCGTGGCGCGCGCACCTGAAACCGTTCATCGAAAGCGACGCCTATCCGTCACTGTGCCGTTTCGTCGACGGCGAGCGCGCAGCCGGCAAAACCGTCTACCCCGCCGATGTCTTTCGGGCTCTGCGGCTCACCAGTCCCGACGAAGTCAAAGTCGTGATTCTCGGCCAGGACCCGTATCACGGTGAAGACCGCGGCACGCCGCAAGCGCACGGACTCGCATTTTCCGTAGCGCCGAACGTGCGCACGCCGCCGTCGCTGCGCAATATCTTCAAGGAAATCGCCGCCAGCCTCGGCCACGAGCCGCCACGTCATGGCTGCCTCGACACTTGGGCCAAACAGGGCGTGCTGCTGTTGAACACGGTGCTGACCGTCGAGCGCGATTCGGCTGCGAGTCATGCAAAACGCGGCTGGGAGAAATGCACGGACACGCTGATCCACGAATTGGCCATGCGTCATGACGGCCTCGTATTCATGCTGTGGGGCGCGCATGCGCAAGCCAAACGCGCGTTGCTGGGCGGCAAGTCGCATTACGTGCTGGAGGCGCCGCACCCGTCGCCGCTGTCGGCACATCGTGGCTTTCTCGGTTGCGGGCACTTTGCGGCAGCGAACGACTATCTCGTGAAGCAAGGCCGCGCGCCAATCGATTGGCGCTTGCCCGAAGAAGCGCAGATGCTGGCATAGGTTCAATATCGCATCGGCAAGAAACAAAAACGCCACGGAATTCACATTCCGTGGCGTTTTTCAATTCCACCGCACCGCGATCACGCCGCGCGGCTCAAACCTCAAACCTTATGCAGCGGCAATCGCTTCGCGCGCGCCAGCCAGCGCTGCGCTCGCGGCGTCCGGGCCCATGTTCAGGCCTTCGGCGTAGATGAAGTTCACGTCGGTCATGCCGAGGAAGCCGAGGAAAGCCTTCAGGTAAGGCGTTTGGCTATCGTTCGGGGTGCCCAGATACTTGCCGCCGCGAGCCGAAACCACATAGACCTTCTTGCCCTTCACGAGGCCTTCGGGACCGTTCGCCGTGTACTGGAACGTAATGCCGGCGCGGGCGATGAAGTCGAAATACGTCTTCAGTTGCGACGAGATACCGAAGTTGTACATCGGTGCGCCGATCACGACGATGTCGGCGGCTTGCAGTTCGGCGATCAGCGCTTCGCTGCGTGCAGCGATCGCGACTTGTTCCGGCGTGCGCTGGTCGGCCGGCGTGAAGAACGCGCCGAGCACGGCGTCGTCCAGATGGGGCAGCGGTTCAGCTTGCAGGTTACGGACGACGACTTGCGCGCCCGGATTCGATTGTTGCAGCTTTGCGGTCAGCTCGTTCACGAGCAGGGTTGAGTTCGCGCCTTGCGAGCGTGCTGCCGAGTTGATTTGCAGGATCGTGGTCATGGTTGACTCCAGTAGGGGCGCGCAATGTTGCGCGAGTGGAGCCATTGTGTTTTTTTACCGACCCGGGAAAAAGCCGTGCGGCAGCGAAGGATTGTTGCACTGGTAGAACAATCCCCCGCTTTGAAACAGCGATTAACGCTGCTACGGATTACGATCAGCTTGCTAACCAGCGCTCCCGCGCCTTGCGCGCGGCAGGCCGCTTGTCGCTCGCCGTCAGCTTGTAGCGCGACACCTCAGGGCCGTCCAGCTTGACTTGCGCGGTACGCAACTCGTCCCGGCGGAAGGCGTGGACTTCGACTTTTGCGCCCGGCAGATAGCGCGACAGGAGCGAATCAAGATTCGAGCCGGTTACGCGCAAACCGTCGAGCGCGATCAGCACGTCGCCTGCGGACAGACCGGCTTTTTGCGCCGCGCTGCCTTCGTGAACCACTGCCAATGTGCAATCCGCGCCGCCGCGCACGCGTGCGCCGAGCGACGGCTTGCCGTTCTTTTCCAGATCCGGCGCAAGCGTGACGCCAAACGGTTCGAGCAGCGTGTCGAGCGGCAGATCGCGCGTGCCGTACACGGCATCGGCGAACAATTCACCCAATTGCACGCCGGTCGCTTCGGCGAAAATCGCCTCGACCTCACTTTCCTCCACGCCAACGGGCTTGCCGCGATAGAAGTCGCGCCCGAACCGCTGCCACAGCAGACGCATCACGTCGTCGAGCGACTTGCGGTTATTGGTCTGCGCGCGAATCGTCAAATCGAAGGCGAGCGCGACGAGCGAGCCCTTCGTGTAATAGCTGACGATCGCATTCGCTGCATTTTCGTCCTGCCGGTAGTATTTGACCCAGGCGTCGAACGAGCTTTCGGCTACCGACTGCTTCAGACGGCCACTGCCGCGCAGCACGCCGCCAATCACCTTGCCGAGCAGGCCGAAATAGTCGTCTTGCGAGATCAGGCCGCTGCGCACGAGGATCAGGTCGTCGTAGTAAGAGGTGAAGCCTTCGAACAGCCACAGCAGCGGCGTGTAGTTTTCGACGCTCAGGTCGTACGGCGCGAACACAGCCGGCTTGATGCGCTTCACATTCCAGGTGTGGAAGTATTCGTGGCTGCACAGGCCGAGATAGGTCCGGTAGCCCTCAGTCGGCGCCTCGCGGCCTTGCACGGGCAGATCGCTGCGATTGCAGATCAATGCGGTCGAAGCACGATGCTCCAGTCCGCCATAACCGTCGGTGACCGCCTGGGTCATGAACACGTAGCGATCCACCGGCGCCTTCTTCGACTTCGGCTCGAACAACGCGATTTGCGCTTCGCAAATACGTTTCAGGTCGGCTGACAAACGCGCCATATCGAGCCCGACCACGCGCCCCGCGATCACGATATCGTGCGGTACGCCGTGCGCCTTGAAGGTCTCCAGCGCGAACTCGCCCAACGTGACCGGGTGATCGATCAGTTCATCGTAGTTCTGCGCGCGATATTCGCCGAAGCCGTAGCGTTTCGTGCCGCGCGCTTCCGGCAACGCGGTCGCGACCCGCCAGTTGCGATACACGGCGCCGTCCGGCCTCTGGATATCGACCACGCACTGCGCCTCTTCATGACCGAGCGGCGCGAGGAACACGCTTGTGCCATTGAAAAAGCCGGTCGTGTCGTCGAGATGCGCGGCGCGCACCGACATATCCCATGCATACACCTCGTAGCGCAGCGTCAGCGCGCCTTTCACCGGTGCGGCCTGCCACGTGTGCTTGTCCGTTTTCTCGACGCGCACCTTCCGCCCGGCCTCATTGGTGCCGCGCAGCGTGACGATGTTGCGGGCAAATTCGCGCACCATGTAGCTGCCCGGAATCCAAACCGGCAGCATGAAACGCTGACCGGCCGGATCGGGATCGGCGACGGTCACGGTGACTTCGAACAGATGGGCGGCGGGTTGGCGGGGAACGATGGTGTAGCGGATCGGCTTCATCGGCGGCGACTAGAGATTGTTCTGGCAGGAAGGTTCGGGGCTTGATGTGAAAGGAGGCGCACTGCGCGCCTCCTTTCTTCGACTTGTGATGCGTGCTCAGTGCACGGCGGACATTTCCTTGTCCAGCCGGTCTGCCGAGACGGCGCCCGGCAGGCGGCGGCCGTCGGCGAGAAACACGGTCGGCGTGCCGTCGACGCCCATCGCGTGGCCGAGCGCCAGGTTCTTGTCGAGTGCAGCCGTATCACAGGTGCCGGCAGCAGTAGGCGCCTGGTGATCCTGCATCCACGACTCCCACGCCTTCGCGCGGTCGGTCGAGCACCAGATCGACTTCGACTTGGCGGTCGAATCCGGCGACAGCACCGGGTACAGGAAAGTGTAGACCGTGACGTTGTCGAGCGACTTGAGCGAGGTCTCGAGCTGCTTGCAGTACGGGCAGTTCGGATCCGAGAACACCGCGATCTTGCGTGCGCCGTTGCCCTTCACGACCTTCACCGCGTTGCCGAACGGCAGGCTCGCGAAATCGATGCGATTGGTTTCCGCCAGACGCGCTTCGGTCAGATTCTTGCGCGTTTTCGCGTCGACCATATCGCCAAGCATGAGATAGTCGCCATTCGCATCGCTATAGATGATCTGCGTGCCGAGATTCACTTCATACAGCCCGGCAATCGGCGACTTCGTCACGCTCTTGATCGTCACGTCGGCCAGACGCGTTTGCAGCGTGGCCTTGAGCTTGTCGGTGGCTTGATCGGCCTGCGCGGAGCAGCCCATTGTGACGGCGGCGATCACGAGCGCGGCGGCCGCGATGCGGAAGGATTTTTTCATGCTGAATTCCTGGAGTTCAATCGCGCGATGCGCGTTTTGGGGACGTATCCGGTCTGACCGGAATGGCGCCCATGCGTTCATGATACCCGTCCCGCCGGCCGGGCATGCCGGCCCGAGCGTTTTATCCGAGCGCGGCCGACACCAGCCAGCGCTTGATGAACGGCTGCGCGCCGACAAACGCCATGCCGGTATTACGCAATACCTTGGCAAACGGGCCGGGCGCCGAGAAGAGCTTTTGCAGGCCGTCGGTGGCGATCATCAGCGCGCGGATATCTTCGCGGCGGGCGCGCTCGTAGCGGCGCAGCAGCACCATGTCGCCGAGATCCCGGAAGGCTTCCTTGCCGGCGACCGTCTCGGCGAGCGCCGCGACATCGCGCAAACCAAGGTTCATGCCCTGCCCCGCCAACGGGTGAATCAGATGCGCGGCATCGCCGACCAGCGCGACGCGCGGCGCCACGAGTTTGTCGACGGTTTGCAGTGCGAGCGGGAAGCCCTGCGCTGGCGTCACGCATTCCAGGGCGCCAAACTGCCCCCCGGTCACGCGCTCGACTTCGGCCGCGAGTTGCGCCGGATCAAGCGCGAGCAGTTGTTCGGCGTGCTCGGTGCGCGCCGACCAGACCAGCGACACGTGGCCTTCCGGCATCGGCAGCAGCGCGATGATCTCGCCGTCCTTGAACCACTGGTAAGCGGTCTCGCCGTGCGGTTTTTCAGCCTTGAAATTCGCGACCACGCCGGTTTGCTTATAGTCGCGCCGGTTCATCTTCGAGCCGATCTGCGCGCGCACCCATGAATGCGCGCCGTCTGCGCCGACCACGAGATCGGCCTCGAGCACGTTGCCATTGGCAAGACCGACGCTCGCACTGTCGGCGGTGAAGTCGAGCGCCTGGGCGCGCGTGTCGATCCAGCTGAGATTCGGCTGGAACCGCAACGCGGCATCGAGCGCGCGTTCGATCACCGACGACTCGACGATCCACGCCAGTTGCGGCACAGAGGCCTGGAACGCGGAGAAATGAAGTTCGGCATGCGCATCACCATAGACGCGCATGTCGTAGACCGGGCCGAGCTTTGAAAGATCGAGCGCCTGCCAGACCCGCAGCCGCTCGAGAAGCGCCTGCGAACTCGACGACAGCGCGTAGACCCGCGAGTCGAAGGTCGCGCCCGGCGGCAGCGCCGCGCACGGTTGCGCGAGCAGCGCTACGCGCAGCCCGCCTTGCGTGAGCGCCAGCGCCGCGGTCTTGCCGACGAGCCCGCCGCCGATCACGGCGGCATCAAAGGTCTGGTGGTGTGCGTTCATCCGCGCATTATAGCTGCGGGGGTTGCGAGGGACGGATCGAGGCGCCAGCTTTACCGCAGGCAGATCAAGAACCCGATCCGAACGGGTTACAATTGCGCTTTCCGAGACAAAACTCGCCCGGAATCGTCGAGGCTACGCCCCGATCTGGTGTCTTGTCCCGCTCCGCTGCGCTTTCCTCCGCCACGCCAAACGCGAAGGCTTTTCGAATCCTGCACACAGCGTCGAGCGCATCACGCAACTTACTGATTCACTGAAGGATTTCCATGAGCCTCAAATGCGGCATCGTCGGCCTGCCTAACGTCGGCAAGTCCACCCTGTTCAATGCGCTGACCAAGGCGGGCATTGCCGCCGAAAACTACCCGTTCTGCACGATCGAGCCGAACGTCGGCATCGTCGAAGTGCCGGACGCGCGTCTGAAGGCCCTCGCCGAAATCGTCAAGCCGGAGCGCATCCTCCCGGCAGTCGTGGAATTCGTCGACATCGCCGGCCTCGTGGCCGGCGCAAGCAAGGGCGAAGGTCTGGGCAACCAGTTCCTCGCGAACATCCGCGAAACCGACGCAATCACGCACGTTGTGCGCTGCTTCGAAGACGACAACGTGATCCACGTCGCGAATAAGGTCGATCCGCTGTCGGATATCGAAGTGATCAATACCGAACTGGCGCTCGCCGACCTCGCCACCGTCGAGAAGGCATTGACGCGCTATTCGAAGGCCGCCAAGTCGGGTAACGACAAGGAAGCCGCCAAGAACGCCGCCGTGCTGGAAAAGGTCCGCGCGCAACTCGACCAGGCCAAACCCGTCCGCGCGCTCGACCTGTCGGATGAAGAAAAGGCCACGCTCAAGCCGTTCTGCCTGATCACCGCCAAGCCGACCATGTACGTCGCCAACGTGAAGGACGACGGTTTCGAGAACAACCCGCACCTCGACGCGGTCACGAAGTTCGCGGCCGCCGAAGGCGCGCCGGTGGTCGCCGTGTGCGCGGCGATCGAAGCGGAAATCGCCGATCTCGACGAAGCGGACATGGAAGTGTTCCTCGCCGACATGGGCATGGAAGAGCCGGGCCTGAACCGTGTGATTCGCGCGGGTTTCAAGCTGCTGGGCCTGCAAACCTACTTCACGGCCGGCGTGAAGGAAGTGCGCGCGTGGACGATCCATATCGGCGACACCGCACCGCAGGCGGCAGGCGCGATTCATACCGACTTCGAGCGCGGCTTCATTCGCGCGCAGACGATCGCCTTCAACGACTTCATCACCTACAAGGGCGAGCAAGGCGCGAAGGAAGCCGGCAAGATGCGCGCGGAAGGCAAGGAATACGTCGTGCACGACGGCGACGTGATGAACTTCCTGTTCAACGTGTGAGGTTCCGGCTGGTCGGCGCGTGACGTTAATCGGCAGAGCGCCAGACGGACATCACGCACCGCAGTCTGTTACCTCCATCGGAAAGCCCGCTCAAAAGCGGGCTTTTTGTTTTACTGCGCGACCGCTGTGTCAGTTGCGTCAGTTGCAGCGCACACAGGCGCCACGTCAAACGCCCACTATTTCAGTTTCGTGACAGCCGGTGTAAATTGCGGCAACCGGCCCCTGTCAAAAGCGGACCGTCGTCCGGCAATCGACGCCAGACTGTCATCGAACACAAATAGAATCGCGCGATTCGCATTCGCGCCCGTTCCGACCTGGAGACAAATCGATGAGTTGCAAGCCGCTATTCCGTTCGCTTTCCGTTGCCGCTGTGCTGAGCCTCGGCATCAGCCAGGCAGCCCACGCCGCGACTGAAATCCAGTTCTGGCACGGCATGGAAGCCGCCCTCGGCGAACGTCTGAACGACATTGCCAACGCGTTCAATGCGTCGCAAAGCGACTACAAGATCGTGCCGGTGTTCAAGGGTACTTATGACCAGACCCTTGCCGCCGGCATCGCCGCTTATCGAAGCGGCAACGCGCCGGCCATTCTGCAGGTCTACGAAGTCGGCACCGCCACCATGATGCAGGCGAAAAAAGCCATCATCCCGGTCTCGGAAGTGTTCAAGCAAGCCGGCGTGCCGCTCGACGAAAAGGCCTTCGTGCCGACCATTGCCAGCTACTACAGCGACGCTAAAACCGGCGAACTGATCTCGATGCCGTTCAATAGCTCGACGCCGGTGCTGTACTACAACAAGGACGCCTTCAAGAAGGCCGGACTCGATCCGAATCAGCCGCCGAAAACCTGGGCCGAATTGCAGGTAGACGCGCAGAAGCTGAAGGCGTCCGGCATGTCGTGCGGCTATTCGTCGGGCTGGCAGAGCTGGATTCAACTCGAAAACTACAGCGCCTGGCATGGCGTGCCGTTCGCATCGAAAAACAACGGTTTCGACGGCGCCGACGCGCAACTGGAATTCAACAAGCCGTTGCAGGTCGCGCACATCCAGTTCCTGCAGAACATGCAGAAGGAAGGCACCTTCACGTACGTCGGCCGCAAGGACGAACCGGTGTCGAAGTTCTATAGCGGCGACTGCGGGATCATCACGAACTCGTCCGGTTCGCTGGCCACGATCAAGAAGTACGCGAAGTTCAACTTCGGCACCGGCATGATGCCGTACGACGCGAATGTGAAAGGCGCGCCGCAGAACGCGATCATCGGCGGAGCAAGCCTGTGGGTGCTGTCGGGTAAAGATCCGGCCGTCTACAAGGGCGTGGCGAAATTCCTCGCGTATCTGTCGTCGGCGCCGGTTGCAGCGAAGTGGCATCAGGACACGGGCTATCTGCCGGTCACGACCGCCGCGTACCAGTTGACGCAGCAACAAGGCTTCTACGAGAAGAATCCGGGCAGCGACACCGCGATCAAGCAGATGCTCAACAAGCCGCCCCTGCCGTACACGAAGGGCTTGCGTCTGGGCAACATGCCGCAGATCCGCACCGTGATCGATGAAGAACTCGAACAGGTATGGGCGGGGAAGAAGACGCCGCAACAGGCGCTCGATTCCTCGGTAGCGCGTGGTGACGAGTTGCTACGCCGCTTCGAGAAAGCCGGCAACTAAGGCTTGCTGTACTAGCCGGCGGGGTTTCGGTGCACTGGTACCGAAACCCTCGCGATAGTAGAACCTAGGAAACTCTCGATGGAAAAGCGCTCACGCTTCGGCACCAGCGTCCTGCCCTACCTGCTCGTTGCGCCGCAACTCCTGATCACGCTGCTGTTCTTTCTGTGGCCGGCAGGCGAAGCACTGTGGCAATCCACCCAGAGCCAGGATGCGTTCGGCACCTCGACCGAATTTGTCGGCCTCGCCAATTTCAAGCAGTTATTCGCCGATCCGCTTTATCTGTCGTCGTTCTATACGACGCTGATTTTCTGCGCGCTCGTCACGGTTTCGGGGCTGGTCATCTCGCTGCTGCTCGCCGTGTGCGCGGATCGCGTGACGCGTGGCGCCAAGGCTTATCAAACGCTGCTGATCTGGCCGTATGCGGTCGCACCCGCGATCGCGGCCGTGTTGTGGTCGTTCCTGTTCAACCCGAGCATCGGCCTCGTGACCTACGCACTCGCGAAGTACGGCATTGTGTGGAATCACGCGTTGAACGCTGGCCAGGCGATGTTTCTGGTGGTGCTGGCATCCGTGTGGAAACAGGTCAGCTATAACTTTTTGTTCTTCTATGCCGGCTTGCAGGCTATCCCGCGTTCGCTGATCGAAGCGGCGGCCATCGACGGCGCCGGTCCGGTGCGGCGGTTCTTCGGCATCGCGCTGCCACTGCTTTCGCCGACCAGCTTTTTTCTGCTGGTGATCAACATCACCTACGCATTCTTCGACACTTTCCCGGTGATCGACGCCGCCACCGGCGGCGGCCCGGCGCAGTCCACCCGCACGCTGATCTACAAGATTTTCGCCGAAGGCTTCCAGGGTCTCGACATCGGCAGCTCGGGCGCGCAGTCGGTGATCCTGATGGTGATCGTCGTCGCGTTGACGGTCGTGCAATTCCGCTTTATTGAACGCAGGGTTCAATACTCATGATCGAGAACCGACGCGGTTTCGACCTCTTTTGCCATGCGGTGCTGATTCTAGGCGTCGTGCTGGTGGTGTTTCCCGTGTACGTCGCGTTTTGCGCGGCGACGATGAGCGCGCATGAGGTGTTCAGCGTGCCGCTGTCGCTGGTGCCGAGCACGCACCTGTTCGAGAACATCGCGACGGTCTGGTCGCATGGCAGCGGCAATGCGGCGGCGCCGTTCGGCCGCATGCTGTTCAACAGCCTCGTGATGGCGCTGGTGATTTCGATCGGCAAGATCGCGATCTCGATGATCTCCGCGTACGCGATCGTGTTTTTCCGCTTTCCGTTTCGCAATCTGTCGTTCTGGCTGATCTTCATCACGCTGATGCTGCCGGTCGAAGTGCGTATTTTTCCGACCGTACAGGTCGTGTCGTCGATGCATCTAAGCAATACATACAGCGGCCTGACCTTGCCGCTGATCGCATCGGCCACCGCGACCTTCCTGTTCCGCCAGTTCTTCATGACGCTGCCCGACGAACTGATGGAAGCGGCGCGCATCGACGGCGCCGGCGCGTTGCGTTTCTTCTGGGACGTGGTGCTGCCGCTGTCGAAAACCAACATGGCAGCGCTGTTCGTCATCACCTTCATTTACGGCTGGAATCAGTACCTGTGGCCGATCCTGATTACGAGCCAGCAATCGCTGACCACCGCAGTGGTCGGCATCAAAAGCATGATCGCTTCCGGCGACACCGCGACCGAATGGCACCTCGTGATGACCGCAACCCTGCTCGCCATGCTGCCGCCGCTCGCGGTCGTGCTGACGATGCAGCGCTGGTTCGTGCGCGGGCTGGTGGACGCGGAGAAGTAACTCGCACAACGAGGCGAGCTTTGGCGCGGGACGGGGAATCACGAACGCCGCGCGGGACATCACAAATGCACGGCAAGCAACGAAAAGGTTAAAACAGCATGGCTGCACTGACTCTGCAAGGCGTTAAAAAAACCTACGACAGCAAACAGTTCGTGCTGCACGGTATCGACGTGGACGTCGCGGACGGTGAGTTCGTGGTGATGGTCGGCCCGTCGGGCTGCGGCAAATCGACCTTGCTGCGGATGGTGGCCGGCCTCGAAGGCATTTCCGAAGGCACCATCTCGATCGCCGGCAAAGTGGTCAATCAACTGGAACCGAAGGATCGCAACATCGCGATGGTGTTCCAGAACTACGCGCTGTATCCGCACATGAGCGTGGCCGAGAACATGGGCTATGCGCTGAAGATCGCGGGCGTCGATCGTGCGCAGATTGCGAAGCGCGTGGGCGCTGCCGCGCAGATTCTGGAACTCGAGGCGTTACTTACGCGCAAACCGCGCGAATTGTCGGGCGGCCAACGGCAACGCGTCGCCATGGGTCGCGCGATCGTGCGCGAACCCGCGGTGTTTCTGTTCGATGAACCGCTGTCGAATCTCGACGCACGGCTGCGCGTGCAGATGCGCCTCGAAATCCAGCGCCTGCATGCGCGGCTCGCCACCACGAGTCTCTACGTCACCCACGATCAGATCGAAGCGATGACGCTGGCGCAACGCGTGATCGTGATGAACAAGGGTCATGCCGAGCAGATCGGCGCGCCAACCGAAGTCTACGAACGGCCGGCGACGGTGTTCGTCGCGAATTTCATCGGCTCGCCCGGGATGAATCTGCTGGAAGGCCGCGTGTCGGACGACGGCTCGACGTTTGAAGTCGCGGGCAACGGCCCGAAGCTGCCGCTTCAAGGGGTTGCATCGATCGGGCAGGAAGTCGCCAGGGGCCGCGAATGGACGCTGGGAATCCGTCCCGAACACATGACGCCGGGACAAGCCGACGCCGCGCACGCTACGCTCACCGTCGACTCCTGCGAGCTGCTCGGCGCGGACAACCTCGCGCACGGCCGTTGGGGCAAGCACGACGTGACGGTGCGCTTGCCGCACACGCATCGGCCGGCCGCCGGCGAAGCGCTGCAAGTGGCGCTGCCCGCACGGCATCTGCACTTCTTCGATCCGTCGACAGGGCGGCGCGCAAACTGAGGCCGCTGCGAGCCACCCTCTGCCGCTGCACCCTCACCCCGAAGTACAATGCCACCTGAACCACCCGCCCGCGCGGCGTCGCGAAGTTAGACCCGAAGTTCGACGCCCCGCTGGCCGGCGCCGGGCACACTGCCCGGCTACAACACCGATTACCCATCCACCCACGACCGCCCGCCCTTACGCGGCCGGCGGCGTCAACGTCTATTGCAAGCAAATGGCCCAATACGTCTTCACCATGAACCGGGTCGGCAAAATCGTGCCGCCCAAGCGTCAAATCCTGAAAGACATCTCGCTGTCGTTTTTCCCCGGCGCGAAAATCGGTCTGCTCGGCCTGAACGGCTCGGGCAAGTCGACGCTGATCCGCATCATGGCGGGTGTGGACAAGGACATTGAAGGCGAAGCCACGCCGATGCCGAACCTGAACATCGGCTATCTGCCGCAGGAACCGCAACTCGATCCGAACAAAACCGTGCGTGAAGCGGTCGAGGAAGGTCTCGGCGACGTCTTCGGCGCGCAAAAGAAGCTCGACGAAATCTACGCGGCTTATGCGGAGCCGGACGCCGACTTCGACGCGCTCGCCGCCGAGCAAGCCAAGTACGAAGCGATTCTCGCCACCACCGACGGCAGCGCGGAACAACAGATCGAAATCGCCGCCGACGCGCTGCGCCTGCCGCCATGGGACGCGAAGATCGAACACCTGTCGGGCGGCGAAAAGCGCCGCGTCGCGCTGTGCAAGCTGCTGCTCGAAAAACCGGACATGCTGCTGCTCGACGAACCGACCAACCACCTGGACGCGGAATCGGTCGACTGGCTCGAACAGTTCCTGACACGCTTCCCGGGCACGGTCGTCGCCGTCACCCACGATCGCTACTTCCTCGATAACGCCGCTGAGTGGATTCTCGAACTCGACCGCGGCCACGGCATTCCGTGGAAGGGCAACTACAGCAGTTGGCTCGATCAGAAGGAAGAGCGCCTGAAGCAGGAAGAGTCGTCGGAATCGGCGCGTCAGAAGGCGATCAAGAAGGAACTGGAGTGGGTGCGCCAGAACCCGAAGGGCCGTCAGGCGAAGTCGAAGGCGCGGATTGCCCGCTTCGAGGAACTGAACAGCCAGGACTACCAGAAACGCAACGAAACCCAGGAAATTTTCATTCCGGTCGGCGACCGCCTGGGTAACGAAGTGATCGAGTTCAAGAACGTCAGCAAGTCGTACGGCGACCGTCTGCTGCTCGACAACGTCAGCTTCAAGGTTCCGCCGGGCGCGATTGTCGGCATCATCGGCCCGAACGGCGCCGGTAAGTCGACATTGTTCCGCATGCTCACCGGCCGCGAACAGCCGGATTCGGGCGAGATCGTGCAAGGCCCAACGGTCAAGCTCGCATACGTGGACCAAAGCCGCGATGCATTGGACGGCTCCAAGACCGTGTTCGAAGAAATCTCCGGTGGCGCGGACGTGCTGACAGTCGGCAAGTATGAGACGCCTTCGCGTGCATACATCGGCCGCTTCAACTTCAAGGGCGGCGATCAGCAGAAGACCGTCGGCAATCTGTCGGGCGGCGAGCGCGGCCGGCTGCACCTGGCGAAAACACTGATCGCGGGCGGCAACGTCCTGCTGCTGGACGAACCGTCGAACGACCTGGACGTCGAAACGCTGCGCGCGCTGGAAGACGCGTTGCTCGAGTTCGCCGGCTCGGTGATGGTGATCTCGCACGATCGCTGGTTCCTCGACCGGATCGCGACGCATATCCTGGCATTCGAAGGCGATTCGCAAATCACGTTCTTCGACGGCAACTACCAGGAATACGAAGCGGACAAGCGCGCACGCCTCGGTGAAGAAGCTGCACGTCCGAAGCGCTTGCGTTACAAGCCGATCGCGCGATAAATCGCGAACCTGGCGGCCCGCTCGTGGGTGGATGAGCGGGCCGTTTTGCCTCAGCTGCCGGTCAATTGCCCATCGAGGCACCGGCAACGCCTTGCGTTTGCCAGACAAGCGGCGCACGGCACACGCATTGCTGATCACGCGGTGATACAAGTCGTCCGACCGGATGCGTCAACTCCGCCGGATCAGACGCATCGAATAACCGTGCGCCGAACCGGCGCGCAATCAGGCCGATCACAGCTACCGCGCCCGGCGCGGCGACGAGGAGGCAAGCATGGCGATGTCGAAGGGCAAGCGCTGGGCCATCGCCATCGGTGGCGTGCTGCTGGTGCTGATCGTCGTCGCAGTCGCTGCGTTGCAGTTCGCGCAGCGCGAAGTCAAAGAACGCGTCATTGCAGCGCTCGGGCCGTTAGGGAGCGCCGAGAGCATTCACGTCGGCCTCACGTCAGTCCATCTCACCAACGTTCTGCTCAAGCCGCCACCCGGCTGGCCCGCTGGCGATCCTTTACGCGCCGACGAAATCACGCTCACGCCCGACATCCGCGATCTGCTCGCGCGGCGCATCCATATTCGCAGCGTGGTGGTACGCGGCTTCGACATCGCCGTATTGCGCACCAAAGACGGCACGATCCGCCTGATGCCGAATCTGCGGGAATCGGTGAACCAGTCCGATCAAGAAGCCGGCGGCGCCCCCTCCACCCCGCGCGAAAAGCTGATCGACCACATCGCCTTCGAGCAGGGCAACTTCCATTTCTACGATATGACCGTTGGGCCACCGGCATTCAAGGTGACGGTCAGCAACGCCAATGCGACGGTCGATCATCTGCATCTGCCCGCGCTCAGCGAACCGACCGCCGTCGATCTCACCGGCTCGATCAAAGGCCCGGCGCATACCGGCACGGTCTCGTTTAACGGCTGGATCAAGATCGCCAACAAGGATTCGCAGACCACCAGCAAGCTAAGCGGCATCGACGTCGTGATGCTCGATCCGTATTTGCTGAAGAAGGCCGGCGGGAAGGCGCAGGTGAGCGGCGGCACGGTCGACCTGACTGTGGAGTCGACGGTGCGCAACTATCAGTTGCACGCGCCCGGCACGGTGACGATCCACCATCTGCAACTCGCCGACAGTGACAATCCGCTGGACACCTTCATGTCGATTCCAACCAAGGCGGCGATTGCGGCGCTCAAGACGCGCAACGGCGATATCACGCTGCATTTCGAGCTCGATGGCAACCTGCGCGACCCGAAGTTTTCGGTCCGGGAGAGTCTGATGAAGCGCCTCGGCGCCGGGTTTGCGAAATCGCTGGGCGTGAGCGTCGAAGGCGTGGCTAAGGGCACCGGCGAAACGGTGAAAGGCTTGGGTAACGCGTTGAAGAATCTGCTCGGGCAGTAGGCTTAAACCCGCAAGCCCAAGCCACGCAGGCGCGCCTCGGTTTGCGCCGCGCTCGTATGATGCACGCCGTGCCAGCCCAAGGCCGTCGCGGCCTCGGCGTTTTTCAGATTGTCGTCGATGAAGACGAGTTCGGCTGGCTGAATGCCAGGCAGTTGCGCCTCGATCCGCTGGTGCATGAGCGCGAAAATCGCCGGATCGGGCTTCACCAGCTTCACCCTGCCCGACACGACGATGTCGCGGAACCGCCGCAGCACGGGGTAATGCTCCCACGCATACGGAAACGTCTCCGCCGACCAGTTGGTTAGCCCGAAGAGCGGCACGTCAGCCGCCTCGAGCTTTTCCATGATCGCCACACCCTCTTCCAGCACGCCGGCCACCATCTCGTGCCAGCGCTCGTAGAACGCGCGGATCAGCGGTGCGTGATCGGGAAACCGGGCGACAAGTTCGTCGGTCGCCTCGACGATTGGCTGACCGCCGTCCTGACGGATCACCCAATCCATCGAACAGACGTGGGTCAGAAACCAGCGGCGTTCTGTGTCGTCAGGAATCAACTGACGATAGAGATACTCGGGACTCCAGTCGATCAGCACACCGCCGAAATCGAACACCACTGCCTTGATGGCCATGCACGCACTCTCCGTGGGATCGTGGCGACACACTCAGATGGGTTGGGTACGCAGTTCGAGCCACGCCTTCGCCTCGCCCGACACATGCGGCGACAGGCGCGCGCGCACCATTTCGTGATACCCGTTGAGCCATGCACGCTCGTCTTCACGCAACAGCGACAGATCGAGGCAGCGCGTGTCGATCGGGCACAGCGTCAGCGTTTCGAACTTGAGGAAATCGCCGAACTCGGTTTTCTCCGCCGGCACGTTCAGCACCAGATTCTCGATCCGCACGCCCCACTTGCCCGGCCGGTATATACCCGGCTCGACCGAGGTGATCATGCCCTCTTCCATCGCCGTCCATGGTTCGGCCGGCGCGTAGTGCGAAATCACCTGCGGACCTTCGTGCACGTTCAGGAAATAGCCCACGCCGTGACCGGTGCCATGACCGTAATCGGCGCCGGCCTCCCAGATCGGCGCGCGGGCAATCGCGTCGAGCATCGGCGAACGAATGCCGCGCGGGAATTTCGCGCGCGACAGCGCCATGGTGCCTTTCAGCACGATAGTGAAATCGCGCCGCTGCGCGTCGCTGATGGTGCCGATCGGCACGACCCGCGTGATGTCGGTCGTGCCGCTCAGATACTGCGCGCCCGAATCGATCAGCAACAAACCATTGCCCTCGATCACCGAATGCGATTCTTCGGTTGCGCGGTAGTGCGGCATCGCGCCGTTCGCATTGAAGCCCGCGATGGTCGCGAAGCTCAGCGATACAAAGCCCGGACGGCGCGCGCGGGCTGCCGTCAGACGCTGGTCGATCGTCAGTTCGGTGATCGATTCACGGCCCAATGCACCTTCGAACCACGCGAAGAATTCGGCGAGCGCAGCACCGTCCTGCTCCATCGTCTCGCGCACGTGCTCCGCTTCCGCCTCGGTCTTGCGCGACTTGAAGAAGGTGGACGGATTGACCGCCTCCACCACCTTCACCGTGGCCGGCACCAACTGCAGCGAGCCATAGGTAATGCGGCGCGGGTCGATCAGCAGCGTGCTGCCGGCCGGCAGCGCGGCTAGCGCGTCGGCAGCCTTCGCATACGGCTCGACGCTGATGCCGTCACGCGCGAGCGCCTCGGCCAGCTCTCGAGGCACCTTGCCGTCGGCGACGAAAAGCGACGCGCTTTGCGGACCGATCAGCGCGTGCGCGACAAAGACGGGGTTGTAGCTGACATCGGCGCCGCGCAGATTCAACAGCCACGCCAGGTCGTCCAGCGTGGAAATGAAGTGCCACTGCGCGTCCTTCTCCGCCATAGCGCGGCGAATCTGCGCGAGCTTTTCCGAACGGGCGACGCTTGCGTGCGGCGCGGCATGCTCAAACACGGCGGCGGCGGGCAGCGCCGGGCGCTGCGGCCAGATCGCGTCGAACAGGTCGACGTCGGTGCGCAATTTCACGCCGCGCGCGCTGAGCGCCTGGCCCAAGGCACGCGCCGCCGCCACGCCGAGCACCGCGCCGTCCACACCGACCGTACCGCCAGCCGCGACGTTCTGTGCGAGCCACTCGCAATGCGGCGCGGTCTGCTGGCCGCCGGTCATCTTCATCAATTGGACGCCGGTGCCGGCCAGTTGCGCGTTGGCTTGCTCCCAATAGCGGCTATCGGTCCATACGCCGGCGAAATCGGCGGTCACGACCAGCGTGCCGGCCGAGCCGGTGAAACCCGACAGCCACTGCCGGCCTTGCCAGCGCCCAGGTAGATATTCGGACAGGTGCGGATCGGAAGACGGCACCAGATAAGCGGCTACCCCTTCGCGCGCCATTGCATTGCGCAATGTCGCGAGCCGTTCGGGGATGGAGGAGGTTTCGGGAAGTCGGGCATTCATCGGAGTCACCTGCAAGTATTCATCGACGGGAAAGCAAGCCGACCGTCACGGCAACGGCGATCAACGCGACGCCGGTGCATACCGGCCATTCGAGCGTATCGCCATCATGAAAGAGACCAACCACATTGCCGGCCATGCGCGCGAGCGCCGCGCCCAGCACGCCGGCCAGTAGCGCCGCCCACCACGGAGCGCGGCTCGAACGGCGCAGCGGATGCAGCCACCAGCCCGCCAGACCGATCACCACACCCAGCACCAGAATTCCGGGCCACCCCATCAGCAGGGGACCTCAAATAGATTCAGACTTGTCTCATGGGCGCCCGGGGTCAAGACGGCTAGCATTTTCTTCTCATTAACTATAGAGGTTCAGCACGGCGCTTTCCGCATAGCGGTTGAGTTTAGGGGGTCGGGGTGATGTTAGGCAAGCTGTAAGCCTTACGGAGAAGCCTAGCCTCTGGTCCCTGCCACGCTGACAGCGCGCCATGCGTATCGCCCTTATCGAGCCGGATCTACGGCACGCCACCCTGGTCGGCCGGCTGATTTTTGCGGGCGGCCATATGTGTCAGCACTTCACCGCCAGCGCACCGTTCCTGGATCAGGCTGCCGACGAATTCTTCGATCTGCTCATCACGGAAAGCTGGGCCGGCGACCGTTCCGCCGAAGACGCGATCCCCCGCGCCCGCTCCATCCTGCCCGGCTTGCCCGTGATCGTACTGTTATCGGACCCACGCGAGAGCCAGATCGTCGCCGCGCTGCACGCGGGCGCCGACGACTGCCTGGCCAAGCCGGTGCGCGGCCCTGAAATGCTGGCCCGGGTAGATGCGCTGCTGCGGCGCGCCAGCTTGCGGCGGCCGCCCAACCGGCGGCGCGACACGATCGGCGGCTATGCATTCGACGCCGCGCAGTTTGCCGTCACATTCCGCAATCAAACCGTTGCCTTAACGCCGAAAGAATTCCGCTTTGCGTTGCTGCTTTTTAGCAACCTGTCGCGGCCGGTATCGCGCGCGCATATTCTTGAAACTGTCTGGACACGCCGCCGCGACGTAAGGTCGCGCACCGTCGATACCCATGCATCGCGCGTGCGGACCAAATTGCAGCTGCGTCCGGAGCACGGTTATTGCCTGACACCGCTTTACGGCTATGGCTATCAGCTCGACGCTATCCCGCCGGAAGCGGTTGTGGAGGCCGGATGACGCGCGCAGAATGAAAGAATCATGAAAACGCTATAATATTGGGCTAAACCATAGCGCCCCATATGCAGCTTCTAACGATCGGAATCAATCACCACACTGCGCCTGTCGCCTTGCGCGAACGCGTGGCGTTTCCGCTCGAACAGATCAAGCCTGCACTGGATACCTTCAAGAGCGTCTGGCTCGGCCGCACCGCCCGCACGGCGCCGGAAGCGGCGATTCTGTCCACCTGCAACCGCACCGAGCTCTACTGTGCGACCGACGACCTGGCCGCGCGTGAAGCCGCGATCCAGTGGTTCTCGAAATACCACAACCTGCCCATCGACGAACTCGCGCCGCATGTCTACGCGTTGCCGCAGTCGGAAGCCGTGCGCCACGCTTTCCGTGTCGCCTCGGGGCTGGATTCGATGGTGCTGGGCGAGACGCAAATCGTCGGACAAATGAAAGATGCTGTGCGCACGGCGTCTGAAGCCGGCGCGCTCGGCACCTACCTGAACCAGTTGTTCCAGCGCACCTTCGCCGTCGCGAAGGAAGTGCGCAGCACGACCGAAATCGGCGCGCAGTCGGTTTCCATGGCAGCAGCAGCCGTACGGCTCGCGCAGCGGATTTTCGACAAGGTCTCGAACCAGCGCGTGCTGTTCATCGGCGCGGGCGAAATGATCGAGTTGTGCGCCACGCACTTCGCCGCGCAGCAGCCGCGCGAGCTGGTCGTCGCCAATCGCACCGCCGAACGTGGCAGCCGCCTCGCCGAACGCTTCAACGGCCGGGCCATTCCGCTGTCGGAACTGCCGGCGCGCATGCACGAGTTCGACATCATCGTGTCGTGCACTGCTTCCACCCTGCCGATCATCGGTCTGGGGGCGGTCGAGCGAGCCGTGAAAGCGCGCCGCCACCGGCCGATTTTCATGGTCGATCTGGCCGTGCCGCGCGACATCGAACCCGAAGTCGGCCAGCTCGAAGACGTGTTCCTGTACACGGTGGACGACCTCGGCTCGATCGTGCGGGAAGGCAATGCGTCGCGGCAAGCCGCCGTGGCGCAGGCCGAGGCGATCATCGAGACGCGGGTGCAGAATTTCATGCAGTGGCTCGACGCGCGCAGCATCGTGCCGGTGATCCGCCACATGCATACGCAAGCCGATGTGTTGCGTCGCGCCGAGGTCGAACGCGCGCAGAAAATGCTCGCCCGCGGCGAGGATCCCGCAGCGGTGCTCGAAGCGCTGTCGCAATCGCTCACCAACAAACTCATCCACGGCCCGACGCACGCGCTCAATCGCGCGAGCAGCGAGAACCGTGACACGCTCATCGAATTGATGAGCGGTTTCTACAAACACTCCGGTTCTACGGAGCGTTAGCGGCGCAGCCACCGCCGCACCATCCGCGCCGCCCCGAGTGGCCCGCGATGTGCTTCTGACCAGGGCATCCGCCCACTCCCCTAGTCGTCGTCCTTGCCGGAGCCCGCTCCGATACCCGTCCGATGAAAACGAGCATGCAACGCAAGCTCGACCAGCTCACTACCCGGCTGGCCGAACTGAACGACCTGTTGAGCCGCGAGGACATTACCTCGAATCTCGACCAATACCGCAAGCTCACGCGTGAACACGCCGAGCTTGGACCGGTCGTCGAACATTACGCGCTGTGGCGCCAGGCCATGACCGACGCGGCCACCGCGCAGGAACTGCTGGCGGACGCGTCGATGCGCGACTTCGCGGAGGACGAAATTCGCACCTCGCGAGAGCGGATGGAAAAACTCGGCGCGGAATTGCAGAAAATGCTGCTGCCGAAAGACCCGAACGACGATCGCAACATCTTCCTAGAAATCCGGGCCGGCACGGGCGGCGACGAATCCGCGCTGTTCGCCGGCGACTTGCTGCGCATGTACTTGCGCTTTGCCGAGCGCAATCGCTGGCAAGTGGAGATGATGTCGGCGAGCGAATCGGACCTCGGTGGCTACAAGGAAGTGATCGTGCGAATCGCCGGCGAAGCGGCGTATTCCAAGCTCAAGTTCGAGTCGGGCGGCCATCGCGTGCAACGCGTGCCGGCCACCGAAACGCAGGGCCGCATTCACACGTCGGCCTGTACGGTCGCGGTCATGCCGGAAGCGGACGAAATTGGCGAGGTCGAGATCAATCCGGCCGATCTGCGCATCGATACATTCCGCGCGTCTGGCGCGGGCGGTCAGCACATCAACAAGACCGATTCGGCCGTGCGCGTCACGCACTTGCCGACGGGCATCGTCGTCGAATGTCAGGACGACCGGTCGCAGCATAAGAATAAGGATCGTGCGCTGAAGGTACTGGCCGCACGCATCAAGGACAAGCAGTCGCACGAGCAGCAGGCGAAGGAAGCCGCAACCCGCAAGAGCCTGATCGGCTCGGGCGACCGCTCGGAGCGGATTCGCACCTACAATTTCCCGCAAGGGCGTCTGACGGATCACCGGATCAATCTGACGCTGTATCGCCTCGACGCGATCATGGACGGCGATCTCGACGAACTGATCGCGGCTCTGGTCAGCGAGCACCAGGCCGAGCTGCTGGCATCGCTAGGCGACGCGGACTAAGCGGATGGACCCGGTCACACCCGCTGCGCTGTTGCGCGCCTCGCCGCTGCCGCCGCTCGAAGCGCGGATTCTGCTCACGCACGTGCTCGGTTGGCGGCACACGCAATTAATCACCCGCAGCGAAGATGCGCTCGACAGCCCGGTCGTTGAACGATATCGGGCGCTGGAAGCCCGGCGCGCGGCCGGCGAGCCGGTGGCGCAACTGGTCGGCGCGCGCGAATTCTTTGGGCTCGATTTCGAGGTGACACCCGAAGTCCTGATTCCGCGCCCCGAAACCGAGTTGCTGGTCGAAACGGCTTTGGCGGCACTGGAAAACGTCTCGCGGCCACGCGTACTCGATCTGGGCACCGGCACAGGCGCGATTGCCGTAGCCATTGCGTCGATGCGTCCCGACGCGCGAGTCTGGGCGCTGGATCGTTCCGCCGAAGCGCTAGCGGTGGCCACCCGCAATGCCACGCGTCTGCTGGATGGCGGACGCCCTGGCGGCGCCGTGACCCTGTTGCAGAGCGACTGGTACGGTTCGCTCGATACATCATTGCACTTCGACGTGATCGTCAGCAATCCGCCGTATATCGCGAGCGGCGACCCACATCTGTCGCAAGGCGATCTACGGTTCGAGCCGCGCGGCGCGCTCACCGATGAAGCCGATGGGCTCAGCGCGATCCGCAAGATCATCGCTGGCGCACCCACACGGTTGGCCGCCAACGGCGTATTGTGGATCGAACACGGCTACGATCAGGCGCAAGCCGTACGCGGTTTGCTGAGCGCGCAAGGTTTTGCGCAGGTTCGCTCGGAGCAGGATCTTGCCGGCATCGAGCGAATCAGCGGCGGCCAATGGCCTAATTAAGTCCGCTTGTCCGCCTTAATTCCCAAGGCGGCCAAGCGTCCCCCGGCCGGTCTCACCGAAATCCGCTATCATTTCAGCCTATTCCCTACACATAACGGAACCGCAAGGTCAGTCATGGATACGCAACAACGCATCAAGCAAATCGTCGACGAAAATAACGTCGTGCTCTTCATGAAGGGCACCGCCCAGTTCCCGATGTGCGGCTTTTCTGGCCGCGCCATCCAGATTCTGAAGGCATGTGGCGTCGGCGAAATCAAGACCGTCAACGTGCTGGAAGACGACGAAGTCCGCCAGGGCATCAAGCAGTTCTCGAACTGGCCGACCATCCCGCAACTCTATGTGAAGGGCGAGTTCGTCGGCGGCTCGGACATCATGATGGAAATGTACGAATCGGGCGAATTGCAACAATTGTTCGCTGCGGCCTGAACGGCCGCTGCCCGACCGTTCGTTGTCCATCGATAAGGCGCCGCGAGCCATGGAAACACGCGCTGCGGCGCCACGCCGGCTGATCGTCGCGATCACCGGCGCGACCGGCGCCATCTACGGCGTCCGGTTGCTCGAGACGTTGCGCAAGCTTGGCGGCGTCGAGAGCCATCTGCTGATTTCGAGCGCGGGCTGGCTCAATATCCAGCACGAACTCCAGTTGAGCAAAGAAGACGTGCATCCGCTCGCGGATGTCGTCCATTCGGTACGTGACGTCGGCGCGAGCATTGCATCCGGCTCGTTCGCCACCGACGGCATGGTGGTCGCCCCCTGCTCGATGAAGACGCTGGCAAGCGTCGCACACGGCTTTTCCGACAATCTGATCACCCGCGCCGCCGACGTCACGCTCAAAGAGCGCCGCCGGCTCGTCCTTCTGGTGCGCGAAACGCCGTTCAATCTTGCGCATCTGCGCAACATGACGGCGGTCACCGAAATGGGCGGCGTGATCTTTCCCCCGTTGCCCGCTTTCTATAACCAGCCCGCAACGATCGACGAAATGGTCGATCACACGGTGGCGCGCGTGCTGGATCTGTTCGCGCTGAGACCCGCCATGTCCTTGGCCTGGCAGGGCCTGCGCGAGACGAATTAACAACACCTGCGACACAATCAATTCCATTTCCGCCCGTTTATAAAACATCGGTGCGAATCTATATTGATAGCAACCCCACTTCCGCGCCGCGCTCCCGCGGCGACGTTGCTGCCATGAATCGCTTACCGTCGCTTTTCCTTTCTCACGGCGCCCCTACGCTGCCGATCGATCCGTCCCTGCCGTCCGTTGAATTCGGTGAACTGTCGGCGCAACTGCCACGTCCTGACGCCGTGCTGATGCTGTCGGCTCACTGGGGCACGGCGCAGCCGGTGGCGAGCACGTCCACGACACCGGAAACCATTCACGATTTCTACGGCTTCCCGCGTCAGTTGTACGAGATTCAATATCCGGCTCCAGGTGCACCCGATGTGGCACGCCGAGCCGCCGCGCTGCTCGGCGAACACGGCATTCTCACCGCCGCCCAGCCGCATGGGCTCGACCACGGCGCGTGGGTGCCGATGCTGCTGATGTTCCCGGAAGCGGACGTGCCGGTCGCGCAGTTGTCGATCCAGCCTCACATGGACGCAGCCCATCACTTCCGTGTGGGCCGCGCGCTGCGCTCGCTGAAAGACGATGGCGTGATGGTGATCGGCTCGGGCCAGATCACGCACAACCTGCGCGCAGCGGATTTTTCCGCGCGCCCGGAGGACGCCGATCCACGCGTGGCCGAATTCACCGACTGGTTCGAGGCCCGGCTCGCCGCGCATGACATCGACGCGTTGCTCGACTATCGTCGCCAGGCGCCGCACGCGGTGCTGATGCATCCGACCGACGAACACCTGCTGCCGGTATTCGCGGCGCTAGGCGCGGCGGACGACGACTATTCGCTGGCAATTCAGTCGCTTGGGACTTATCAGCGCTCGCTCGCCATGACGAATTACGTGTTCGGCACCGTCTGAAACACGCCAGACGCAATAAAGCGCCACAAACAGAAAAGCCCGCCTGACAACTCAGGCGGGCTTTTTTCATACTGTGCCGGACCAGCGCGGTCCGGCGCAAAACTCAACGTGGCAATTTAATGCGCGCCCATGCCTTCGAGCACTTCGTCGTGCGTCTGACGCTCTTCGAGGTATTCCGAACGATAGCCGCTATGCACGCCCCAGTAGTAGAACACCAGCGAAAACGCGATCACCACCAGCATGTCCCAGCCATACGGCAGAACGCCACGGCCACCGAACTCCTTGCTGCCGATCAGCGACAGGAGCGCCATCACCGGCAGGTAGGCCACCAGCCACCAGGCGGCCTTCAGATCACGCCCCCAGCCGCTGAAACCCGACTTCGCCTGAAAGTAGAAGTACACCGGCAACGCAACGATCATCAGCAGAATGATTTCGCCGGTCAGCGGCCACTTCGCCCAATACAGGATCAGCGACGCGCACACGAAAGCGAACGGCGCAATGATCTTCATGCCGGGGATGTGCAGCGGGCGCTCCAGGTCCGTCGCCGCGCGGCGCAGTGCCATCAGGCTGATCGGGCCGGTCAGGTACGAGATCACGGTCGCGACCGAGATCACCGCCGCCAACGAGCTCCAGCCGCGGAAGAAGAACAGGAAAATGAACGACACCAGCAGGTTGAACCACATCGCCTGACGCGGCACGCCGTAGAACGGGTGCACGTTACCGAACATCTTCGGCATCGTGTTGTTGCGTTCCATCGCGTAGATCATGCGGGTAGTGGTCGCCATGTAGGTCGTGCCAGTGCCGCTCGGGCTGACGAACGCGTCGACGTACAGCAGGATGGCCAGCCAGTTCAGGTTCAGCGCAATCGCCAGTTCGGCGAACGGCGACGCGAAGTTGAAGTGGCTCCAACCCTTCATCACGTCGCTCGGGCTCACCGCGCCGATATACGCGATCTGCAGCAGCACGTAGATCACCAGCGCCAGCAGGATCGAGCCGATCACCGCAAACGGCACGCTCTTGGCCGGATTGCGCGCTTCACCGGCAAGGTTGATCGGGCTCTGGAAACCGTTGAACGCGAACACGATGCCACTCGTCGCCACGGCGGTCAGCACGGCCGACCAGCCGTACGGCGCGAAGGTGCTCACTTCGCCGAAGTTTTCCTTGTGGAAGCCCGTCAGCATGAGACCCGCGATCGTCGCGCCCGGAATCAGGAACTTGAAGATCGTGATTGCCGAATTGGCGCGCGCGAACAGCTTGACGCCCCAATAGTTCAGCAGGAAGTAAACGATCACCAATGCGGCGGATAGCAATAGCCCATTGGTAGTTAATGACCCGTTCACGAATAGCGCGTGCGCCCATGGATACGGCCACGTGCTCATATATTGAATGGATGCTTCCGCCTCGATTGGAATCACCGAGACAATCGCGATCCAGTTGGCCCATGCGCTGATGAAACCGACCAGCGCGCCGTGCGAATAGCGTGCGTAACGCACCATGCCGCCCGACTCCGGGAACATCGCGCCGAGTTCGGCATAGGTCAAGGCAATCGCGAGAATAACCACCGCGCCGATTACCCATGCACAAATGGCAGCCGGCCCGGCAATTTTTGCAGCCTTCCAGGCGCCGAACAGCCAGCCCGATCCGATGATCGAACCCAAGCCGGTCAGCAGCAGCGCGACCGGGCCGATGTTCCGTTGTATAGAACTTTTCACATCTTCTCCTGTGTCGACCGGAGCTGGCGCTGTAGCACTTACTCCGGTCCCATACACCGTGTGTCGGCCGGAGCTCATGCTTTAGCGCTTACTCCGACCCTATGCAAGTTTGCCGCATGCCGGCACCACGTGACATCGCTTATGACGGTGGGAACGGGTGACGCGCATGCATACGCGCCGGTCCATTCTAATCAGGTGCAACCGACGCGCGGCGCGTAGTTTAACGGTTGCACCCCGCCGTTGCAGCGGAACTAAGGGTTCTCCCTGGCAAAATTTTCGGGCCGACAGCAAGGTTTGTAAGCAATTTCTACGCCAATCCGTCAAAATCTTGCAAAATTGGGACGAGAGTGTTGACCTTCTCCCGAAATCGCCGTATAACGTTCGGGCAGGATTTCAAGCGGCGAGTGAATTGGTCTTTCGTAGTTCGCCCATCAACGGTACTCCGGTTGGTCCCATTACCCCCTTCCTTGATTTTCATGCGCACCCATTGGGCTTCGGCCTTATTTACCATCTTTAGGAACAAGTAATATGGAAACCGGTACCGTCAAGTGGTTCAATGACGCAAAGGGCTTTGGCTTCATCACGCCGGACGGCGGCGGCGAAGATCTGTTCGCGCATTTCTCGGAAATCCGCACGGAAGGCTTCAAGACGCTGCAAGAAAACCAAAAGGTTACGTTTGAAGTGAAGACGGGCCCGAAGGGCAAGCAAGCTGCTAACATCAAGCCGGTGTAAGTAGGCACGCTTCCTTCTGGACGCAAAAAACCCCGCCTTGGCGGGGTTTTTTTATATTCGCTGTAACTGCATACGGTGATTATCTTCGCAGTATGCGATTGGTAAGTCTGTTTATCCAAACACACGCCGCGCGTGAATACCGAGACCTGTCGCAACGCTGGCAAGACGGTCGCCGAATACTGCTTTGGCATCGGGAAATGCCGCCGCCAATGCGCCCGATAGAAATGCCAAACCGGTCGAGCCACCCGTAAAGTAAATCGCGTTGACGTCGCGCGGAGCGACGCCGGCCGCCTGCACCGTGTCGCGCGCCGCCTGCACGATGCGCTGCGTCTCGTCGTGCCCGGCCTTGATAAGTTGCGCTTCGTCGAATGCGAGGCGCAGGTCGTCTTCCACCTCGTCGAGGTCGATCACCGTCTCGCCGCCCGCCGCCACGCCGATCTTCGCCTCTTCCGCATGCGCCGCCAGCGCATGGCCCAAACGGCGCTCCACGACACGCATCAGGCGGTCGTGATGTTTGGTCTGGAGGAACAGGTGCCGCATGAGCGCGAGTTCGCTGACGCGCTTCGGAGCGTAGACCGTGTTGATCAGGTGCCAGGTGGCCAGATCGAAATAGATGCGGTTCGGAATCTCACGACCTTCGGGGTCGAGCGTCTGATAGCCGAGTTCACGCAGGATCGTCACCAGTTCGACACGGCGGTCGAAATCGGTGCCCGCAACGTGCACACCGTGGTGAGCCAGCACGTCGTCTTTACGCTCCACGCGCTTCATCCGCTCCGGCCCCACCCGCACCAGCGAAAAGTCCGACGTACCGCCGCCGATGTCGGCCACCAGCACGAGCCCCTCTTCCGTCAGATGCGATTCGTAGTCGAACGCGGCTGCGATCGGCTCATACTGAAAGTGAATCTCCCGCAAACCGACTGAACGCGCCGCCGCTTCGAGCTGCTGCTGCGCCATCTGGTCTGCACGCGGGTCGTCGTCGACGAAGAACACCGGGCGGCCCAGCACGGCGCGGCTGATCGGGCCACCCGCGCTCTTCTCGGCCGAGCGCTTCAGATGGTCGACGAAAATCGCGATGATGTCCGTGTACTTGATCGCCGAACCATCGCCGAGATCGGTCGAATTCTCGGCAAGCGGCGAGCCGAGAATACTTTTCATCGAGCGCATCAAACGGCCGTCAAAACCGTCTATGTACTGCGCCAATGCCGCACGCCCGAACTCGCGGGTGTTTTCGTCGGTGTTGAAAAAGACGGCGGTCGGCAGCGTCGTATAGGCGCCCTCGACCGGCGCAAGCTTAAGCGCAGCGCCGTCAGGGACGGCTACGGCCGAATTGGAAGTACCGAAGTCAATCGCGCAATAGTTCATGGCAGGAATCGCCGCTCACGGCTGGCGCGGACAGAAAGGGGAGCGGCTTTGTAACACGAAAGGCCAATCAGCATCAACTGACGCTTTCCGGTACTCCGCAACACGCTGCAAAGTCCGCCCGACGGAACAAAAATTGCTCAATTCCACAGGATACGCCGCCAAATTTCAGTAATCAGGAGACTTGCAGCAATGAGCGCGCCGCCTACCGCCGTTGTGCACGAGAAAAACGCCGCAGTGATTGAAACGAATCTGCCCTCGCGGCTCGACCGCTTGCCCTGGGGACGCTTTCATTCGTTGATCGTTGTCGCGCTGGGCGTGACGTGGCTGCTGGACGGTCTCGAAGTCACGCTGGCGGGTGCGGTGGCGAGCGCGTTGAAGTCTAGCCCATCGTTGCGCTTTACCAACGCCGACGTGGGCCTCGCCGGCAGCGCTTACATTGCCGGCGCCGTGCTCGGTGCACTCGGATTCGGCTGGCTGACGGACCGGCTCGGCCGTCGCAAGCTGTTTTTCATCACGCTCGCGCTCTACCTGGCGGCCACCGCGGCGACCGCTTTGTCGTGGAATCTCGCCAGTTTCCTGCTGTTTCGCTTTCTCACCGGCGCCGGCATCGGCGGCGAATACACCGCGATCAATTCGACCATTCAGGAGTTCACACCGGCGCGGGTGCGCGGCTGGACGGATCTCGGCATCAACGGCACCTTCTGGGTCGGCGCGGGACTCGGCGCGGCAGGCTCGCTGATCCTGCTCGATCCGAACCTGCTGCCGGGCGACTGGGGCTGGCGCGCGTGTTTCTTCATCGGCGCGGTGCTGGCGCTGGCGATTTTGCCGATGCGCATCTGGGTGCCTGAAAGTCCGCGCTGGTTACTCACGCACGGCGATGAAGGCGATGCGCGCTCGATCGTCGAGGGCATCGAAATGCGTTTTCGCGACGAAGGCCACACGCTTGCCGACGATGGCCTCACACGCCTCAAGCTGAGGGCGCGCGGACATACGCCGCTGCGCGAGGTGTTTCACACGCTGTTCAACGTGCACCGTCGACGCGCGCTGGTCGGCCTCTCGCTGATGACTGCGCAGGCCTTCTTCTACAACGCGATCTTCTTTACCTACGCGCTGGTGCTGACCGATTTCTACGGCGTGCCGGGCGATCATATCGGTTGGTATCTGCTGCCGTTCGCGCTCGGCAACTTCCTTGGACCCTTGGTGCTCGGCCGGCTCTTCGACGTTGTCGGGCGACGCAAGATGATTGCTGCGACTTACGCGCTGTCCGGCATCCTGCTGACGGTAAGCGGCTACCTGTTCGAACAGCAGATGCTCACCGTCACGACCCAGACCATCGCGTGGATGGTAGTTTTCTTCTTCGCCTCGGCAGCGGCGAGTTCGGCGTATCTGACTGTCAGCGAATCGTTTCCGCTGGAAATCCGCGCGCTGGCGATCGCGGTGTTCTACGCGTTCGGCACGGCGTTGGGCGGCGTCATCGGCCCAGCGTTCTTCGGCCGGCTGATCGACACGCATCAGCGCAGCGAAGTGTTTTCGGGCTATCTGGTCGGCTCGGCGCTGATGCTCGCCGCGGCGGTGATCGCCGCGATCTGGGGCGTGGATGCGGAGCGCAAATCGCTCGAGAGTGTGGCGGCGCCGCTTTCGAGCGTCGTGGACGACGCGGGATAAAGCATGCGCTCTAAGACGTCGCAAAGGCGCGGACCGGACCACACACCCTGACACGTCGCGGCGGCCACCAACCGCACCATGCGCCTCAATGCATCGCAGCAAACACAGAACGAAAAAACGCGCAGTCAGTGCTGCGCGTCTTTATTACCATCAAAGCTGCCGGACGTTCAGAACGCCTTCTTCCAGGCACCGCCATAAGCGATCTCGGCAAGCGGCAAACGCTGACGCACCGATTTTTCGCGCTCGCGCAGCACCGGGTCGAGTTTGTCCACGTCGCCGTAGTGGCCGAGCGAAATGATCGCGATCACGTCGACGTCGGTCGGCAACTTGAATGCCGCGCGGAACGCGTTCGGATCGAAGCCGCTCATCTGATGCGCGGCGAGGCCGAGCGCATGTGCCTGCAACACCAGCGCCATTGCCGCGGCACCCGCGTCGTACGCTGCGCAGCGATTCGCTTCGCCCTTGCTGGTGAGCGTGTGCGTGGTCACCGCGATCAGCACCGGCGCCGGTGCATTCCAGCCCTGATTGAACGGCACCAGCGTAGCAAAGGCCTGCTTGAACGAGACTTCATCGACGCTGCGGTCAAATACGAGAAAACGCCACGGTTGTGCGTTATACGAAGACGGCGCCCAGCGTGCCGCTTCGAGCACCGACTGCAGGTGCTCGCGGCTCACCGGCTCGCTCGAATACGCGCGCGGGCTCCAGCGACCTGCAATCAACTCGTGAATGGCAACTGCGGTAGGGGCGGGTTTGTTGGTCATGCGCTTCTCTCGGTCGAAATTCATGATCGACGGGCGGCTGCCCGGGGTTTCATAGCATAACCGGGCTGAGCCGCTCGTGCTCCAACAAGTGCACAGTTAGTTTTTCAGATCGGCTGCAATGGCAAACGGCCTCATATAAGAGAAAGGCCGTTTGCGCGGGTTCGCGTTTTTTAAAGTGCACGAGGGGCGGGCGGCCGCAGTTTCATACCGCTTGCGGCTCCGGCACCTTGGCCGGCCGGTTGATCCGCAGCACGATCACGGCGGCCACCAGGCACAATCCGCCAGAAATCATCGATGCGACCGTGTACGTGCCGAGGCTCGCGCGCAGCATGCCCGCACCGAGCGCCGCGAAGGCCGCGCCCAGTTGGTGACCGGCGACCACCCAGCCGAATACGACCGGCGCCGATTCCTTGCCGAAGACATCGGTCGCAAGACGCACGGTGGGCGGCACGGTCGCGATCCAGTCGAGCCCGTAGAACACCGCGAACAGCGGCAAGCCGAAGAAATCGATACCGAACGCGTGCGGCAGGTACATCAGCGACAAACCGCGCAAACCGTAGTACCAGAACAGCAAAACGCGACTATTGAAGCGATCCGACAGCCAGCCCGACAGTGTCGTGCCGAACAGATCGAAGATACCCATGGCAGCGAGCAAGGATGCGCCCTGCACTTCGCTCATGCCGTAGTCGCCGCACATCGCAATCAGGTGAGTGCCGACATAACCATTGGTGCTCGCGCCGCAGATAAAGAAGCTGAAGAACAGCAGCCAGAAATCGCGCGTCTTGCTCGCCATCGCGAGTGTGCCGAAGGCGATGGCCAGCGGATTCTGCTTGGTCACCGTGGCGGAGATCGGCGCGTCGGCCGGCTCGCCGAATGGGCGCAGCTTCATATCAGCGGGCCGCTCCGGCAACAGAAACGCGACCAGCGGCAAAACGACTGCGGCAGCGCCCGCCACCACCCACACCACCTGACGCCACCCGTAATGCTCGGCGATGGCCGCGAGCATCGGCAGGAACACCAGTTGGCCGGTCGCCGAACTCGCGGTGAGAATCCCCATGACGAGGCCACGATGCGTGGTGAACCAGCGCGTCACCACCGTCGCCGACAACGACAGCGCCGCCACCCCGGTCGAGCCGCCGACCATCACGCCCCAGATCAGGACCATCTGCCACGGATGCGTCATCAGCGACGACAATGCCACGCCCGCCGCCATCGTGCCGAGCGCGATCAGCAATGTGGGACGCACACCGAAACGCTGCATCGCCGCAGCCGCGAACGGCCCCATCAGGCCGTAGAGCGCAATATTCACGGAGATCGCGAGCGAAATCGTCGCGCGGCTCCAGCCGAATTGATGCTCCAGCGGCACCATCATCACGCTGGGCGTAGCGCGGGTGCCCGCGGCCGCCAGCAACACCAGAAACACCACCGCCACGGTCAACCAGCCGTAGTGGAAACGTCCGCCAATCAGTCTCGCTGCCCAGTTCATCGGTTCTCCAGTCGGCGCTTGCCCGCAGGCCGCTCCGCTCGCATTGTTACGCCTTAGGTAAAGGACTTGTGACAGATCGGTCACAATGAGTGTTGCGATATTAGTTACTGGTCGGTAACATGTCAAGGCGTCAATTCAATTCAGGTGGTATGCCATGTCCGACAGTGAAACCTCCAGGCCGGCCAGTGCAAGGCGAGCACGCGGCACGCAGACGGCCGGCCCGGAAGCGCAGCAGCATCTATTGCGCGCCGCGGACGAGTTGTTTTATCGCGAGGGAGTGCGCACGGTCGGCGTCGACGCGGTGGTCGAGCGCGCGGGCGTGAACAAGATGAGTCTGTACCGCCAGTTTTCGTCGAAGGACGAGCTGGTGCTGGCGTATCTTGAGCGCAAGGACGAGCAGTTTTTCGGTTACGTGGAAAAGAGTTTCGCGAAGCATCCCGGTGAGCCGGCGAAGCAGCTTCAGCAATATTTCGACGACCTGGCGGTGCGTGCATCGATCGACGAGTATCGTGGCTGTCCGTTTGTGAATGTCTCGGTAGAGTTTCCTGACACGGCGCATCCGGCGCGGCGATTCGTGTTTCGCAACAAGGCGCGGTTGATGGCGCGGCTTCTGGAGCTCAGCACCGCAGCAGGCGCTGACGATCCTGTGGCGTTAGCCAACGGGCTGGGTTTGCTGATCGAAGGCGTGTACGCGGCCAGCCAGACGTACGGCCCGGGCTGCGGGCCGATTCTTGCCGCCCCGAAGGTGGCGGCGCAGTTGATCGCCGCGGCGTGCGGCGGGTCGCCGGCGCGTTAAGGTTTTTGCCGTTCTATTGCGGCAGCGCGCGGATAGGCAACGTTGCGCGCCATTAGAATGACGGTTTCCCCTTTCGTTGCTTGCCATGTCGTCGCCTGTCGAATCTCACGATGCCGTTATAGCCGCCGTTCGTCATTGGCTGACAGAGGCCGTGATTGGCCTCAATCTCTGTCCTTTTGCCAAAGCCGTGCATGTGAAAGGTCAGATTCGCTATGCCGTGAGCAACGCTGAGAATATGGAAGGCGTTTTAACCGATCTCGAAGCCGAGATTCAGGCTCTGGTCGCGGCAAGTCCTGAAACGGTGGATACCACGCTACTGGTTTTACCGCGGGCGCTCGGCGATTTTCTCGATTACAACGATTGTCTGTTCTTCGCGGAAAGAATGATCAAGCAACTTCGGCTGGAAGGCGTTATCCAGATTGCGAGCTTTCACCCTCATTATCAGTTTGAAGGAAGCGAGCCCGACGACATTGAAAATTACACGAATCGTGCGCCTTATCCGATTTTTCACCTGCTTCGCGAGGACAGCATTGAACGCGCAGTTCAGGCGTTCCCCGATCCGGAAGCGATTTATGAACGGAATCAGGAAACGCTTCGGCAAATCGGTCTTAAAGGCTGGAATAATCTGATGAAAATGTAGTTCGCGCGGCGGCCGGCAAAAGGCCGCCGCCAGCCCACCACGCAGCCGCCACGCAGCGCAAACAGATCAGCCGGCGACAAAGAATCTTTCTTTCAACTCTTCGATCCCGAGCGTTTCCATTACTTCATTGAGCCGCTCGGCCGGCCGGCGCCTCGGCAGATCCTTGAACTGGGCGATAATCAGTTCATTCTTCATCGAATGCTCCCACCCGACCAACTCCGTCACGCTCACCTGATAACCGTGCGCTTCAAGCTGCAAGCAGCGCAATACGTTAGTAATCTGGCTGCCGAATTCCCGGGTATGCAACGGATGCCGCCAGATCTCGGTCAACGCGTTGCCCAGCGATTTACTCTTGTTTTGCCGTAAAACACCTGCCACTTCGGCCTGGCAGCACGGCACCACCACAATGTATTTCGCGCGCTTTTCCAGCGCAAAGCGGAGCGCGTCGTCTGTCGCGGTATTGCATGCATGCAGCGCCGTGACGATATCGATTTGCGCCGGCAAACGCTCCGATGTAATCGACTCCGCCACCGACAAATTCAGAAACGACATTCCCTTGAAGCCTAGCCGGGCGGCCAGTTCCTCGGATTTCTTGACGAGTTCCTCGCGCGTCTCAATGCCGTAAATGTGCGACGCACCACCCGCGGCATCCTGAAACTCCTTGAAGAAAAGGTCATACAGGATAAAACCTAGATATGACTTGCCCGCGCCGTGGTCGACGAGCGTCACCGCGCCCTGCTGATCCTTGAGATCTTTCAGTAGCGGCTCGATGAACTGGAACAGGTGATAGACCTGCTTCAGCTTACGGCGGCTGTCCTGGTTCATCTTGCCGTCGCGCGTCAGGATATGAAGCTCCTTCAGCAGTTCGACGGATTGGTTGGGACGAATTTCGTGAGTTTTGCTGGACATCTCGGGGGACCGGCATCAATTGCGCGCGAACGTGCGACAGATGACGGAAAAAAGGAAAAGTTACTGCCAGTTTACCCAAAGCGCGCGCCGCCCACCTGGAGAGCCGTGTCGACAACGCAAGAAACGCCACAAACCTGGAACACTTCCTGCATAAAACGCACTGCGCGGGACGTTTCCAACGTGGCCAGAAAGCATCTTGCGGGCCGGCTCACCCGATGGCGTAAGCCGTGTCGCGCATAACAAGAGGCTGCCGGCCGTGGCGTCGATCACGCGAACCGAATGCATGTGGGGAGGACGGTCCCGGAACACGGGCCGAACGTTACGTAACCAGCAGCGCGCCGCGATATCAAACGGACGCGCGCCTGGAAATTAGAAGAGGCAGCGATGGACACGGTACCCAACGGAAACGTCGAACAGAAATTTCAGGAAATGCTGGCTAAGCTCACCGCCGCGCCGGCGTGGTCGGAAAAGCAGCAGCTCGAACTGGAGATGGCACGCGATATTTCCACCGAAATGCTGCGACTGGCCGAAATCATGCGCGACGGCAGCGTCGACATGGAAACGTGCCTGACGATGCTCAAGTACGCGAAAGTGCTCGACTTCGTGATGACAACACTCGCTTCGCGTCGCGACATCAAACCGCAAACGCTGCGGGTCATTTTCAAACTGGCCGGCCTGAAGGTGGACGAGGCTTACCCCGGCTAGGACGCCCGCACAAAGTCACGCTCAGTTCGAGCGGCTCGGCGCCGCTCGAACTGATCACGCGCATGCTGTTCGCGGCGCGCGCGACCGTGCATTACGCGCGCGGGGCTTCGACGGGTGGCGTGCCTTCATGAAATAGCGTCTTGAGTTGTGAGCGCAATTCCGGCGAGTCCGCATGCTTGTGCACTGTCACGGCGTGTTGGACGGCCGCGTCCAGCAGTTCGCTCTCGCTGTCGGCGGACAGGGCAACGGTGCAATTCATTTCGCTCGGAAACTCGCGACAGTCGATGTATTTGCGAGTCATGGCAATCTCCTTGATCGAAAGACGAAACACCCCCAAGGGGCAGCAGGGGCGCAGGCCGCCTCCACGTCCTCAGTGGCAACACGGCAGCGTGGGCGGCGTCGGGCGCAATGGAAATGGCGGGATCGGTTGACGCGGAGACGACGCGGGCCGCGTCCGATGGAAGGTGTTTGAAAAGTATAGTTCGCGTGCGGGGATTGAAAAGCAGTGAGCGCAGACCGGGCAAAGTCGAAACGGCCCGAACCCAGGTTTTTTCGGCCGCCTGCTCCGGCACCGAGGTTCCCGTTTGCCCTGCGCTGCCCACGGTGTGAAAATAGCGCCCTTCGCGCCGCCCGATCGCCGGAACGGATCAATCGGCGCGCCGACCTTCCGCTCATCCGCAGGACAGCATGTCATCCTCCCTCGATTCCGCCCGCGTTGCCGTGATCGGCGGCGGCCCCGCCGGCTTGATGGCCGCCGAGGCGCTTGCCCTGCACGGCGTGCAGGTCGACGTCTACGACGCGATGCCGTCAGTCGGCCGCAAATTCCTGATGGCGGGCAAAGGCGGCATGAATATCACGCATTCCGAGCCACTCGCGCCGTTTCTCGGCCGCTACGGCGCGCGCCGTGAACAGATCGCGCCGCTGCTCGACGCGTTCGGTCCCGACGCTTTGCGGGCATGGCTGCAGGGACTTGGCATCGAGACGTTCGTCGGCAGTTCGGGACGGGTTTTCCCCACCGACATGAAAGCGGCGCCGATGTTGCGTGCGTGGTTGCATCGCTTGCGGGAAGCCGGTGTGCGCTTCCACATGCGCCACAAGTGGACCGGCTGGGACGGCGATAGCGGTGACAACATCGCCGCCCACACACTTCGCTTCGCCACACCCGACGGTGAGCAACACGCGAGCTATGACGCCGTGGTGTTCGCGCTCGGCGGGGCAAGCTGGCCGAGGCTCGGTTCGGACGCCGCCTGGGTACCGCTACTGAGCGCGCGCGAGGTGGCGGTGGCGCCATTGCAGCCGGCGAACTGCGGCTTCGATGCGGACTGGAGCCCCTATCTGCGCGAACGTTTCGCCGGTCAGCCAGTGAAATCCGTGGCCATCACGCTCACCGATGTAGACAATAAAGTCCACAATCGACAAGGTGAAATACTTCTGACCGAAACCGGTCTCGAAGGGAGTCTGATTTATGCGCTGTCCGCCACTATCCGGGAGCGAATTCTCGCCGACGGCGATGTGACGATTTCGCTGGATCTGGCGCCAGGCTTGACGTTGGAGCGTGTCATCGGCGAAGCCACGCGACCAAGAGGCTCGCGCTCCATGTCCACTCACCTGCACGGCAGAATCGGTATAAGCGGCGTAAAACTGGCCTTGCTGCACGAGATTCTGTCGAAGGAAGCGTTCGCCGATGCACATGGCCTCGCGCATGCGATCAAGGCGCTTCCGGTCCGGCTCACTCGCGCCCGGCCTATCGCTGAAGCGATCAGCACCGCCGGCGGGGTTTCGTTCGAAGCGCTGGACGAGCATCTGATGATCGAGCATCTGCCCGGCGCGTTTTGCGCGGGCGAAATGCTCGACTGGGAAGCGCCGACCGGCGGTTATCTACTCACCGCCTGCTTCGCCAGCGGGCTTGTGGCCGGACGCGGCGCATTGGCGTATCTCGCGGCGCACGGCGTGCCGCTCTGACATGCCCACGCCGCGTGTCAGCGGCGCCCTATTGCTGCGTGCGTGACCGCGCTCGATCTCGCTTCAGCATGTCGGGCACCGTCGTTTAGCGCGCCTTCAGACGCCAGAGCGACGTCACTTCAGCCACACGCGCCGTGTGCAGCGCATCGGTTTCGTCGGTCGACTTCGGGTGCCGCGGACGAATATCCTCGCGGCCAACCACGGTCAACCCGGCGGTTTCGATCGCGGCAAGCAGCCACTCGCGAGTACGCAGACCCAGATGCTCGGCAAAATCGGACATGATCAGCCAGCCTTCGCCACCAGGCGACAAATGCTCCGTCAAGCCGTTCAGAAAGCCGAGCAACATGCGGCTTTCCGCATCGTAGATGGCGTATTCGATCGGCGACGCGGGTCGCGCCGGCACCCACGGCGGATTGCAGACCACCAGCGGTGCGCGGCCTTCCGGAAACAGATCGGCCTGCACGATCTCCACTTGCTGATCGTAGCCAAGCCGCGTGAGGTTCTCGCGCGCGCACGCAAGCGCGCGCGGATCCTGATCGGTCGCAACGATTTTCTTCACGCCGCGTTTGGCGAGCAGCGCGGCCAGCACGCCCGTGCCGGTGCCGATATCGAACGCCTTGTTAAGCGACGGCAACGGTGTGCGCGCAACCAGATCCACATACTCGCCGCGCACCGGCGAAAACACGCCGTAGTGCGGATGAATGCGCTCGCCGAGCGCCGGGATTTCGACACCCTTCTTGCGCCATTCATGCGCACCGATCAGGCCGAGCAATTCGCGCAGCGACACGACCGAGGGTTCGTTGCTCGAGGGTCCGTAGGTTTCGACGCAGGCCTGCTGCACTTCAGGCGCGCGGCGCAGCGGAATGCCGTAAGCGGCGTCGAGTGGGATCAGAATCATGCCGAGCGTGCGGGCACGTTGCGACTGTGCCTGACGATGCAGATTGAACGCGTCGATCGGCGTTTCACCCTGTTTGCGCGGTTTGCGTTCCAGCCGGCGCGTGACCGCCTGCAGCAGTTGGCGGGCGTTCTGAAAGTCGCCGTTCCACAGCAACGCCGTGCCTTCGCACGCGAGCCGATAGGCCGAGTCGGCGGTCGTGCGGTCGTCCGCGACGACGACGCGCCTGGGCGGCGGAACCGCGGCTTCAGAGCGCCAACGCGCGGAGCGGGGGCCGTCGGCTTCGGGCCAGGAGATGGTTGCGGGGCTGGTCATGATGAAGGTGGGGTCTGTGTTGCGGAAGTGACGCGGGGAAATCTCGCGTCTCGGGGGGCGTCGCCCGCCGGAGTGACTGATCGTGATGCCGACTGACGCCCGAATAGTACCTCTCTCAACCGGGTTCGCGGGATGGTATCTGTAGGAGGTCGCCCGGCAGAGCTTGATGCCACGCCCGTCCGGCCTGGTCTAAGAGCAAATAACGAGACCATCGTAGACTGAAGCGTCCACAATCGACAAGGTGAATGAGATATGGTGAAAATAGGCCCTTTTCCGTGTTCACCCATCACCGGCAATCGGCAAGCCTGCGCGCTCCTGCCCCGCGCGGCAAGGGCCGCCGCGCGCAAGCTGATTCCGTGCGCCTGATTCAGCCCCAAATAAAAAACGGGTTTCTGAAATTCTTCAGAAACCCGTTTCCATGCTACTGGTGCCGGCTGCAGGACTCGAACCCGCCACCTCATGATTACAAGTCAAGCGCTCTACCTGATGAGCTAAGCCGGCATGAGGCCGTGATTCTACTTCATTTCACGATCTTGAGGCGAGCCCTTCCGCCACCTTTCGTACCGTCATCGTCAGGTTGCGGATCGCCGGTCGCGCCATCCGTCCTCGCGGAGGTGGCATCAGCAGCAGAAGACGACGTTTCGACCGCGCGAGGCCCCGCGCCGATAGGCGCAGCCGGCGATTCGGGTTCGTCCGCCAGTTCCGCATCGGCGCCGGAATCCTGCGCTTCGCCACCTGCCGATTCGACCGGGAACGCCATGCCCTGGCCATTTTCGCGCGCGTAGATCGCGAGAATATTGGTGATCGGCACTTCGATCTTGTGCGACTTGCCGGAGAAGCGCGCGCTGAACTCGATCCATTCGTTGCCCATCTGCAACTGGCTGGTCGCCTCGAAGCTGATGTTCAGCACGATCTCGTTGTCACGCACAAACTGACGCGGCACGCGCGTCTGATTGTCGACCCGGACCGCGATATGCGGCGTATAGCCGTTATCCGTGCACCACTCGTACAGCGCGCGCAGCAGATACGGTTTGGTGGAAATCTCTTGCATCAACAGTCCTCTTACCGGGTTTGGGCGCGCACGGAAAACGATCGAGACGCGGCGCCCTCACCCCAAAGCCAAACTCAACGACGCATCACCTTTTCCGAAGGCGTCAGCGCTTCGATATAGGCCGGGCGGCTGAAAATGCGCTCAGCGTACTTCATCAGCGGTGCAGCGTTCTTCGACAACTCGATGCCATAGTGATCCAGACGCCACAGCAACGGCGCGATCGCGACGTCCAGCATCGAGAACTCTTCGCCGAGCATGTACTTGTTCTTCAGGAAGATCGGTGCGAGTTGTGTCAGACGATCGCGGATGGCAAGACGCGCCTTCTCGTGATTCTTCTCAGCCGCCTTACCCTTTTCGTTTTCGAGGGTGCCGACGTGAACAAACAGTTCCTTCTCGAAATTGAGCAGGAACAGACGGGCGCGGGCGCGCTGCACCGGATCGGCCGGCATCAGTTGCGGATGCGGAAAACGCTCGTCGATGTACTCGTTGATGATGTTCGATTCGTACAGAATCAGGTCCCGTTCGACGAGAATCGGCACCTGACCATACGGATTCATCACAGCGATGTCTTCCGGCTTGTTAAACAGGTCGACGTCGCGGATCTCGAAGTCCATGCCCTTTTCGAACAACACCAGCCGGCAGCGCTGGGAGAACGGGCAAGTTGTGCCGGAATACAGAACCATCATATTTACGTTTCCTCAAAAAGCTGAAAGGCCAGCGCGCGGAAAAACCGTTCAACAGGTCTTTCCTGGCGCCGGCCCCACGCCGGATAACGGCGTGATTATTTGATATCTTTCCAGTACGCGGCGTTCAGTCGCCAGGCGAAAAAGCTCAGGATGCCGAGGAACATCAGCACCCACACGCCTAGCTGCTTGCGGGTTTTCTGTGTCGGTTCGGACATCCATGACAGGTACGACACGAGGTCGGCCACAGCAGAATCATAATCTACCGGCGACATCGTCCCCGGCGTGACCTGTTGGTAGCCGACGAATTTGTGCACTGTCTCGCCGGTTTTTTCGTCGACTTCGTCACCGAACTTCGCGGTACGTTGCCCCTGAAGTTGCCACAACACGTGAGGCATGCTCACGTTTTCATACACCAGATTGTTCCAGCCGGTCGGCCGCGTATTGTCGCGATAAAAACTGCGCAAATACGTATAGAGCCAGTCCCTGCCACGCGCCCGCGCTTCCACCGACAAATCCGGCGGGCTCGCGCCGAACCACGCTTTCGCGTCCTCCGGGCGCATCGCCACCGTCATGGTGTTGCCGATTTTATCCGTGGTGAACAGCAGGTTCGACTGGATTTCGTTCGGCGTAATGCCGAGGTCGGTCAGCCGGCTGTAGCGCATCAGATTCGCGCTGTGACAATTCAGGCAGTAGTTTACAAACAATTGTGCGCCGTGCTGCAACGAAGCAAAATTCTCCGCGTTATCGGGCGCGCGGTCGAGAGGGAAATTCTCGTCCGCGTGCGCCGGCCCGGCCAGCACCGCGAGCAGTGTCGCGCCGATCAGCGCGCACGTCGAAAGCAGTTTTTTCATCTTCGTGTTCTCCTGGCTCGCGATTAGTGGGGCTTGAACCGCACCCGCTCGGGTGGCTGCTTGAACGTGCCAAGCCGCGTCCAGACGGGCATGCCGAGGAAAAACGCGAAATAGATCAGCGCGCACACCTGAGCAATCAACGTCGAGGCTGGCGACGGCGGTTTAGTGCCGAGGAAGCCCAACGTCAGGAAAGCGAGCACGAAGATCCCGTAGAACACCTTGTGGAAAAACGGCCGGTAACGGATCGACTTTACCGGCGAGCGGTCGAGCCACGGCAGGAAGAACAGCGAGATCACCGCGCCGCCCATCACCACCACGCCCCAGAACTTCGATTCGGTGAAGGCCATGGCCAGCACCACGAGCACCGCGAGCACCGGCAAACCGAGCTTCCACTTGCCACGCGCGCGCACCAGTGCAAACAGCCCAAGCAACGCGACGATGATCATCAGCACGATCTTGAACGGATCGGTAGTGGCGCGCAGCATCGCATAGAATGCCGTGAAGTACCACACCGGCGCAATTTCCTGCGGCGTTTGCAGCGGATTGGCGGCAATGAAGTTATTGGCCTCAAGGAAATAGCCGCCCATCTCCGGCGCGAAGAAAATGATCGCCGCGAAGATCATCAGGAACACCGAGACGCCCATGAAGTCGTGCACGGAGTAGTACGGATGGAACGGAATGCCGTCGAGCGGAATTCCATCCGCGCCCTTCTTCGCCTTGATCTCGATGCCGTCGGGGTTGTTCGACCCCACTTCGTGCAGCGCCACAAGGTGAGCGACCACGAGGCCGATCAGCACCAGCGGAATCGCGATCACGTGAAACGCGAAGAAGCGGTTCAGCGTCACGTCCGACACGACATAATCACCGCGGATCCACAACGACAGATCCGGCCCGATGAACGGAATCGCCGAGAACAGGTTCACGATCACCTGCGCGCCCCAGAACGACATCTGGCCCCACGGCAGCAGATAGCCGAAAAACGCCTCGGCCATCAGGCACAGAAAAATCGCGCAACCGAACACCCACACCAGCTCACGCGGCTTGCGATACGAACCGTACAGCAGCCCGCGGAACATATGCAGATACACGACGACGAAGAACATCGACGCGCCCGTGGAGTGCATATAACGGATCAGCCAGCCCCAGGGCACCTCGCGCATAATGTACTCGACCGACGCGAACGCGAGCGTCGAGTCGGGCTTGTAGTTCATGGTGAGGAAAATACCGGTGACGATCTGATTGACCAGCACCAGCAATGCGAGCGAACCGAAGAAGTACCAGAAGTTGAAGTTCTTCGGCGCGTAGTACTCGGAAACGTGCTTCTTCCATGTGGACGTCATGGGGAAGCGCCGGTCGATCCAGCCAACCAGCCCGGTTGTCTCTACTTCATGATCGATCGCCATTACGCTTCTCCTTTCTCGTCCTTGCCGATCACGAGGCTGGTAGCCGACGTGAACATGTAAGGCGGGATGTCGAGGTTCTGCGGCGCAGGTTTGTTCTTGAAGACGCGGCCGGCCATGTCATAGGTCGAGCCGTGGCAAGGGCACAGGAAGCCGCCTGGCCAGTCGTCTGGAAGATTGGGCTGCGGCCCCTCCTGGAAGCGCGGCGTCGGCGTGCAGCCCAGATGGGTGCACACGGCGACAGCGACGAAAAGATTCTTATGGTCGGTGCGCGAACGGAACTCGTTGTTGCAGTACTCCGGCAACGGCATCGAAAAAGGATTCTTGGTGTGGGGATCCGCTACTTCGTTATCGGCTTTCTGGACATCGGTAAGCATCCGGTCGGTGCGGTTGATGATCCACACCGGTTTGCCACGCCAGGCAACGGTTTTCATGTCGCCGGGCTTGAGATCACTGATATCGACTTCGACCGGGGCGCCTGCCGCCTTGGCCTTTTCAGATGGTGCAAACGAACTAACAAAGGGTACGACAGTGGCAACGCCTCCTATGCCACCTGCTACGGTCGTCGCTATCAGCCAGGTACGGCGGCCGCCGTCGACGCGTTCATCTTCCTTGTCTCGCATTACACGCCCCACTTCTGAGTTGGATTTTTCCTTCACGTCGCTTCTACCGCCGCTAGTTTGCGCGAATGGAGTCGGCATTTACAAGGCCCCATTGCCAAAAACCGTGCGAAGCCCTTGATAAGTCAGGGTTTCTCCGTACGGATCGCAAACTTTTCTGCACCTCCTTTTAAGTACCCTCTACGTTATTCGTGCCTTTTTCTTATCTAATGCCAATTTTCAGTTTCAGACGGGATTAGGGATATCGATAAACACGTGTTCGATATCGAACTGCTCGGACAGATGCTTGCCCACCGCCTGCACGCCAAAGCGCTCGGTGGCGTGATGGCCGGCTGCGAGGAACGCCACGCCGCTTTCCGCCGAGGTGTGCATCACCGACTCCGACACTTCACCGGTCAGATAAACGTCGGCGCCGGCATTGATGGCAGCGTCGAACATGCCTTGTGCGGCCCCCGTGCACCAGCCGACGCGGCGCAGTTCGCGATCCGGGTCGCCAAACACGAGCGGCGTGCGCCCAAGCGTCTGCTCGACTTGCGCGGTGAAGTGCGCGAGCGTGATCGGCATCGGGAAGGTGGCGAGCCAGCCGAGATCGTTCTCGCCAAAGCGCGCGTCGCTGATCCAGCCCATCTTCTGGCCGATCTGCGCGTTGTTGCCGAACTCGGGATGGTCGTCGAGCGGCAGGTGATAGGCGAACAGGTTCAGGTCGTTGCCGATCAGGAGCTTCAGCCGCGCGTGTTTGCGCCCGGTGATTTGTGGCGCCTCGTTGCGCCAGAAGTAGCCGTGATGGACCAGCACCGCGTCCGCGCCCCAGTCGAGCGCGGCCTCGAGGAAGGCCACCGAAGCCGTCACGCCGGTCGCGAGCTTATTGATCCTGCGGCGCCCCTCCACCTGCAATCCATTGGGGCAATAGTCCTTGAAGCGCGCGGTTTCAAGAAGATTGTTCAAGTACAATTCAAGTTCGATCCGATCCATATAAACCTCTAGTCTTCAGATGCTTAGACGCTTTTGGCTGTTCTTTGCCCAAGCGGTGACTGTGCTGTTGGCGCTGATGTTCATCATTGCGACGCTCAAACCGCAGTGGCTGCAGCGTCAAGGGCAATTCGGCAAGCAACTCGCCGAACCGATCGTCGCCCTTCGGGAAGTGGCGCCAGGCATCGGCACGGGCCCCGCACAGGCGTCGTATGCGGACGCCGCGCAAAAAGCCATGCCCGCGGTCGTCAACGTGTTCTCCAGCAAGGATGGCTCACTGCCGCCCGATCCGCGCGCGAAAGATCCATTGTTCCGCTACTTCTTTGGTGACAAGAACAAAGGCAAGCAGCAGGAACAACCCGCGTCGAACCTGGGCTCGGGTGTGATAGTGAGTTCGGAAGGTTACATTCTAACGAACCAGCACGTCGTGGACGGCGCCGATCAGATCGAAATCGCCCTGGCCGATGGTCGCACCACCGAGGCGAAGGTGATCGGCGTCGACCCCGAGACCGATCTGGCCGTGCTGAAGGTCAATATGACCAATCTGCCCACCATCACGCTCGGCCGCATGGACCAGACGCGTGTGGGCGACGTGGTGCTGGCGATCGGCAATCCGTTCGGTGTCGGCCAGACGGTGACCATGGGCATTGTCAGCGCGCTCGGGCGCAATCACCTCGGCATCAACACGTTCGAAAACTTCATTCAGACCGACGCGGCGATCAACCCGGGCAACTCCGGCGGTGCGCTGGTCGACGTGAACGGCAATCTGCTCGGCATCAATACCGCCATCTATTCGCGCTCGGGCGGCTCGCTCGGCATCGGCTTTGCGATTCCTGTGTCGACCGCGCGCAGCGTGCTGGAAAGCATCATCACGACGGGTTCGGTCACGCGTGGCTGGATCGGCGTGGAGCCGCAGGACGTGACGCCGGAAATCGCCGAATCGTTTGGGCTCGAACAGAAGTCGGGGGCGATTGTCGCCGGCGTGCTGAAGAACGGACCGGCCGACCGTGCGGGCATCAAGCCCGGTGACATCCTCGTGAGCGTGAACGGCCAGGAGATTACCGACACCACGCGCCTCCTGAATGTAATCGCGCAGATCAAGCCGGGCACGGCCGCAAAGGTCCACCTGGTGCGCAAGAGCCGCGAGATGGATCTGGACGTGACCATCGGCAAGCGCCCACCGCCGCCAAAGCAACCGGCGGAAGACAACGGCGGCGGCGGCGATCAGGACGACGACGGCGGTTGAGAAGATATCGATAGCGCCCACGCTGGCGGCACCGCAAAACAAAAAAGGGCAGTTCCTTGACGGAGCTGCCCTTTTTGCTTGAAGTGCGTCGTGTTCAACCCGGGGGACTATCGTCCGCAATCACGGGCTTCTGCTTGCCCACAATCAAGCGCGCCGCGATGATGCCCGCCTCGTACAGCACGATCAGCGGAATCGCGAGAATCAGTTGCGAGAACACGTCCGGCGGCGTCACCACCGCCGAAATCACGAACGCGCCCACGATCACGTACGGACGGATTTCCTTGAGTTTCTTGATAGTCAGCACGTTCATGCGGACCAGCAGCACCACCACGATCGGCACTTCGAACGTCACGCCGAACGCGATGAACATGGTGAGCACGAAGCTCAGGTAATTGTCGATGTCGGTCGTCATCTCCGCGCCGAGCGGCGCGTTGTAGTGCGCCATCACGCGGAAAATGGTCGGAAACACCACAAAGTACGCGAACGCCATGCCGCACAGGAACAGCGTGTAGCTGCTGCCCACCAGCGGCCCGACCAGCTTCTTCTCATGCTGGTACAGACCCGGCGCGACGAACGCCCAGATCTGGTACAGCACGATCGGCAACGCGATCACGAAGGCGACCAGCATGGTCACCTTCATCGGCACGAAGAACGAGCCGGTGACGTCGGTGACGATCATCTTGCCGTCCTTCGGCAGATTCTGCATCAGGGGCCGCGCCAGCAGCCGGAAGATATCCGGCGCCCAATATACGAGCCCGATGAACACCACGATGACGGCAAGGCCGGCGCGGATGATGCGGTCGCGCAGTTCAACGAGGTGGGAAATGAAGGTCTCTTCAGTGCCTTCGTCCTGGGTTTGCTGGGGGTCGCTCACACCGGCCCTCGGTTAGAGATTGTCGTTCTGATCATCAGAAGAACCGCGTCGGACGACGCATGGTGGCCGGCGTATGCCGCGCCACGCGCGCCGCACCCGACTGCACGCGCGTACGGCGCGCAGTGGCGCGCTTGTACCAGGTGGGCATGGCGGTCTGCTTGACGCGCCAGTTTTTGCGTTTGGGACCTGCCGGTGGCGTGCTGATCGGCCAAGACGAATTGCCGACGTCTTCAAGCGCGCCGCCGGCAATGCTCGGCGACACCGACGTGCCGCTGTTCCACGCATCGTTCAGTTCGGCTTCATGCTTGCGCAGATTGTCGTGAACGCTGGTTTCGACGTTGCTCGCCGCCGCTTCGAACTCCGTTTTCATGCGACGCAATTCGTCGAGTTCGATTTCGCGGGTCACTTCCGCCTTCACGTCGTTGATATACCGCTGCGCGCGGCCGAACAACGCGCCGGCCGTACGGGCGACGCGAGGCAGGCGCTCAGGCCCGAGTACGACCAGCGCGACGACGCCGATCAGCGCCATCTTGGTTAGACCGAGGTCCAGCATGAAGTGAAGTGTCCGTCAGTAACGCGGTTGGGCCGCGGCTTAGCGGTAATCGCCGGAGCGCGGCGTCTTTTCCTTCGCATCCACATCCACGGTGCCGTTACGCGGCAGTTCGCGCTGTTGCGCTTCGCCTGCGGGCGTTTCGGCTTCCTTCATGCCTTCCTTGAAACCCTTCACCGCGCCACCCAGATCGGTACCGATATTGCGCAGCTTCTTCGTGCCGAACACGAGCGCCACGATCAACAACACGATCAGCCAATGCCAAATGCTCAACGAACCCATGACTACTCTCCTTAACCCCGACACCGCATCGTGATGCGGCAAAACTCGTGCGCCTTGCGGCGTGAATCGAAGCGCGGACGCTCCATCTGTACGTTGCCGCGGGCTGTTTCGATTCGACCCGCGACACGGTGTGCCATTCTGACCCGGCGATCACGTCGCCGTCATTACAACCTGGTAAAAAACCACGGTGTTGCCGGTGTTGCCGGTGCTGACGGCCAAACCTCGCCGCGCACCTTCGGTAGCGCCCTTTTCCGTCAACCCATCCGCTGCCATGGCCGCGGCCCGGCCAGGATGTGCGCGTGCAGGTGATACACCTCTTGCCCGCCACCTGGCCCCGTATTGATTACCGTGCGAAAACCGGTTTCGCCACCGGTGTACGCGACGCCCAATTGCTCAGCCAGACGCGCCACTAAAACAAGCATTCTACCAAGCAGCGGCGCCTCGCTTTCGGTGCAATTCGACAGCGTGGCGATGTGCTTGCGAGGAATCACCAGCACATGCGTTTCGGCTGCCGGACGGATGTCGCGAAAGGCGACAAACTCTTCGTCTTCGTGAACTTTGGTCGACGGAATTTCGCCGGCGGCGATCTTGCAGAACAGGCAGTTTGGGTCGTGGCTCATCGTATTCCTGACACAGTATGGCTACAGCGCGAAGCGTGCCGCGACGCGGTTCAGGTCCCGCCCGGCCGCAACCGGACTCGACTCAAACCCAGCCACGCGGATTCGCGAACGGCTTGTTATCGTACAGATACAGCCAGCCTTTGATAATACGGTACAACATCCAGATGCTGACGGCCCACAGAACCGGAATACCGATCAGCACGAACAACAGCAGCCCGCCGATCGCATAACCCAGCAAAGCCATCCAGAACGTACGGATCTGCCACTCGAAATGCGCCTCATACGGCGTGCCCACCACATCCGGGCGCTTCACGTAGTTGATGATGATCGCGATCAGAATCGTCAGGCCACCGGTCAGCCAGTGCACCGCATACAACGCGTACAGCACATGCGTGAGCGTGCGCAGACTGCGCTCGCGCTCCGGCTCGATCGCGTTGCGGTAGACCGGCGGCGGATAATTCCCTTGCGACTGTTCCATGCTTGCGTCCTCCCGAGGATGCGATCCGATGCGTTCAGTGCAATGTGGGTGCCGACGTTCGCCACTTCAAGACATCGCGGCAGGCAGGCGGCATTCAGTCGCCGTTCGCTTCACGCTCGCGGCTCTTGCGCAGCGCCTTTTCCTCGATGCCCGACAGGCCTTCACGGCGCTCGAGTTCGGCAACCACGTCAGCCGGACTCAGGTCGAAATGCGACAGCATCACGAGACAGTGAAACCAGAGGTCCGCTACTTCGCCGACCAGGGCTTTCGGCGCGCCGCCGTGGCGCGTATCTTTCGCGGCCAGCACGACTTCGGTGGCTTCTTCGCCGATCTTCTTGAGAATCGCGTCATCGCCCTTGTGGAACAGGCGCGACACGTACGAGACGTCCGGATCACCGCCCTTGCGGCTGTCGATAATCGCCGCGAGGCGCAGCAGCGTGTCGCTGGTGGACGTAGATGGCGTGGATTGCGTCATTTGTAGATGTGTTCGGGGTCTTTCAACACGGGATCGACGGCGACCCAGCCGCCATCTTCAACCGTGCCTTCGAATTTCTGGAAAAAGCACGAGTGACGGCCGGTGTGGCAAGCGATGCCCGACACCTGCTCGACCTTCAGCAGCACCACGTCTTCGTCGCAATCGAGCCGCACTTCATGCACATGCTGTACGTGGCCGGATTCTTCGCCCTTGAACCACAGGCGCTGGCGCGAACGCGAAAAGTACACCGCGCGGCCGGTTTCGACGGTTTTCGCCAGTGCCTCGCGGTTCATCCACGCGAACATCAGGACGTCGTTGCTCGAGGCTTCCTGCGCGATCACCGGCACGAGGCCGTTCGCGTCCCACCTGACCTTGTCGAGCCAATCTGCTGCCGAAGAATTCGTCACGTTACAACCTCACCGAAATGCCTTGATCGGCCATGAAGCGCTTGGCCTCCCCCACGGTGTGTTCGCCGTAGTGGAAGATGCTGGCGGCCAGCACGGCGTCCGCGTGACCGTTCTTGATGCCGTCGGCCAGATGCTGCAGCGAGCCGACGCCGCCGGAGGCGATCACGGGAACCGACACGGCATCGGACACCGCGCGCGTGAGCGCGAGATCGAAGCCGCTCTTGGTGCCGTCGCGGTCCATGCTGGTCAGCAGGATCTCGCCCGCACCCAGTTCGGCCATCTTGCGCGCCCATTCGACGGCCTCGAGGCCGGTGGCCTTGCGCCCACCATGCGTGAAGACTTCCCAGCGCGGCGGTTCGCCGTCCGCAGAGACGCGCTTCGCGTCGATCGCAACGACGATGCACTGCGAGCCGTATTTGTCCGTCGCGTCGCGCACGAGTTGCGGATTCGCGACCGCCGACGAGTTCATGCTGATCTTGTCCGCGCCCGCATTCAACAGCCGCCGCACGTCTTCGACGGCGCGCACGCCGCCGCCGACCGTCAGCGGAATGAACACCTGCGAGGCGACCGCCTCGATGATCGGCAGGATCAGGTCGCGCTGGTCGGAGGTGGCGGTGATGTCGAGGAAGGTGAGTTCGTCGGCGCCCTGGTCGTCGTAGCGGCGCGCGATTTCGACCGGGTCGCCGGCATCGCGCAGTTCGACGAAGTTGACGCCCTTGACCACGCGTCCAGCCGTGACGTCGAGACAGGGGATGATGCGTTTAGCTAGAGCCATGATCTTGCAATTCTGCCAATACCGCTGATGAGGCCGCTCGCCTGAATCTTCACGAGCGGCGCTGTGCCGGCGCGGCGAGCCGCGTCATACCGCAACAATGTGCAAACAAAGATGCGGCTTGACGCGCTTTCGGAACACGCCGTTGCGTCCGCTTTCGAGTTCGCTGCTGCCTGCCGCGCCGATTCCAGGTTGACCGCGGCGCTTCAGGCATTCGACCTTAAGCGTCGTCCGATTCGCGCAGCCGGTCCGCGAGGGTTTGCGCCGCCGCGAAGTCCAGATCGCCCGAGTAGATTGCCCGGCCGCAGATCACGCCTTCGATGCCCTCGTCCTCGACTTCGCATAGCGATTCGATGTCCGTGAGATTCGACAGGCCGCCGCTCGCGATCACCGGAATCTTCACCGCGCGCGCCAGACGAACCGTGGCTTCGATGTTGATGCCCTGCAGCATGCCGTCGCGGCCGATGTCCGTGTAGATGATCGACTCGCAGCCATAATCCTCGAACTTGCGCGCCAGATCAGCCACTTCATGGCCGGTCAGCTTGCTCCAGCCGTCGGTGGCCACTTTGCCGTCTTTCGCATCCAGCCCGACGATGATGTGGCCGCCGAAAGCCGTGCAGGCATCCTGCAGGAAGCCCGGATTCTTCACCGCAGCCGTGCCGATGATGACGTAGGACAAACCGTCGTCCAGATAGCGCTCGATCGTGTTCAGGTCGCGGATACCGCCGCCCAGCTGGACGGGAATCTCGCCACCCACTTCCTCGATGATCGCGCGAATCGCGTCTTCGTTTTTCGGCTTGCCGGCGAATGCGCCATTCAGATCGACAAGATGCAGACGGCGGGCGCCGCGGTCGACCCAATGCCGGGCCATTGCCGCCGGTTCCTCGGAAAATATCGTCGCCTGGTCCATATCGCCCTGTTTGAGGCGTACACACTGACCATCTTTCAGGTCGATGGCGGGAATCAGCAGCATAGCAATCGGGTGTTGTCTGGGAGGTGGTTGAAGGTTGGCGGCAGCGTCTGGTAAGCCAGCTCGCCGTAACGCCGTTCCGCTAGTTTAGTACAACTCTTTCGGCACCCTTGCCGGGCGTCCTCTCGGGAGGAAATCAACGTGCTACGGTGGCGGCGCGCGGCAGCCGCCCTGCGGGTCGCGGAACGGCGCACGGCAACAGGACGAAAAAAGGCGCTCACGGGTTCCAGTGCACGAAGTTGCGATACACGCGCAGCCCCGCCTCGGCGCTCTTTTCCGGGTGAAATTGGGTCGCGAAGATGTTATCCCGCGCCACCGCCGAGGTAAAGGGCACACCGTACACCGTTTCGCCCGTGGTATGGGCGGCGTTGTCCGGCACGACGTAATAGCTGTGCACGAAGTAGAAAAACGCGTTGTCCGCAACGCCGTCCCACAACGGATGCGGCAGCGCCTGACGCACGCGGTTCCAGCCCATTTGCGGCACCTTGAAGCGCGAACCGTCGTCCTGCACCTGGCCTTCCAGGTCGAAGCGCAGCACTTTGCCCGGCAACAAGCCCAAGCCAGGCGTATCGCCTTCCGCGCTCCAGTCGAACAGCATCTGCTCGCCCACGCACACGCCCATCAGCGGTTTGCTGCGCGAGGCTTCAATGACCGCCTCCTGCAGGCCGGATTCGGCCAGACTGCGCATGCAGTCGGGCATCGCGCCCTGACCGGGCAGCACCACGCGGTCGGCCGAACGGATTGCCTCGGGCTGATCGACGATCGCCACGTCCGCTTCCGGCGCGGCTTTGCGCAATGCCTGGGCAACCGAACGCAGGTTGCCCATTCCGTAATCCACAATCGCTATCGAAGTTTTCATTTCAAGTTAGGCAGCAATGCCTTCAATCCATCGACGATGAATTCCACCGCCAGCGCCGATAACATCAAACCCATGAGCCGCGTGCCGATGTTGATCCCCGTGCGACCCACCCAGCGGGCAATCGGTTCAGCGAGGCGCAGCGAAAAAAAGCAGATCGCCGCCAGTACCGCGCCGATCGCCACGAGGCTCAACCGGTCGTACCAGTGCGCCGAACCGGCCGCGTAAATAATCGTGGTGCTGATCGCGCCCGGGCCGGTCAGTAGCGGAATCGCCAGCGGCACGACCGCGATGTTGTCCTTCTGCTCGGCTTCATGGCGCTCTTCCGGCGTCGAACGACTGTTGCCGATCTGCGCGTTCAGCATGTTGATCGCCATCAGCAGCATGATGATCCCGCCGCCGACTTCAAGCGACCCGACCGAAATGCCAAAGAAGCTGATGATCTGCTGCCCGAGCAGCGTGGTCACCGCAATCACGCAAAACACCGAAATCGCCGCGATACGGATGGTTCTACGCCGCTCCACGTCGCTCTGATGCGCCGTCAGGCTCATAAAGAACGGAATGGCGCCGACCGGGTTGATCAGCGCCAGCAGCGAAATAAACGACTTCAGAATGTCCATCGCACACCGGGTGCGGGCAAGCGCAGCCGGTCCTGGTCTCGAGACTGGTAAATGAGCGCTTAAAGGCTGCCCTTGGTCGACGGAATCTGCCCCGCCGCGCGTTCGTCCAGTTCGACGGCCATGCGCAAGGCACGCCCGAACGCCTTGAACACCGTTTCCATCTGATGATGGGCGTTCAAGCCGCGCAGGTTGTCGATATGCAGCGTGACGCCGGCGTGGTTCACGAAGCCGCGGAAAAATTCGATGGAGAGATCGACGTCGAACGTGCCGATGCGCGCGCGCGTGAACGGCACGTGGAATTCGAGGCCCGGACGGCCGGAAAAATCGATCACGACGCGCGACAGCGCTTCGTCGAGCGGCACGTAGGCATGACCGTAGCGGCGAATGCCCTTGCGCTCGCCGATTGCCTTGGCAACGGCCTGACCGAGCGTGATGCCGACGTCTTCGACCGTATGGTGGTCGTCGATTTCGAGGTCGCCATGCGCTTCGATGTCGAGATCGAACAAGCCGTGCCGTGCGATCTGGTCGAGCATGTGATCAAGAAACGGCACGCCGGTGGCCAGCTTCTGCTGACCGGTGCCGTCCAGATTGATCTTCACACGGATCTGCGTTTCGCTGGTATTGCGAACGACTTCCGCAAGGCGCATGGTAATTCCTCGAATCTAGCTAGAAAGCGATAGGTAGGTGGGATGGGAAACAGCGAGCGGTGGCCCGCGCGCGCTTTTCGCCATGGGGAAAAGCGCTCACGCGGCCATTCAGCTAGCCGTTCAGTGCAATACGAGTTTCAGTCCGGCGATCAACTGGGCGTTTTCTTCGGGCGAACCGACGGTCAAACGCACGCAATTGACCAGCAATGGATGCATTTTACTCACGTTTTTGATCAAAACCCGTGCTGCCAGCAGCGTTTCGAACATAACGGATGCATCAGGCACCCGCACCAGCAGGAAGTTGCCGGCGCTCGGGAACACTTCGGCACCCGGCAGCTCGGCCACGGCTTGCGCGAGTTTCGTGCGTTCTTCACGCAATTGCGCGGCTTGAGCGTCGAGCACGTCGACGTGATCGAGCAGGAAATCGGCGGCGGCTTGCGTCAGCACGTTGGTGTTGTAAGGCGGCCGCACCTTGTCGAATTCGGTGAGCCACGCGGGTTTGCCGACCAGATAACCGAGGCGGATCCCGGCTAGACCGAGCTTGGACACGGTGCGCATCACAACGACGTTGTCGAACGCATCGGCACGCGGCAACCAGCTTTGCTGCGCGAACGGCTGGTAGGCCTCGTCGATCACCACCAGGCTTTTGTTCGCTGCGGCGATGATGCGCTCCATGTCCGCGTCGTCGTACAGCGTGCCGGTCGGATTGTTCGGGTAGGCCAGATAAACGATCGCCGGCTCATGCTCGGCGATCGCCGCCAGCATCGCTTCGGTGTCGAGCGTGAAATCGGACTTCAGCGGCACGCCGATGAAGTCCAGATTCGCCAGCTTCGCCGACATCTGATACATCACGAAACCCGGCACCGGCGCGAGCACTTTGGCGCCCGGTTGCGCGCACGCCACCGACACCATGCTGATGATTTCATCCGAGCCGTTACCCAGCAGCACCTCGCAACCCGCGGGCACGCCCATAACGCGCTTGATCTTTTCGATCAGCGCTTCCGGACGCGGCGCCGGGTAGCGATTCAGCGCCACCCCGGCCAGATGCTCGCCCAGATGGGCGGCAAGCACCGGTGGCAGCGGGAACGGGTTTTCCATCGCGTCGAGCTTGATGTAGCCCGTGGCGTCAGGAACCGGATAGCTCGTCATCGCGAGCACGTCGCGGCGGATGATATCTTGAGGTGTCGTCATAAGTCAGTGGACCGGCCCACATGAAGGACGCCGGCCCGGCAGCGGGTATCGGCGGCTTGGGGACTGCCCCAGGTTGGTCTGTATTGTCGTTATTTAACGGGAAACCGCGCGAAATCCGTCGGTAAATTTCGCGGGCATCGGTTTGATGCCCGCCCCGCGCCTGTACGGTCAGCCGCCTTGCCGCATCCGGTATTCAGCACTACGGGCGTGAGCCTGCAGGCCTTCGCCGTAAGCGAGTTCGGCGGCGATCTCACCCAGTGTCTGCGCGCCTTCCGCGCTGACCTCGATCACGCTCGAGCGCTTGAAGAAATCGTAGACGCCCAACGGGGACGAAAACCGTGCGGTACGCGACGTAGGCAGCACATGATTCGGCCCCGCGCAGTAGTCGCCGAGGCTTTCGCTGGTGTAGCGGCCGAGGAAGATCGCACCGGCGTGGCGAATCAACTGACCCCATTGATGCGGCTCCAGCGCGGAGATTTCGAGATGCTCCGGTGCGATGTCGTTGGCAATCGCGCAGGCCTCGGCCATATCGCGCACCTTGATCAGCGCACCACGGCCTTCGAGCGACGCGCGGATCACGTCTTGACGCGGCATGGTAGGCAGCAATTCGTTGATCGCGTCACGCACGCGGGCAATGAATGCATCGTCCGGACACAGCAGGATGGATTGCGCGAGCTCGTCGTGCTCGGCTTGCGAGAACAGATCCATCGCGATCCAGCGCGGGTCCGTCGTACCGTCGCACAACACGAGAATTTCCGACGGCCCGGCGATCATGTCGATCCCGACTGTGCCGAACACACGGCGCTTGGCCGAGGCGACATAGGCATTGCCCGGGCCGCAGATCTTGTCGACCGCCGGCACCGTTTCCGTGCCGTACGCCAGTGCGCCCACTGCCTGCGCGCCGCCGATCGTGAACACGCGATCCACACCGCCCAGCAAGGCAGCCGCCAGCACCAGCGGATTTTTCACGCCGTCCGGCGTGGGCACGACCATGACGATTTCACGCACACCGGCCACGCGGGCCGGAATCGCGTTCATCAGCACCGACGACGGATACGCCGCCTTGCCGCCCGGCACATAGATACCCGCGCGATCCAGCGGCGTGACCTTCTGGCCGAGCACGGTGCCGTCGGCTTCCGTGTACTGCCAGCTATGGCTGCCGCACTCGATCTTCTGCTTCTCGTGGTAACCGCGCACGCGCGCCGCCGCCGCTTCGAGCGCCGCACGGCGCTTCGGCTCGAGGCTTTCCAGCGCGGCTTCGAGTTCCGACATCGGCAACTCGAGCGCTTCGACGCTCTTCGCCTCGACCCGGTCGAAGCGGTTCGTGTACTCCAGCACCGCGGCGTCGCCGCGCGCCTTCACGTCATTCAGAATCTGCGCGACCGAGCGCTCGATTGCTTCGTCTTCGCTCGCCTCGAACGCGAGCACCGCGTGCAGCGCCTTGTGAAAGTCGGGCGCGCTGGAATCGAGTTTGCGAATCTTGATAGACATACGGGTATCCGTTTCGGTAAGGCGCGCGTTAAAGCCTGACCACGCGCGTGGTCAAACGATTCAGGCGGCCGCGGTGCCGGCCTTCGACGCGCGTTCGAATGCGTCGAGGATCGGTCGCAGCGCGGCGCGCTTGAGCTTCAGCGCCGCCTGATTCACAACGAGGCGCGACGAAATCTGCATGATCTCCTCCACCTCGACAAGATTGTTGGCGCGCAAGGTGTTGCCCGAACTCACCAGGTCGACGATCGCGTCAGCGAGACCGACCAGCGGCGCCAGCTCCATCGAACCGTACAGCTTGATCAGGTCGACGTGCACACCCTTGGCGGCAAAATGCTCACGTGCGGTCTCAACGTACTTGGTCGCCACGCGCAGGCGTGCGCCCTGGCGCACCGCGTTCGCGTAGTCGAATCCGGCCGCCACCGCCACCGACATACGGCACCGCGCGATATCCAGGTCGACCGGCTGATACAGCCCGCTGCCGCCGTGCTCGAGCAGGACGTCTTTGCCTGCCACGCCGAAATCGGCCGCGCCGTATTCGACGTAGGTCGGAACATCTGTGGCGCGCACGATGATCACGCGCACATTCGCGTCCGTGGTGGGCAGAATCAGCTTGCGCGAAGTTTCCGGATCTTCGGCAACTTCAATGCCGGCCGCGGCGAGCAGCGGCAGCGTCTCTTCGAAGATACGCCCTTTCGACAAAGCCAGCGTAAGCGGCGCGCTCACGGCCGGCGACGACGACGTTTGCGGCATCGAACTCATGCCTGGCTCCCGGCGATACGACGCACCTTGGCGCCGATGGCGTTGAGCTTGGTTTCCATCCGGTCGTAACCCCGATCCAGGTGATAGATGCGGTCGATCAGCGTTTCACCTTCGGCACGCAGCGCGGCGATTACCAGGCTCGCCGAAGCGCGCAGGTCGGTTGCCATCACCTTCGCGCCGGACAGTTTCTCGACGCCGGTCACGAGCGCGGTGTTGCCGTCAATCGTGATGCTCGCGCCGAGGCGGTTCAATTCCTGCACGTGCATGTAGCGGTTCTCGAAGATCGTCTCGACGACTTGCGAGGTGCCGTCCGCGATCGTGTTGAGCGCCATGAACTGCGCCTGCATGTCGGTCGGGAACGCGGGATATTCGGACGTGCGGAAGCTCACCGCGCTCGGCCGCTTGTCCATGCGAACGCGCATCCAGTCGTCGCCTTCTTCGACCGTGACGCCTGCTTCACGCAGCTTTTCGGTCACGGCTTCCAGGATCAGCGGACGTACTTTACGCAAGGTGACATCGCCGCCGGCGGCCGCGACCGCGCACAGGAATGTACCGGCTTCAATACGATCCGGAATCACCGTGTGCTTCGCGCCATGCAACCTGTCGACGCCCTGGATGACCAGACGGTCGGTGCCGATACCTTCGATTTTTGCGCCCATCTCGACCAGCAGATGCGCGAGGTCGCCCACTTCCGGCTCACGCGCGGCGTTCTCGATGACCGTCTCGCCTTCAGCCAGCACCGCTGCCATCAGCAGATTTTCGGTGCCCGTCACGGTGATCATATCGGTCACGATACGCGTGCCCTTCAGACGCTTCGCGCGCGCTTCGATGAAGCCGTGCTCGATCGTGATTTCCGCGCCCATGGCCTGCAGGCCCTTGATGTGCTGATCCACCGGACGCGCGCCGATCGCGCAGCCACCCGGCAGCGACACCCTGGCGTGGCCGAAGCGCGCCACCAGCGGGCCGAGCACCAGAATCGACGCACGCATGGTCTTCACCATTTCATACGGCGCGACGAGGTTATCGACCTTCGATGCATCCAGCGACACCCGCCCCTCACCGCTCTCGATGCGCACGCCCATCTGGCCGAGCAGCTTCAGCATCGTGCGCACGTCCTGCAAGTCGGGCACGTTCTCCAGATGCACCGGCTCCGCGCTGAGCAGACTCGCGCACAGGATCGGCAACGCCGCGTTCTTCGCGCCTGAGACGACGACTTCGCCCGACAGCGGGTAGCCACCTTCAATGACGAGTTTATCCATGCCTGTCAGTTCCTGATCGACCCGGACTTCAGCCGGGCCCGCTTTGACTTTGTTCGACGCGCCGCTACCGGCGTCGCGCCCTTCTTGAGTAATTCGCACTAAATTTCCAGATTACGCGTTCTGCCATTCGGCGGGCGTCAGCGTCTTCATGCTGAGCGCGTGGATTTCTTCGCGCATGCGGTCGCCGAGCGCCGCATACACGAGTTGATGGCGCGCGATCAAACGCTTGCCTTCGAAGCTCGGCGAAACGATGGTCGCGAAGAAATGCTGACCGTCGCCCTCGACTTCGAGATGCTGGCAAGCGAGTCCAGCCGCGATGTATTGCTTGACCTGTTCGGGAGTCGGCAACATGAGAGAAGCTCCTGATCAGTGGCGCAGTTTGTAGCCGGAAGCGAGCATGCGCATCGCCACCACGGCCAGCACCACAAAGAAACCGGCAACGATCGCGAGGCTCTCGAGCGGATTGATATCCGACATCCCGAAGAAACCGTAGCGAAAGCCGTCGATCATGTAGAAAAAGGGATTGAGCCGCGACACTTCGCGCCACACCGGCGGCAGCGTGTGCGTCGAGTAGAACACGCCCGAGAGGAACGTGAGCGGCATAATCAGAAAGTTTTGAAATGCAGCAAGCTGATCGAACTTTTCGGCCCAGATGCCCGCGATCAAACCAAGCGTGCCCAGGATCGCCGCGCCAAAGATGGCGAACGCGATAATGTAAAGCGGCGCACTGAAGCTGACCGGCACGAACCAGATCGTCACGATAAACACACCGAAGCCGACCGCCAGACCCCGTGCCACAGCCGCGAGCACATACGCGCCGAACATCTCGTAGTGCGAGAGCGGCGGCAGCAGCACGAACACCAGGTTACCGGTGATCTTCGACTGGATCAGCGAGGACGAACTGTTGGCAAAGGCGTTCTGCAACACGCTCATCATCACGAGGCCGGGAATCAGGAAGCTCGTGTATTCGACGCCCGGATAGACCTGAACGTGACCGCGCAACGCGTGGCCGAAAATCGTCAGATACAACAGCGCGGTGATGACCGGCGCCAGCACGGTCTGGAACGCCACCTTCCAGAAACGCAGGATTTCCTTGTAAAACAGCGTACTGAAACCACTGTAACCGCTCATGCAAGCCCCTCGATCACTTCCGGACCGTTCATCACCTGAACGAACACATCTTCGAGGTCGGCTTTGCGGACCTCGATTTCTTCGAATGTACAGCCCGCCGCGCGGCACTGCGCGAGAATCCGCTCGACGTCGTCGTAGCTCGCGAGGCGCAGCAGATGCTGACGGCCATTGCCGTTGCCCGTGCCGCTGTCCACTTCGAGGGGACGCAACTCGGCCGGCAACACGCCTTCTGTAAAGCGCAGGAACAACTGCATGCCGGCGAAGCGTTGCAGAAGCGTGCTGGTGCGCTCGAGCGCCACGACCTCGCCGCGCCGCAACATCGCGATGCGGTCGCACAGCGATTCGGCTTCTTCCAGATAGTGCGTGGTCAGCACGATCGTGTGACCTTCGCGATTCAGGCGCGAGATAAATTTCCACAAGGTTTGACGCAGCTCGACGTCGACGCCCGCGGTCGGCTCATCCAGCACGATCACCGGCGGCCGGTGCACCAGCGCCTGCGCGACGAGCACGCGGCGCTTCATGCCGCCGGATAGCGCGCGCATGTTGGCGTCGGCTTTGTCGGTGAGGTCGAGATTGGCCATGATCTCGTCGATCCACGCGTCGTTATTGCGCAGCCCGTAGTAGCCGGACTGGATGCGCAAGGTTTCGCGGACGGTGAAGAACGGATCGAACACGAGTTCCTGCGGCACCACGCCGAGCGCGCGGCGCGCGTCGCGGAAGTCGCTGACTACGTCGTGGCCACGAACCGCGATGCTGCCTTCATCGGCGCGTGCGAGACCGGCGAGTATGCTGATGAGCGTCGTCTTGCCCGCGCCGTTCGGACCGAGCAGTCCGAAGAACTCGCCTTCTTCCACCGTGAGGCTGACGCCCTTGAGCGCTTGCAAGTCCTTGTAGCGCTTCTTGACGTTACGAATTTCTATGGCTGACATGACTATGGGCCGCGTGCGTCGCGGCGCCTAAAGGAGCCCCGAGGGGGCGCAAAAATGCTGGAAGGGACGAAATTGGGGCCGGTTATATGCCCCAAAAAACGTTTGATTATAGGGCAAAAATCGGCGGCCCCGGCTGAGCCGGGGCGATTGGAAGTGACGCTATGGGAGCGTCAATGTCGTGCGCGCTGCAAGCAGCCTGAGAGGAGAGTCGGCACTTGAGCGCTCACTGCGGCCGACACAACAGGGTGTCGACGCCATAGGCTTGTGCAAGGCTGGCGAGACCAGCCGGCAGGTTGACGATCTGGAACGCGGCGCCGCGTGCCTGAGCGGCACGCTCCCACGCGAGCAGGACGGCGAGCGCGGTCGAATCGAATTGCACGAGCGGCGCGCAGTCCACGCCGTTCGCGCCCGCCGCGATACGCTGCAAACCCGCCTCGAACGCGGCTTTCGCGCTCTCGTGGGTCAGCGTCGCGCCGCTTTCGAAGCGGCTCGCGACGGCGGCGTTCAGCACTTCGCTCACGACTGCTTGCCCGCGGCGAGTTGCTGATTACGCTGCGTGAGGAACTGGATCAACCCGTCCACGCCCTTCTGCTGGATCTGCTCGTTGAACTGCTGCTGATACGCCTGGATCAGCCACGCGCCGAGCACGTTGATGTCATAGACGCGCCAGCCTTGCGGGGTCTTGTACAGACGGTAGTCGAGTTCGATCGGCGAGCCGTTGTTCATCACGACCGAGCGAACCACCGTGTCGGTGTCGTCCGGATTCATGCGGAACGGCTTGTACTGGATCTGCTGATCGCGGACCTGGGCGAGCGCGCCCGAGTACGTGCGGATCAGCAGCATCTTGAACTGCTCGACCACCTGATTTTGCTGCTCCGGCGTGGCGGTGCGCCAGTTGCGGCCCATTGCCAGCTGCGTGGTGCGGCGGAAATCGGTGTACGGCAGGATTTTTTCGTTGACGAGCTGGGTGATGTGCGAAATGTCGCCTTGCTGGATCGACTTGTCGGCGCGCACGGCGTCGATCACTTGCTGTGTGACGGTCTTGATCAGGGCGTCAGGCGAACTGGAGTCGACCGTTTGTGCCGAGGCACCGGCACTGGCGAACGAAAACAGCGCAGCAAACAAAGGAAACAGGAAGAATTTTTTCATATCGAGCCTTGCTTTAAAAATAGTGCAACCGTTTGAGCCGACATTAACACGCGAGTTCAGCAGCAATCCATGCGCAAACTGCGAGAGTCGTTTCGAGGTGTTACGGCTGCACGATCAACGCAATTTGAATGACGGGAAGTTGAACCGCTGCGGCGGGACCAGTTGACCCGCCGGAATCTGCGTGGTTTCCGGACCGCCGTTCAGATCGAGCGGCGGCGTTGCCGCGCTGCCTGAAGCAGCTTCCGGCGCTGCTGCCGTGCCGGCTTGCGTCGGCGTTGCAGCCGCTGCACCCGAGGCGCCCGACGCGTTCGCGGCAGCACCCTGCGTGCCTGCCGGCGCCGCAGCCGCGCCGCCCTCCACGTCGTCATACTTCGGCAGCGGCGCTTCGTCGCCGTAGTTCGGCAGCGCCTGCGATTGCTTGCCGTCCGACAACAAATACTGGCGGCGTTGCAGATACGCGTTGCGCACGAACGAATACTTGTCCAGCGCGGCGCCTTCGAGCACGTCGCTCGCGCTCAACAGATTCGCACGCGTGTTGATCACATTCAGGCCGTACAACGCCCAGCTCAGCCCGTCCGGATGAATGTAGCTGAGCGGATTGACATAGTAATTACCGATCGAGCCGACCGCATCGCGCACCGTGCTCGGACCGAACAGCGGCAGCACGAGGTAGGGACCTGCCGGCACGCCATAGTGACCGAGCGTCAGGCCGAGGTCGTTGTCGTGCTTGGGCAGCTTGGCGAGCGTCGCCACGTCGAACAGCCCGCCGACGCCGAACACCGTATTGATCACGATCCGCATGATGTCTTCGACGCCATCGGTGATCTTCAACTGCAGCAGGTTGTTCGCCGCAATGTAGACGTCGCCGATATTCGAAAAGAAGTTGGTGACGCTGTCGCGCACCGGCTGCGGCGTGATGAAGACGTAGCCCTTGGCGACCGGCTTCAGCGCGTACTGGTCGAGCTTGTCGTTGACGGTGAAGATGGTGCGGTTCAGGCCCTCGAGCGGGTCGCCCTTGGTCGGGGTCGGCACGCTCGAGCAGCCGGCTAGCGTAGCGGCCGCCAGTGCGAACGTCGCTATCTGGACAGTGCGCACACCTCGTTTGCGTAGGGTCTGCATTTTTATTCTCCTTATTGACCGGCCGCGCCGGAGGCGGGCGGAGTCGATGCCGCCGGCGCGGGCACCGTGGCAGGGGCGGCCGCAGGCGCAGCCGAACCCGCGCCAGGCTTGGACGCACCCGAGTCCGCGGCCTTGCTGTACAGGAATTGTCCGATCAGGTTTTCCAGCACGATCGCCGACTGCGTCATCGAAATCGTGTCACCCGCCTTAAGCATCTCGCTATCGCCACCGGGTTCGAGCCCGATGTATTGCTCGCCGAGCAGACCCGAAGTCAGGATCTTCGCCGAGGTATCTTTCGGAAACGGATATTGCTTGTCGATGTCGATCGTGACGACAGCCTGATACGAATTGCTGTCAAAGCCGATCGAGTCGACCCGGCCGACCGTCACGCCCGCGCTCTTTACCGGTGCGCGCGCCTTCAGTCCGCCGATATTGTCGAATTTGAGCTTGACCGGGTACGTTGCCTGAAACGACAACGAGCTCATATTGCCTGCCTTCAGCGCGAGAAACAGCAACGCCACGAAACCCAACACCACGAACAGGCCGACCCAGAAGTCGAGAGCAGTCTTTTTCATCGTCATCCCAAAGTGAATCCGCCACGCTGCTGCCGCTTCGCTCACGCGCGAACCCGGGCGCGTTCGCTGAGCAGAAACGTGCAGCGCAGTCTTAGCTGAACATCAGTGCGGTCAACAGAAAATCGAGGCCGAGCACCGCGAGCGACGCGTACACGACCGTCTTGGTCGTGGCGCGCGACACGCCTTCCGGCGTCGGCTTGGCTTCGTAGCCCTGAAACAGCGCCACGAAGGTCACCGCGAGCCCGAACACCACGCTCTTGATGACCCCGGCGCCCACATCGCGCCAGACGTCGACACCGCCTTGCATCTGCGACCAGAACGCGCCGGCATCGACGCCGATCAGCAGCACGCCCACCACATAACCACCGAACACACCGACCGCGCTGAAAATCGCGGCCAGAATCGGCATGGCAATGATCCCCGCCCACAGCCGCGGCGCTACCACCACCTTCACCGGATCCACCGCCATCATTTCCATCGCGGTGAGTTGCTCGCCTGCCTTCATCAAACCGATCTCGGCCGTGAGCGACGTGCCGGCACGGCCCGCGAAAAGGAGCGCGGTGACCACCGGACCGAGCTCGCGCACCAGCGAAAGCGCGACCAGCAGCCCCAACGCCTGCTCGGAACCATAGCGGTTGAGCGTGTAATACCCTTGCAAGCCGAGCACGAAACCGACGAACAGCCCCGACACGGCGATGATCACCAGCGAATAATTACCCACGAAGTGGATCTGCTTCGTGACAAGGCGCGGCCGGCGCAATAGTGGGAAAAATTCGAACAGCAGCCGGAAGAAGAAACGCGTGGCATAGCCGGCCGTGCCCAAGCCGTCGATCACCGATCGACCCAAAGCACTGATCATGACTGACCTCCGCCAATGCCGAAGTCCGCCGCGAGCGGCGTCTGGCTGGGGTAGTGGAATTTGAATGGACCGTCCGGCGCGCCGTCGATGAACTGGCGCACCGTGGCGTCGGTCGACGCACGCAGCTCGGCCGGGGTGCCTTCGGCATGCACCCCGCCGTTGGCGAGGAAATAGACGTAATCGGCGATCGCGAACGATTCCGGGACGTCGTGCGTGACGAGAATCGAGGTTGCGCCAAGCGCCTGATTCAGCGCGCGAATCAGGTTCGCGGTGATGCCGAGCGAGATCGGATCGAGGCCGGCGAACGGTTCGTCGTACATCATCAGCTCGGGGTCGAGCGCAATCGCCCGGGCCAGCGCCACGCGCCGCGCCATGCCGCCCGAAATCTCCGACGGTGCGAGATCGCGCGCGCCGCGCAACCCAACCGCGTTGAGCTTCATCAATACGAGATCGCGGATCAGTTCTTCGGGGAGGTCGGTGTGCTCGCGCAGTGCGAACGCGACGTTCTCGAACACCGACATGTCGGTGAACAGTGCGCCGAACTGGAACAGCATGCCCATCTTGCGGCGCAGCGCGTAGAGACCGTCGCGCGTCTGCTGGCCGATGTCATGGCCTTGAAACAGGATCTGGCCGCGCTGCGCGCGCACCAGACCGCCGATCAGGCGCAGCACCGTGGTCTTGCCGCAACCCGAGCCGCCCATGACCGCGACGACCTGGCCACGCTTGAAGCGCAGATTCAGGTTCGACAGGACGAGCCGGTCGCCATAACCGAAGTCGACGTCACGCAGCTCGAGTAAGGTCTCGGGGGAGGAAGACACGAAACTGACAGTCCTTTTACACGGAAGGCCGAATTATAGGGCCATCATGCAAAAGCTGCCGTGAGGTGCCCCGTCCCTTTACTGACTTTGACGATTATTGCGTAAACGCATGTTGCAGCGCAGAAACCGCGGCAGCCGGATCGGCGGCCTCGGTCACGGCGCGCACAACCGCGGCGCAGCCTACACCCGTCGCCAGCACTTGGGGCAGCACCTGCAAATCGATCCCGCCGATCGCCACCAGCGGCACGACGCCGTCGAGCAGGCGCACATACCGCGCCAGACGCTTGAGCCCCTGCGGTGCGGTCGGCATGAACTTGGTCGTGGTCGGAAACACGGCGCCCAACGCAATATAGCTGGGCCGGAAATGCAGTGCTTTCAGAATCTCGTAGAAGCCGTGCGTCGACAGGCCAAGCCGGATGCCGGCGCCGGCAAGCGCCGACAAATCGGCCGTGTGCACGTCTTCCTGGCCCAGGTGGACGCCGTAAGCGCCCGCTTCCAGCGCGGCCAGCCAGTGATCGTTGATGAAAACCTGGGCATCGTGCTCGCGACCCGCAGCGACAGAACGAGCGATTTCGCGCTTCAGTTCGTCGGCGGGTTCGGCCGATTTGCGGCGCAACTGGATTGTCTTTACGCCGAGGGCCGCCACCCGTTCGACCCATTCCGCGGTCGGCAGTACCGGATACAGGCCAAGCCGGTCGGGACAACGCGCAAAAGCTTGCGCCGGCGCGGCCGGCAGGCCGGTCAGACGCGGGAAGCGGGCAATATCGGCCGGAAAGGCGTCGTCCGCACGGGTTTCGTCGCCGTCACGCCAGGCCAAAGCCAGCACCAGCGCGTCGTGCGGATCGAAACCGCAGTCCAGAAACGCCGCCAGCGCGGCTATCCAGTCTTCCGCCAGATGGCCTTCCAACCCGTATTTCTCGCCGCCCAGATGGAGCGTCGCCGCATTCTCGGCTGCGACGATCACGCCGGCGCCCTGCACCTGCCAGCGCGCCACCTGTTCGCCGTGCTGTTGCGCGTCGGCGACAACGATCAGGTCGCCGCCGTTCGGCTCGTCCGGCGCGGTCAGGCAAATGCGCCACGGCGCGTGCGTCGGCGGCCAGTCGCCCAGGCGGGCGCGGATCCGCTCGGCGGCTTCGGTGAGTTCATCGGCGGGCGGCCAGAAGAGGTCGCGGCCGGTCAAAGGCAAAGTTTGCGTCATGCAGCACTCCCGTCTTGATGCCAGAACGGCATGCCGACCACCGGCGTGCTCGCGTGCGCGCTTTCGCGCTCGGCCATCGGCCCCGCCAGAAAAGCCTGGCGGCCCGCTTCGACGCCCAGCGCAAAGGCGCGCGCCATCGCGTCAGGGTGCGTTGCCTGCGACACGGCGGTGTTCAGCAGCACGCCGTCGAAGCCCCACTCCATTACCTGCGCCGCGTGCGACGGCACGCCGAGGCCGGCGTCGACGATCAGCGGCACATCCGGCAGACGTTCGCGCAACACGCGCAGGCCGTACGGATTGATCACGCCCTTGCCGGTACCGATCGGCGCGCCCCACGGCATCAGCGCCTCGCAGCCCGCGTCGAGCAGACGGCGGCCGATCACCAGATCTTCGGTGCAGTACGGCAGCACCTTGAAACCGTCCTTGATCAACTGCGTCGCCGCTTCGATCAGGCCGACCGGATCGGGCTGCAACGTGTAGTCGTCGCCGATCAGTTCGAGCTTGATCCAGTCGGTCTCAAAGATTTCGCGCGCCATGTGCGCGGTGGTCACCGCCTCGCCGACCGTCAGGCAGCCGGCGGTATTGGGCAAAAGCGGCACGCCGTGGCGCTTGAGCAGGTCGAAAAAGCCGGCTTCGGCGCCGCCTTCGTTCATCTGCCGGCGCAAAGCAACGGTCACCATGCCGGGTCGCGCCGCGTCGATCGAATCGGACAGCGATTGCAGCGAGGGATAGCGCGAAGTGCCGAGCAGCACCCGACTCGCGAAGGTTTGGCCGTACAGCGTGAGCGCGTCGGCGGTTTGGGGGGCAGTCATTTGCATAATCCTGGTCTCCGGCAAGGCGTGGTGCGGCGCTTAGCCGCCAGCCACGGGTTGCACGACATCGAGCTTGTCGCCCGGCTGCAGCGCGCGCGCCGCATGCTGGGTGCGCGCGACGAAATCGCCGTTCAGTGCGACCGCGAACGGCGGACGCGCGCCGAACGCGGCGAGCGCATCGGCGACAGTCGCGCCTTCGGGCAGCGACAACGGCTTCTGATTGATATGAATGTCCATGGTGTTCGAATACGGTTCAGTCAATAGCGGGAGCGGCACGTGCTGGCTTGCCCGCGGTTATTTCATCCGCGGATGCGCAACGCTCATGCCGGTTCCCGCGCACAGTCCAGTTGAAACAGCTCGCTCCAGCGCGCAGCGCGTTGCCAGTCGGCGAAAGCTTCGGCGTCGCCAATGCGGCCATCGAGCAGCGCCGCGGCAAAGCGCACGGCTTCGTCGGCGACTTCGGGCACGATCATGTAGCCGTGCCGGTACAGGCCGTTCACGCGCAGCGTCTGCGCGCCGTCCCACAGCAAGGCCGGACGGTGGTCCGGCAAAGTCGGGCGGCACTGCGAATTCAATTCGAGGATGCGTGCCTCGCCGAAGCCGGGATGCACGGAGAACGCCGCGCTCAGCAACTCGAGCGCCGAGCGCACGCTGACCGGCGACATGTCCTCGCCTTCTACCTCGGTCGCGCCGATCACGTAGAGATCGTCCTGCTTCGGCGCGATATACAGCGGATAGCGCGGATGCAGCAATCGCACCGGCCGCGTCAACTTGATGCCGGGCGCATGCACACGGGCGACTTCGCCGCGGATGCCGCGCAGCGTGGGCAGCACCGGTTTCGCGCCCAAACCCCGGCAGTCGATCGTGACGCGCGCAGGCGGCAGCGCGTGATCGTCGACCGGCGTATTCCAGTGCGTATCGACACCGCGCTGCGCCAGACCCGCGGCAAGCGCGGCCAGCACCTGACGGTTATCCAGTTGACCTTCATGCGGCAGCAGCCAGCCCTGATTGAAGCGGCCCGCCAACGCGGGTTCGGCCGCACCGAGCTGGGCGCCGGCCAGCGTCACAAAGCCGCCGTCGAGCAATTCGGCAGGCGCGTTCGAGCGCACGCGGCGCTCGAACAACGGCGCTTCGGTCCGGTCGGCGTGATGCCAGACCACAAGCGTGCCATTGCGCTGGAAGAACACCGGTTCGGGCAATTCGGCCAGCACTTGCGGCCAGGTCTCGAGCGAACTTGCGCCGAGACGCGTGATCAGCAATTCGGCGCTGGCGGCTTCTGCCAGCGGCGCCAGCATGGCGGCGGCGACCCAGGCGGCGGCCTGCGAGCCGGCGGCGTCGCCGCGCTCGTAGAGCGCCACGCGATATCCTTCACCGGCAAGGCGCCATGCGACCAGACGCCCGCACAGCCCGCCGCCGAGCACCGCGAAATCAGGTTGAGCACGACGGTTCATCGCGCCCGCTCCGAGCCGCGACAGACGGCAACGCTCAAGCAGCACGGCGCATCGACGTAAGCGGCTGGAGCGCGGCGAGCAGTAAAACACATGTATGAAGAATAGGCGGTCATCGAGTCCTTTCTGTACGGCCCAAAAACGCACGTACCCAGGACGAAACCGGCGGGTGAGGCCGGCCGGGCAAAACGCGCGTCCCAATAGCTGACGCCGCCCGGCGGGGAATGGAAGACTGGCTGCTTCCGGAAACTTCCCGCGCCGGTATTACCCGGATCGGGTGCAAAGGGTCTCTCTCAGCCTAGCCGCCGCTGCATGAGAATCACGCAGCCTGTGGGCAAAGCACCCCTGTTTCGTCGAAGGTCATTAGACCATAAAAGGCGCAACGCCCGCAAACCGATGGCCCATGCAGGCGCGCGGCAGTTGATCCGGCACCATCTTTCGATCCGCCAATATGGCCGGAGCCGGCGCTCTGGCACAATGCCAGCACCGGATACTGCGGGGCCGCCTGGCCGCACGCGCGGCGTCGAGGCGCAGCCGCCGGGTGGAAATTAATTTTCGCTTAAGGGCCTCGCGCCAGAATCAGGCGCTCACCCGGGCGTGGGTTCGTCGAGCATGACGCCCGGGGCACGTACCGCAAACCGCCGTGGGGTCGGTCCGAAATGGGCCGGCCAGATGGGCCAGCACTTCATCAGGATGCTCATGACACCGAATACCGCTTCCAGCCCCGCGCTGCCGCCGGACGAAAAAGTCTCCGCCTGGAGCCTGATCAAACCTTACTGGGTTTCCGAAGAACGAAAAACGGCGTGGGGGCTGCTCGTCGCGATCATCGTGATGAATCTGCTCGTCGTGTGGATCAACGTGCGCCTGAATCGCTGGAGCGCCGACTTCTACAACGCGCTGCAGACCAAGAACGTGCACGACTTTCCGCACCTGCTGATGGTGTTCACCGGGCTCGCGTTCGGCTTCATCATCCTTGCCGTGTACGGCCGTTATCTGCGCCAGATGCTCGGCTTCCGCTGGCGCCAGTGGCTGACCACGCGTTATCTCAACGAATGGCTGCGCGACAGCGCCTTCTACCGGATCGAACGCGACCGGCTCGCCGACAACCCCGACCAGCGGATCAGCGACGACCTGCAATCGTTCGCCACCACCACGCTCTCGCTAACGCTCGACCTGCTCTCCACGGTCGTCACGCTGGTCTCGTTCATCACGATCCTGTGGTCGCTGGCCGGCGCGCTGACCATTTCGCTCGGCGGCATGCCAATACAGGTTCCCGGCTACATGGTGTGGGCCGCGGCGCTCTACGCCGTGGTGGGCTCGCTGATCATCCAGAAGGTCGGCCACCCGCTCGTGCCGATTAACTACCAGGCACAGAAAGTCGAGGCGGATTTCCGTTTCGGCCTGATCCGCCTTCGTGAGAACGCCGAACAGATCGCCTTCTATAACGGCATGGAAACGGAGAAGACGAACGCGCACACGCTGTTCGGCCGCATCCGCGACAACTGGTGGCAGGTGATGAAGTACACCAAGCGGCTCACCTTCGTGCTGAGCTTCTACGGTCAGATCGCGATCATCTTCCCGATCGTCGTCGCCGCGCCGCGCTACTTCGCAGGCGCTTTCTCATTCGGCGTGCTGATGCAGATCTCGCAAGCATTCGGCACCGTCAGCGATTCGTTTTCGTGGTTCATCAATAGTTACGGCACGCTCGTCGAGTGGCGCGCCACCGTGAACCGGTTGCGCGAATTCAAGCGAATCGTACATGCGCCGCGTCTGAAGGAGTCCGTGTCGCCGGCCACCGCGCATGGCGGCATCAACCTGCATTTCGTCGATGAAGACCGGCTTTCCACCGACGGCCTCCAGCTTGCGCTGCCGAACGGCAACCCGCTGTCGCGCATCCGCGATATCGCGATCACACCGGGCTCGCGCTGGCTGGTGCGGGGTCCGTCCGGCTCCGGCAAGAGCACGCTGATGCGCGCGCTCGCCGGCTTGTGGCCGTTCGGCGACGGTTCGATCGACGCACCGGTCAACGCGCGCATGATGTTCATCCCGCAGGTCAGCTACATGCCGATCGGCACGCTGAAGGCAGCACTCACCTATCCTTCTCCCGCGGACACCTACACCGACGAAGAATGCCGTGAAGCGCTCGTCACCTGCCATCTTTCGGAATACGCCGAGCGCCTGCAGGAATCGGGGCACTGGACGCGCATCCTCTCGCCAGGCGAACAGCAACGTCTCGCCGGCGCTCGCGTGCTGCTGCACAAGCCGGACTATCTGTTCCTCGACGAAGCGACCAGCGCGCTCGATGCGGAAAACGAAGCGCGTCTCTATCACCTGTTCACCGAGCGGCTGCCGAAGGCGGCGATCGTCAGTGTCGCGCATCGCGAATCGCTGGCGGCGTTCCATGGCGACACGCTCGACGTCGAGCGTTCGGGCGAACCGATCGCCGCATAAACAGCACAAGCAGCATCACCAGCCTGCACAGCGAGAGCGACATGAGCCGAGCCGACGACGCGAACAGCACGACTGACATGAGCGACTCCGGCTTCGATCGGGTCGTCCTGATCACCGGCGCGGGCTCCGGCATCGGCGCGGCATTGGCACGGCGCATCGCCGCACCGCGCACCGCGCTGATGCTGCACGCACGCGGGGCCGACGACGAAGCGCGCCGGCGTCTCGCGCAGGTCGCCGCCGATTGCAGCGCGAACGGCGCACACTGCGCGACGGTATGCGCCGATCTGGCTGAACGCGGCGCCCCCGAGCACGTGATTCATCAAACGCTCGCGCAGTTCGGCGCGCTGGACCAACTGGTCGCGAATGCCGGCCACGCGCAACGGCAAACGCTCAACGCACTCGACACGGATGCGTTCAACGCCGCCTTCGCCGCAATGCCGGGCGCCTTCGCCGCGCTCGTCAAGCGAGCCACGCCGGCACTGGCGACCTCGGAGCGAGGCCGCGTGGTCGCGCTCAGTTCGTTCGTCGCGCATCGCTATCGCGTCGATGCGCCATTCGCCGCTACGGCGGCCGCGAAAGCCGCACTCGAATCGCTGGCCAAAACCGCCGCCGCCGAACTGGCGGCGCATGGCGTGACCGTCAATTGCGTCGCGCCCGGCTACACCCGTAAAGATCGCGGTCCAAGTGCCGATAATGCATCGGTGTGGACTCGCGCCGCCGAGGCAACGCCGCTTGGCCACGTCGCCGAACCGGCGGATATCGCGGCGTTGATCGCCTTCCTGCTCTCCGACGAAGCGCGCCACATCACCGGCCAGGTGATTCATATCGACGGCGGCCTCACGCTCGGCTAAGCGGCACGCCGCTCGTCAGCGCGGCAAGGCCGCACGCCTATTTGCGAGACCTTGCTGCGAGACCTTGCGCGCAATCGACCCACACATCGCAACATCCTGAAACACGCGAGAAGAGTTCGAAAGCACTCGCGAAGCGGGCAAGCTGTTCCCCGCTTTGAAAAGCCCCTGCTGCAGCGACGATAGTCGTGCGGGCCGTACCCTCTCCGGTCCGCCACGCCACTCACTGCTACCGGACTCTCCGCACATGTCATTCGATCGCCGCTCTCATCCTTCGACCCAGCGCGCAGCGCTCGCTCTTGGCGCAGCCCTGCTGCTCGCGAGCGCCACGCATGCGGCGCTTGCCGCCCAGCCCGCCGAACCCGCGGACGTTTGCCCCGCGCTCAAACATATCGTCAGTGCTGCCGACTTCAAGCAGTTGCATTCGCAACCCGCCGCGCAACTGCCAGGTGTCTCGGCTGCGGACGACTGCCGCGCCAACGCGCACGCCTACGATTGCCACTGGCGCGCGCACTGGCAAGCCGACGGCGTGGTCAACGATCCGCTCGAGGAGTTCGGCGCCGATATCGCCGCCTGTTTTCCGAACGTCGTGCACGACGTCAACACGCCGACGCGTCAGCATTTCATCGTGACCACCGATGACCGGCGCGTGAGCGTCACGGCCAGCGTGCAAGGGCAAAACGAACTACGCCTGCGCGTCACGCGCTGAGCGTGGACCCTGCTTGCCGCGAGCCGTTACCGTTATCGTTGCCGTTACCCTGCACCGCTGTTCGCAGCGCCCCTTTGTGACGCCGCACGTCTTCACCGCTACCAGGCACCGCATCATGACCTCCATGCCACGCTTGCGCGTTGACGCTTTCACGCGGGCCCCGATGGCCGCGTGGGTCAGGTTGCGGCGGCCCGGTGCCCGGCTCGCTGCCTCGGCCTGCCTCGCGTTAGGCCTGAACGGCTGCGCGTGGACACTGATCTCGGCGGCCGACGCCACCGGCTCCGTGATTCAGGCCGGCTACGCGATCGCCGCGAACTACTCGTCGCCGACCTTCGTCAACGGCCGGCGGGCGGACGTGCACAACGTCTGCATCGAAGTGAATCAAACGGTGTCAGTCGGCGATTTCGTGCCGGCACTGCAGCTCGCGCTCGACCGCCGCGGCATTCGTTCGGACGTCTACAATCCGGGCACATCGCCCGCCGGATGCGAGGCGCGTCTCGTCTACAACGCGGCGATCGATTACGGCCGCCGTTCGTTCAGCGACGAAACGATCCAGTATCTGTCGATCATCGATCTGACGCTGATCCAGCACGGGCGCATTCTCGTCACCGCGCGCTACCAGACCGGCGGCCTCAATACCGACCGCTTCTCCACCGCATCGACCAAGCTCAATGGTTTGATCGACAAGATGGTGGTCGATCAGACCGACCTGGAACGGCAACCGATGCAAACGATGCAGACATCGCTGGCAAACTAGAAGAAGGCCTGTCTGCTTGCTTTCTCTTACACGCGAAAGGATTCGAAAGCGTTACGTGCTTTGCGACGCTCGCGCGGATCACTAAGATGACCTGGATGAACCAATCCATTCTGGTCGTCGACGACGACCCCGTCGTCCGCGAACTCGTCAGCGAATATCTGCTAGGGCGCGGCTTCAATGTGTCCACGCTCGAACACGGTATGGCGCTGCAGCGCGCGTTGCAAAACGAGCGCCCCGCGCTGATCGTGCTCGACATCATGATGCCGGAGCTCGACGGCATCAGCGCACTGCGCGCATTGCGTGTCGCCGGTGACGATATTCCCGTGATCCTGTTGACCGCTCGCGCCGATCCGATCGACCGCGTGATCGGCCTCGAACTCGGCGCCGACGATTATCTCGGCAAGCCATTCGAACCGAGCGAACTGGTCGCGCGGATTCGCACGGTCCTGCGCCGCCGCGGTGCGATTGCGCCGAGCGCGCCGGAGCAACGCGCACCCTATCGTTTCGGCCGCTTCGAGGTGAATTTTCCGGCGCGCGAACTGCGCCGCGATGGGGAACGCATTCCACTGCGCTCGAGCGAGTTCGCAATGCTCAAGGTATTCGTCACGCACGCGATGACGGTACTCACGCGCGCGCAGTTGCTGGAGAAACTGCACGGCAATAGCGAGGCGCATCGCAATCGCAGCCTTGATGTATCGATCTGGCGTTTGCGGCGGCTGATCGAGGTGGACCCGTCCGAGCCGCGCTATGTGCAAACTGTGTGGGGCCGCGGCTACGTGTTCGTACCGGACGGTGAGATCGGCGCGGCGGAACGCAACGCGGCGCCGCTTTCGTAAGACCTGAGAGAGCGTGCCCCGGCGTGTCGCACAACTCGCGCGCACCGCGATCGACTTCAGAAAGTCAGCACGCTCAGAAACATCCTTTGCAGCCAGCCCATCGTGGTGGCGTCGGACACCATCCCCACGCCGGCCTGTTCGATACGTGCATTGGCGACCTTGCTCGACGCGACATAATTCCCGGCTTCGATATCCTTCGGATTGACGATACCCGACAGGCGCAAGCGGTCGCGATTGCCGCTCATCGCGATGACCTTCTCGCCCGACACCACCAGATTGCCGGTCGACATCGTGCCGATCACCGTCACAGCGAGTGTGCCAGTCATGCCGCTGGTGTCGGTGAGACTGCCCTGTCCTTTGTAGTCGGTGCTGGCCGAGCCGACATTGAACAGCCTCGCAAGCCGCGCAGCGGCGTTGGTCGACTGATCCGCAGCGGTCGCGGTGATGCTGCTCGAGCGGCTCGCGGCCGCGGTCGAGCTGTTGTTGCCGCTGTACGACTCCGACAAACGGATCGTCAGCACGTCGCCGATATGCTGCGCACGCGGCGTTTCGTAAAGCAGCAACGGCGCGCCGGCCTGATAGATCGCGCCCTGCGTATTGACGTTCAGCGGCGCCGAGGCGATCGGCGGCGACATCGGCGTTTCAACGATTGACGGTGGCTGGCTGCTGCCGCAAGCCGCGAGACAGCCTGCCGCGCCTAGCGTGACAGTCAGACGTAGCGCAGTCATAGTTGCTCCTTGGCCGGATCGGCCGGAATGAAAACGGACCGTGCGGTCGCGCCGCCGATGCTTCGCTTAACGACGCAATCGACGCCACGCGCGATCCCGCAAACAGCGCGACAGACGAGGCGGCACATCACCCCGCCTCGGCGCCGCTTGCCTGCCACTGCCGCACGACGGATTTCACCCATGCGTCCGAGCCCTTCAACAGATAGGTGAGCGTGCCGTTGCGCGTTCCCGGCAAAAAACACAAGGTGATCGAACTCACCGCGTTGTCCCACACGTAGACCGGCAGCACGCCCGGCGACGACACGCTTTGCGTCACCAGACGCGGCGCGCCATAGCGGTCGGCAAGCGCGTCGCGCAAGTCCTCGGCGGTGATCTCGTCGATCACAAAAGAAATCTCGTACAAACGCAGTGGGCTCTGGCCATCGACACGCGCAAAACGCAGCACGTGCTCCAGCGCCGGTGCGCCGTCGACGACGGCTTGCGACACTGCCCAGCCGTCGTCAGCGCGATGCGCCCAACGGCATGCAACGGTCAGACTCTCCTGCGATTTGAGCCGCATGCCGAGCGCGCCGGCCTGCACGTCCGTCTCGCAGACTGGTACGCTGCCAACCGGCGTGGCACGCACGGTCGAGCCGGCGCGAAATTCGTCGAGCGTGATGCCGAGCGAGATGCCGCGAAACGCAAACGGCATGTCCTGCGAGCGCCGGCGCGCCTCAGGCAAAGCGCTCTTCGACGCAGCACCGGCTGCGTTCGCGTCGCGCGCGACCGGTTGCGCCTCGGCGGCCACCGAAAACAGGCCGCCCAGCAACGCGAACGCAAAGGCAATCCGTTTGAGTGTCATGATTCAGTCGATGGCGGATGCACACATGTCGAACGGTGTGGCCGCGGCATGGCCGACGACCGGAATGATTTTCAGCGTGGCCGACGTCAGCCGGCACGGCAGCGCGGCAACGGCGCAGCCGCCGAGTGGCAGCAGCGCCGCGCCGAGCATCAACCACGCAGCGACACGAACGATGCGCTCAGGAATGCTTGAGGTCGACACACGGGCCTCGATGCGTCAGGCGGTCGTGTTGACGTGATGCCCGACGAGCCCGGACGGCAGCGAGGGCGGCGACGGCTGCGCCTCGCTAACGGACTCCGGTGCCTGCGGCGTCGCCGCCGCGGTGTTTGAAGTTGCGGGCTTTTCCGCCGCCGACATGGGGGCGAGCGAAGAAAAGCGGGTTGAACCGAGATGGCTGTGAATGGTCATGATGAGCCTCGCGTGGCGCTAGGTTTCGATTTCACGCCGCTTGCCGTGGGCCCAAGGCGTTAGGCTGTTTTCGACATGCGACGCAACGTACTGCACGACGAATCATCTCGCTGCACAGGCGGTGGCGATGCACGAAGGAACACGCGCTTTCCGACGGTTCTTACGACCCGTTGCGACCCATTGCCGGCGGTAGCAATTGGGGGCGGATTTGATCCTGTGGAGCCATTCAAGCCATATAAAACGACTGCCACACCGAGTTACACCCGGTCGGGGCATTACTCACCCATTACGCGCGCATTGCCAAATATGTGGCCGTGAAACAGGCGGTGAGCCTTTGGTGGCGGGACTGACGCCGGAATCTGCAAAGACGCTGCGAGTTTAGGTAAGCATTGGTAAGAAAACAGTCGGGCGTGCGTCGCGCGGGCCGGTCTAGAATTTCGCCATGAATCCACAGGTCCTTATCGTCGACGACGATCCGGTCGTACGCGATCTGCTTTGCAAGTTTCTGCAGACGAACGGCTTCGACGCGTCCGTGCTGCACGACGGCACCCATTTACAACGCCGGCTCGAACGCGAACGGCCGTCGGTCGTCGTGCTCGACATCATGATGCCGAACACCGACGGCTTACGCGCGCTCACCGCACTGCGCGCCGCCGGCGACGACATCCCGGTGATCTTCGTCACGGCGCGCGGCACGGTGGCCGACCGCATCGTCGGGCTATCGCTCGGCGCGGACGACTATCTGACCAAGCCGTTCGACCCTCGTGAGCTGCTCGCGCGCATCCACACAGTGTTACGCCGCCGCGGGCCGTCCACCACCAGTGCGCCGGAAGCCCGCAAGCCGTATCGCTTTGGCCCGTTCGAACTCGACTTCGCCACCCGCTCGCTGTCACGCGACGACACGAAGCTGCCGCTGCGCGACAGTGAATTCGCGCTGCTAAAGATTTTCATCAACAATCCGTACAAGGTGCTGTCGCGCGTGCTGATTCACGATCTCGTGCATCGCGACAACCTCGCGTTCCGCGACCGCAGCCTCGACGTGCCGATCTGGCGTCTGCGCCGCGTGATCGAGGACGATCCGTCCAACCCCTGCTACGTACAGACGGTGCGCGGCAAAGGCTACGTGTTCGTACCCGACGCCGACGGCACCCCATTCGCCGACGAGGCTGCCTCAAGCGCATGAGAAACCCGCTGAACACACTGTTCGGCAGAATGGCGTTGCTGTCGACAGCGGTGTTGTTCGCGATTCAGGCCGGCTGGTTCGTGCTGGTGGTGATGCAGCCGCCGCGTCACGAAATCGACGGCTTCGCGCGCGGCATTCTGCTGGTGCTGCAAGCCATCAACGGCGAGCCGATGAAGGGCGCCGCGCTGGCGCCCGCCATGCGCGTGCATCTCGTGCCCACCTGGAACATGCCGTCGAGCGTCCATCTGCACGCGCCCTCCGCCCATCCGCTGGTCGAACTGAGCCGGCATTTGCGCGAGAACCTGCCGCCCGGCACGCAGATCGCCGTCGACGACCTGCGTCCGCCACAGTTATGGGTACTGCTCCCCGGCAAGTCCAACTGGGTTGTCGTGCCGGTCGACGTCCCGCCGCGCCCGCGCTTCCTGATCGAATCCATCTCGATGCTGGCGGCCGCGCTGATCCTTTCGCTGTTCGCGGTCTGGCAGATGCAGCGGCCGTTGTCGCGCGTGGCCGATGCGGCCCGTGCGTTCGGTTCGGGCGGACGGCCAGAACCCGTGACCGTGCAAGGCCCGCGCGAGTTGCGCGATCTGATCGGTTCCTTCAACGACATGATGCGGCGCCTGAATGAGGCCGGCGACGACCAGGCGGTCATGCTGGCCGGCGTCGCCCACGATCTGAAAGCACCGCTGACGCGATTGAAGTTGCGCGCGAGCGTGCTGGTCGCGGAAAACGAGCGGGCCGGCCTGATCCGTGACGTCGACTCGCTGACCAACATCGTCCAGCAGTTTCTGGAGTTTGCGGGCCAGTCCGCCGATGCGGGGCCGCCGGTCGAAGTCGACGAATTTCTGCGGGAACAGTTTTCCGCCAGCGACAGTGCCGAGACACCGTTGTTCACGCTCGATCTGCGCGCCGGTTCGTCGTTCGCGCTGCCGCGCACCCTGCTCGACCGGCTGGTCACGAATCTTGTCGACAACGCGCTCGAGCACGGCTCACCGCCGGTGGACATCGCCACGGCGCGCAACGACCGGCATTGGATCATCAGCGTGCGCGACCACGGCCCGGGCATTCCCGACGACCGTGTCGCGGCGGCGATGAAACCGTTTGTGCGGCTCGATGCCGCGCGCGGCGGCGAAGGTCATTGCGGCCTGGGTCTCGCGATCGTCGCACGGCTTGCGCACGATCGCGGCGGGCGCTGCCAGGTAGGCAATCATGCGCAAGGCGGGCTGGAAGTACGAATCGAATTGCCGGTTGCGCCGGCACAGTCATGAGGAAGGTGGGGAAGGGCTGAGCAGGGTTCACAGGCACGAGCGCTTACGCGTCCTTACTGAACGGGTTTGCGCGGGCATTGCGGCCTTATAGTCGCCCCCGGCAACCTCGATGCCGCCCTTCTCTGTCCGCCCGGTTACATGGGGCGGACTTTTTTTCGTCTGTCCCGCCGGCGTGTTCCGCGCGACACCTGGCGCGGCCAGCGCAAATCACACGACGAGGCGGGCGTGCAACATGTCGATCGTCGCTTGCGAGAGGCCAAGGCCTTGCGTCAGATAGCTCGCCATCGTGCCGTAGCTAGCCTGCACCTGATCGAACCCTGCTTGCAGATAATTTTCCTGGACATTGAAGAGCGGCGACTCGATCGCTGCGACAGTGTCGCCATCCTGCGCCTGCAACGTGGCCGTCCGCGCCTGGATCGATTGAGCCAGATAGACGTTGCTCAGCAGATAGTCCTGCATGATGACGTCGAGCGGCACGTTGGCGATGCTGAGCAGGAGCGCCGCAACCCAGCCGGCGCGATCCTTACCCGCGCTAGAATGGAACAGTTGCGCGCCGGCGCCATTGGCGAGCCGCGTGAGGAGTTCACCATAGCCGACGCGCTGGGCCGCGCCGGTGACATAGGCGCGCGCCTCGCCCTCCATGAACGCGACGGCGGCCGCCGCCGTATCGAACGTCGGCGTAACGAAATCATTGACGCCCAGCACATCGAGCGTCTCCGATATCGCGCCGCTCGGCAAGACATCCGCCGTGCGTGCAATTTCGCCGGGCGTGCGCAGATCGTAGACCGAAGCAATGCCGAGTTTGTTGAGCGTGGCGGCATCGGCAGTACTGAGAGTCAGCGCGTTCGCGCGATAGAAGGCGCCACGGCGCATCTGCTTGCCGTCGACCGTGGGGTAGCCGGCGGCTGCGCCCGCTACGTCGCGAAAGTTACTCACCGAGGCGAGGCGCGGCGTGGCCGGCTGGTCGGTGTCCAGATTTCCGCCCCCACAAGCCGATAGCAGGGTGCTCCCCATCCCGGAAAGCAGCAGCGCACTTGCCGAAGATCTCAGGAACGCGCGGCGCGAGTAATCTGCCCGCAAAGGCGTGCTCGCGGGGCGGCGGAACGGCGAGCAGTTTTTTGCGGTTGCGGGCATTGGCAGTGACGAGCGCGGACGTGAGGAGGGTAGTCGCAGCTCGAGCGCTGCCGGCGCAGTTTAACGGCGGCCGATTATTTTTGGGTTACATAGTAGTAGTTGGTAAGGAACCGGAATGGAGTTCCTTACCTGTCCCTTAGCCGTCCCTCAGCCGTCCCTCAGCCGTCCTTTAGCCGTCCTTTAGCCGGCTGCCATTTTTGACCACAACTGGCCGCACCCGCCCCATCACCTTAGAATACAAAAAACCCACGATCACGCCGCCGCAAGGCAAAAACCACTTGGAGACAACAAAAAAACATGCCCTCTCTCCAATGGTTCACCGAACTGACACAGCGCGAACGCCGCACCCTCTATGCCGGCTTCGGCGGCTACGCAGTCGACGCCTTTGATTTCATGATCTATTCATTCCTCATTCCGACGCTGATCGCGACGTGGGGCATGACCAAAAGCGAAGCCGGCATGATCGCGACCAGTTCGCTGATTTCGTCGGCGATCGGCGGCTGGCTCGCCGGGATTCTCGCCGATCGCTACGGACGCGTGCGGGTCCTCCAGTGGACCATTGCCACCTTCGCGATCTTTACCTGCCTGTCGGGCTTCACCCACTCGTTCTGGCAACTGCTGACCACCCGCACGCTGCAAGGCATTGGCTTTGGCGGCGAATGGTCGGTCGTGACGATCATGATGGCCGAAACCATCCGCTCACCTCAGCATCGCGCGAAAGCCGTGGGCACCGTGCAGAGCAGCTGGTCATTCGGCTGGGCCGCGGCTGCCATCATCTATTGGGCGTTCTTCGCGCTGCTGCCGGAACAGTATGCATGGCGCGCCTGCTTCTGGATCGGCCTGCTGCCCGCGCTGTGGATCATCTACATCCGCCGCAATGTCAGCGATCCGGAAATCTTTCTCGAAACCCGCCGGGCTCGAGATAGCGGTTTCGACACCTCGCACTTCCTGCAGATCTTCGCCTTCCCTCACCTCAGAACGACCATCCTGGGCAGCGTGCTCTGCACCGGCATGCTCGGCGGCTATTACGCGATCACCACCTGGCTGCCGACCTATCTGAAGACCGTGCGCCACCTGTCAGTCTTCAACACGAGCGGCTATCTGATCGTGCTGATCGTCGGCTCGTTCACTGGCTATATCGTCGGCGCGATTCTGTGCGACAAGATCGGCCGCCGCGCTTCGTTCGTGCTGTTCGCGATTGGCTCGTTCGTGCTCGGCATGGTCTACACGATGCTGCCGATCACCGACGGCATGATGCTCGCCCTCGGCTTCCCGCTGGGTATCGTCGTGCAAGGGATTTTCGCGGGCGTGGGCGCCTACCTGTCGGAGCTTTATCCGAATTCGATCCGCGGCTCGGGGCAAGGCTTCTGCTATAACCTGGGCCGCGGTCTCGGCTCGTTCTTTCCGATCCTGGTCGGTACACTGTCACAAACCATGACGCTGGTGAAGGCGATGGGCATCATCGCCGGGTCGGGCTATCTGCTGGTGATCGTTGCCGCGGTGTGTCTGCCGGAAACCAAGGGCAAAGTGCTCGGCGCGACTCGTCCGAGCGCCTGAAACCGCCGTACAACCACATGAAAACGATTGTTCTTGGCGGCGGCGTGATCGGCGTCGCCACCGCGTTTTATCTGCGCCAGCAAGGCTGCGATGTCACCGTGATCGAGCGCGAGCCGGACGTCGCGCTCTCAACCAGCTTCGGCAACGCCGGTGTCATCGCGCCGGGCTATGTGACGCCGTGGGCCGCGCCCGGCATGCCGGCCAAGATCTTCAAGTATCTGTTCAAGCCGGCCTCGCCGCTGATCTTCCGCCCTACTCTCGACCCGGCTCAATGGCGCTGGATCATGCGCTGGCTACGCGAATGCGATCTTGAACGCTTTCGCGTCAACAAGCAGCGCATGCAACGCATCGCCTATTACAGCCGGGAGTGTCTGCACGAATTCCGCGCCCGTCATCCGTTCGACTATGGCCGCAGTCAGGGCTATCTGCAGTTATTCCGCAGCGAATACGATGTGGAGCTAGCGCAGCCGGCGTTGGCGGTGCTGCGCGACGCGGGCATCGCGTACCGTGAAGTCAGCGCCGCGCAGTGTGTCGAGATCGAACCGGGTCTGCGCTGGGCCCGCCAGACGCCGCTCTCCGGCCTCTATCTCCCCAACGACGAAGCCGGCGATTGCGCCCGCTTCACCCGTGAACTGCGGGCGATCTGCGAGCGCAACGGCGTGCGGTTTCGCTTCGATACCCGCGTGAGTTCGCTCGACGTGCGAGGCGGTGCGGTGCATGCGGTCAATCTCGAAAGCGAGCGCGGCAGTGAGACATTGCAAGCGGATGCCGTGGTGGTGACGCTGGGGGTCGACAGCGCGACGTTGCTCGCGCCGCTCGGCGTGAAGGTGCCGCTCTACCCGGTGAAAGGCTACTCGGCCACGCTGCCCATCACCGACGAAGAAAAAGCCCCGCTGGCGGCGCTGATGGACGAATCGTTGAAAACGGCGATCACGCGTTTTGGCAACAACCTGCGCGTGGCCGGCACGGCTGAGCTTGGCAATCGCCAGACAACCCTGCGCGAGCAAGCCTTGCAGACGCTGATGAAGGTACTCAGCGACTGGTTTCCGCACGCGGCCAATCCGACCTCCGCGCACTTCTGGGTCGGCCGCCGGCCCATGACGCCCGATGGCGCGCCGTTGCTCGGGCCGTCCGGCGTGGACAATCTCTGGCTGAACGTCGGACATGGGTCGACGGGTTGGGCGATGTCGATGGGCTCGGGCCGGGTGGTCGCGGATTTGATCACGCAGCGCAAGCCGGAGATCGACCTGGACGGGCTCACTTTGAACCGCTACCGCAAATAAAAGCGCGTCGCGAAGACGGAAAAGCCGGGTCACCCTCTCAGATGCCCGGCTTTGTTTTTTACCGCTTTGGGGGTACCGCTTATGTACCGCTTTGTCGTCTCCACCTCGTCCTGCAAGCATTAGCCGGTTTCCGCGTTATCACGCGGAAACCGGCAGCAATCGAGTTGCATGGGACCAAAGCAAGTGCTGAAGCACTAACTCTGGTCACAGAGACGTTAGCGCGGCAGTTCCGAATGCCCCATCAGGAATGCATCGACCGAACGTGCGCACTGACGGCCTTCGCGAATCGCCCACACCACCAGCGACTGGCCACGACGCATATCGCCCGCGGTGAAGACCTTGTCCACCGAGGTGTAGTACGCCTTGTCACCCTCGGTCGACGCACGCACGTTGCCGCGCGCATCCTTGTCCACACCGAACGCCTCAAGCACCGGCGACACCGGTTGCGTGAAGCCCATGGCCAACAGCACCAGATCCGCCTTCATTTCGAATTCCGAGTTCGGCACTTCCTGCATCTTGCCGTCCTTCCATTCGACGCGCGCGGCGATCAGCTTTTCGACCTTGCCGTTCTTGCCTTCGAGACGCTTGGTGGCGACCGCCCAGTCACGCGAGCAGCCTTCGTCATGCGAGGACGAGGTGCGCAGCTTGATCGGCCAGTACGGCCATACGAGCGGCTTGTTCTCTTCTTCCGGCGGTTGCGGCAGCAGTTCGAATTGCGTGACGCTCTTCGCGCCATGACGATTCGACGTGCCGACGCAGTCCGAACCCGTATCGCCGCCACCGATCACGACCACATGCTTGCCCTTGGCGAGCAACTGGTTCGCGACCTTGTCGCCGGCATTGACCTTGTTCTGCTGCGGCAGGAATTCCATCGCGTAGTGGATGCCTTCCAGCTCGCGGCCCGGCACCGGCAGATCGCGCGGCGTTTCCGAACCGCCCGCGATCACCACGGCGTCGAACTGTTCTTTCAGTTCGGCCGGCGTGATGGTTTCCTTCGCCGTGTTGCCGATATGCGCCGGCAACGAATCCGCCTTGCCGACGAACACGTTGGCGCGGAACGTCACGCCTTCAGCTTCCATCTGACGCATGCGGCGGTCGATCAGCCACTTTTCGAGCTTGAAGTCGGGGATGCCGTAACGCAGCAGGCCGCCAATCCGGTCGTTCTTTTCGAACACCGTGACATCGTGCCCCGCGCGCGCGAGTTGCTGCGCGACCGCCAAACCAGCGGGGCCGGACCCGACCACAGCGACCTTCTTACCGGTCTTGTGCTTCGGCGGCTGCGGCGCGACCCAGCCTTCAGCCCAGGCCTTGTCGATGATCGCGTGTTCGATCGACTTGATGCCGACCGGGTCGTTGTTGATGCCGAGCGTGCAGGCCGCTTCGCACGGCGCCGGGCAGATGCGGCCCGTGAACTCCGGGAAGTTATTGGTGGAGTGCAGCACTTCAATCGCGTTCTTCCAGTCCTGATGGAACACCAGGTCGTTGAAGTCCGGGATGATGTTGTTCACCGGGCAGCCGTTGTTGCAGAACGGGATGCCGCAGTCCATGCAACGCGCGCCCTGAATCTTGGCTTCTTCGTCAGTCAATGCCGCGACGAATTCCTTGTAGTGCTTCACACGCGTGAGCGGAGCTTCATACGCCTCGTGGCGGCGCTCATACTCGAGAAAACCGGTTGCCTTGCCCATGTGGTTCTCTTCTCTATCTGTATCAGGTGGGGTGATCTACACCCGCCGCGCGGACCGGGATGCGGCCGGCGCGGCGGGTACGGCTAGTTGTGACTGTGACGTCTGCGGTGGCAGGATCAGGCGGCGAGCACTTCCTTGTTCGCCTTCTTCGCGGCCATCTCGCCCAGCGCGCGCTTGTATTCGGTCGGGAATACCTTCACGAACTGACGGCGCGACGCGTCCCAGTTTTCGAGCAGCGCCTTTGCACGCGGCGAACCCGTGAACTGGAAGTGACGTTCGATGAGCCCCTTGAGCAGCGCTTCGTCGGTCGTGCCGCTGTGCCACAGGCCCTTGTCGACCGTGCGTTCCTGTTCGGCCTGCTGCAAGACCGGATCGAGCGCGACCATCGACTTGTTGCACTTGCCCGCGAACGTGTTGTCCGGATCGAACACGTAGGCAATACCGCCCGACATACCGGCCGCGAAGTTACGGCCCGTTTCGCCGAGCACGACCACCGTGCCGCCCGTCATGTATTCGCAACCGTGGTCGCCCGTGCCTTCGACGATCGCCGTCGCACCCGAGTTGCGCACGCAGAAACGCTCGCCGGCAACGCCGCGGAAGAACGCTTCGCCTTCGATCGCGCCGTACATCACCGTGTTGCCGCAGATGATGTTTTCTTCCGACTTGCCGCGGAAATCGTTGGTCGGACGGATGATGATGCGGCCACCCGACAGGCCCTTGCCGACGTAGTCGTTACCGTCGCCGACCAGATCCAGCGTGACGCCTCGTGCGAGGAACGCGCCGAAGCTCTGACCCGCGGTGCCCTTCAACTGGATGTGAATCGTGTCGTCAGGCAGACCGTCGTGGCCGTACTTCTTCGCGATCGTGCCGGACAGCATCGCGCCGACCGTACGGTTCACGTTGCGCACCGGCTGGATGAACGAGACGTGCTCGCCCTTCTCGATCGCGGCCTTCGATTTTTCGATCAGCACGTGATCCAGAGCGCGGTCGAGACCGTGGTCCTGCACGTCGACGTGCTTGCGCGCCACGTCCGCTGCGACTTGCGGCTGATAGAACACGCGCGAGAAATCGAGACCCTTCGCCTTCCAGTGCTCGATGCCCTTCTTCATGTCCAGCAGTTCGGCGTGGCCGATCAGGTCGTCGAATTTACGGATGCCCAGTTGCGCCATGATTTCGCGCGCTTCTTCCGCAACGAAGAAGAAGAAGTTGACGACGTGCTCCGGCTGGCCCTGGAACTTCGCGCGCAGCACCGGATCTTGCGTTGCGACGCCGACCGGGCACGTGTTCAAGTGGCACTTGCGCATCATGATGCAGCCTTCGACGACGAGCGGCGCCGTCGCGAAGCCGAATTCGTCCGCGCCGAGCAGCGCGCCGATCACGACGTCGCGGCCGGTCTTCATCTGACCGTCGGCCTGCACGCGGATACGGCCGCGCAACTGGTTGAGCACCAGCGTTTGCTGCGTTTCCGCCAGACCCAGTTCCCACGGCGTGCCGGCATGCTTCACCGACGACAGCGGCGATGCACCCGTGCCACCGTCATGGCCGGCGATCACGACGTGATCGGCCTTCGCCTTGGCGACACCCGCGGCCACCGTGCCGACGCCCGATTCCGACACCAGCTTCACCGACACGCTGGCCGCCGAGTTGGCGTTCTTCAGATCGTGAATCAGTTGCGCCAGATCTTCGATCGAATAGATGTCATGGTGCGGCGGCGGCGAAATCAGGCCGACGCCCGGCACCGAGTAACGCAGCTTGCCGATATATTCCGACACCTTGTGGCCCGGCAACTGACCGCCTTCGCCCGGCTTCGCGCCTTGCGCCATCTTGATCTGGATCTGATCGGCCGACGCGAGGTATTCCGCCGTCACGCCGAAACGGCCCGACGCCACCTGCTTGATCTTCGAGCGCAGCGAATCGCCTTCCTTCAGCGGAATATCGACGATCACTTCGTCGCCGATCACCGACTTCATGGTGTCGCCGTTCTTGATCGGAATGCCGCGCAGTTCGTTGCGATAACGGTTCACGTCCTCGCCGCCTTCGCCGGTGTTCGACTTGCCGCCGATGCGGTTCATCGCAACCGCCAGCGTGGCGTGGGCTTCAGTCGAGATCGAGCCCAGCGACATCGCGCCGGTGGCGAAACGCTTGACGATTTCCTTCGCCGGTTCGACTTCGTCGAGCGGGATGGCCTTGGCCGGGTCGAGCTTGAACTCGAACAGGCCGCGGAACGTCATATGGCGCTTAGTCTGATCGTTGATCAGATGCGCGTATTCCTTGTACGTCTGATACGAATTGCTGCGCGCCGAGTGTTGCAGCTTGGCAATCGCATCCGGCGTCCACATATGTTCTTCGCCGCGCACGCGATACGCGTACTCGCCGCCCGCGTCGAGCATGTTCGCAAGGATCGGGTTGTCGCCGAACGCATCGCGATGCAGACGGATCGCTTCTTCCGCGACGTCGAACAGGCCGATCCCGCCGACCTTCGACGAGGTGCCCTTGAAGTACTTCGACACCAGATCTTCCGCCAGACCCACCGCTTCGAAAATCTGTGCGCCGGTGTACGACATGTAGGTCGAAATGCCCATCTTCGACATGACCTTCTGCAGGCCCTTGCCGACTGCCTTGGTGAAGTTGTAGACCGCCTTTTCCGCCGACAGGTCGCCCTTCAGGCCGCTTGCCAACTGGGCCAGCGTTTCCATTGCGAGGTACGGGTGCACGGCTTCCGCGCCGTAGCCCGCGAGCAGCGCGAAGTGGTGCGTCTCACGCGCCGAGCCGGTTTCCACGACCAGACCCGCGCTGGTGCGCAGACCGTGTTGCACGAGATGCGTGTGGATCGCGGCCGTGGCGAGCAGCGCCGGGATCGCGACGTTGTCGCGGTCGGTCTTGCGGTCCGACACGATCAGCATGTTGTAGCCGGACTTCACCGCGTCCACGGCTTCCGCGCACAGCGACGCCAGACGGGCCTCGATGCCTTCCTTGCCCCATGCCACCGGATAGCAGATGTTCAGTTCGTACGAGCTGAACTTGCCGCCTGTGTACTGATCGATCGCGCGGATCTTGGCGATGTCCTTGAAGTCGAGCACCGGCTGCGACACTTCGAGACGCATCGGCGGGTTGATGTTGTTCGTGTCCAGCAGGTTCGGCTTCGGACCGACGAACGACACCAGCGACATCACCATGTTTTCACGGATCGGGTCGATCGGCGGGTTCGTGACTTGCGCGAACAGTTGCTTGAAGTAGTGATAGAGCGTCTTGTTCTTGTTGGACATGACCGCGAGCGGCGAGTCGTTGCCCATCGAACCGACCGCTTCTTCGCCGGCTTGCGCCATCGGCGCCATCAGGAACTTGAGGTCTTCCTGCGTGTAGCCGAACGCCTGCTGGCGATCCAGCAGCGCCGCGGCTTCGCGGCGTTCCGTCTGGACGTCTTCGGCCTTCGCCTCGATTTCGTCGAGCTTGATGCGCACGGCGTCAATCCAGCTTTTGTAGGGCTTGGCGTTGGCGAGGTTGTCCTTCAGTTCCTTGTCGTCGATGATGCGGCCGTGTTCCATGTCGATCAGGAACATCTTGCCCGGCTGCAGACGCCACTTCTTGACGATCTTCGACTCGGGGATCGGCAACGTGCCGGCTTCCGACGCCATGATGACCAGGTCGTCATCCGTAACGATGTAGCGCGCCGGGCGCAGGCCGTTACGGTCGAGCGTGGCGCCGATCTGACGGCCGTCGGTGAAGGCGATCGCGGCGGGGCCGTCCCACGGTTCCATCATCGCGGCGTGGTATTCGTAGAACGCGCGGCGGTTGTCGTCCATCAGCGTGTGCTGTTCCCACGCTTCCGGGATCATCATCATCACTGCGTGGACGAGCGGGTAGCCGGCCATCACCAGCAGTTCGAGACAGTTGTCGAACGAGGCGGTGTCCGATTGGCCCGGATAGATCAGCGGCCACAGCTTCGGCAGATCGTCGCCGAGCACGTGCGAGGCGATCGCGCCGGTGCGGGCGTTCAGCCAGTTGACGTTGCCCTTCACCGTGTTGATTTCGCCGTTGTGGGCGATCATGCGGTACGGGTGAGCCAGTTCCCATGCCGGGAACGTGTTGGTCGAGAAGCGTTGGTGCACCAGTGCCAGCGCCGACACCGTGCGTTCGTCCTGCAGGTCGCGGTAGTACACGCCGACCTGGCCGGCCAGCAACAGGCCCTTGTAGACCACCGTGCGCGCCGAGCACGACGGCACGAAGTATTCCTTGCCGTGCTTGAGCTTGAGCGCCTGAATGCGGTGGCTCGCCGTCTTGCGGATCACGTACAGCTTCCGCTCGAGCGCGTCGGTCACCATGATGTCCTTGCCGCGGCCGATGAAGATCTGGCGGATCAGCGGCTCGCTCGCCTTGACGGTGGGCGAAATCGGCATGGTGTGGTCGACCGGCACATCACGCCAGCCGAGCACCACCTGACCTTCTGCCTTCACCGTGCGTTCCAGTTCCTGTTCGCAGGCCAGACGCGAAGCGTGTTCCTTCGGCAGGAAGACCATGCCGACGCCATATTCACCGTGCGGCGGCAGCACAACGCCCTGCTTGGCCATTTCTTCACGATAGAAACCGTCCGGAATCTGGATCAGGATGCCCGCGCCGTCGCCCATCAGCGGATCGGCGCCGACGGCGCCCCGATGGTCGAGGTTCTCGAGAATCTTCAGGCCCTGCTCGATGATCTCGTGGCTTTTCTTGCCCTTGATGTGAGCGACGAAGCCGACGCCACAGGCGTCATGTTCGTTTTGCGGGTCGTACAGACCCTGCGCGGCGGGAACCGGGTGAGTCGGTTGCTGGTGGTCGTTCATGGGGACACCGTCTGTGAGGGGCCGGACAGGCCGTTAAACCGTTTTTCTATTGCCGCAGTTCGCACCGCAACCACGTCGGCGACTTCGTACGCTTGATCCCGCGCGTCTCGGAAAGTGCCGGAATTCGGAATATACGCGACGAATCAATGGAATAGCAAATAAAACATGATGATTAGACCCCAATTATCAGATTGGTGCATTGCGGCTATTTTTTATTGGTGCCACATCAAAAAGGTGCAAAAGAAAACGGCATGCGAAGATGCCGTTTCGATACAGCCCTTTGATGCGAAACGCTTTATTGCGTCTGCGGCGTTTCGCGGACCTTGCGCGGCCGCCCGCGCGGCAGCGGCGAAACGCGCCGGTTGGCAGCCCGCGCCGCCCATTCGCGATAGGTATCGCTGCCCAGAACCCAACCTTTCAAGGTGGCCTGCTGAAGCTGGCTGGCTTCGCGCTCGTCGAGCGGCTGCTCGCACAACTCACGGTAGGCCCGCTGTCGTTCGAACGGCGTGTTGCCGAGCGACCAGTACAGCGGATGGTCCGTAATCAGGCTGTCGAGCGTCAGGCCGATGTGGTGGCGGTAACTCGACCAGCGATAGTCCTCGGGTGCGCTGACGAGCCCGGTACGCACTGGGCACATCTCGACGACCCGGCTCGCGAGCAGGAAGTAGCGCTCGCCTTCGATCACCGTGGCGCGATAGCGTCCTTCCCAAAGGGTGCCGCGCCGCGCGTAACGCCGGTTGAAGTGAGCCACATAGCGGCGCCCCACCGCCTGCATCGCCTTCGGCAGGCTCGACTCTTCAGTCGGCGTGACGAGCAGTTGCACAGCGCCGGGCATCAACGCATACGCGTGGATGGACAAGTGATGGTCGCGCGAAGCCGCTTTCAGGCAGTCGATGAAAAGCTCGTAGTCCTGGTCGTCGACAAATGCGGGCTGCTGATCGAGTCCACGGAGGATGACGTGCTGCGGCTGGTCAGGAACATAAAGACGTGCAAGCCGTGCCATGCTGGAGTATCCAATAGTCGCGTTGGTACATACCCGAAGGTCCAAACAACCGCGCGCGCCCGGGGTTCGGCGCAGCGCGGCTAAGCCGGAAACCGCGCGGAGCCTAGGGAGAAAGCTCTAGCCGCCGCGTATGGTTTGTTTCAAACGTTGTAGTCATAATGAGCGGGCCTTTTCTGGAGGAGCACATATGAAATTAAAACAGGCCGTAACGGGGATCGCGGCGCTCGCCTGCATGACGGCAGCACACGCGCAATCGGCCGGAAGCTTTTACGTTACGACAGGCTGGTTCCATCTTGCGCCTCAATCAAGTAGCCAACCGTTGAGAGTAACGAGCATAGGCGGCAGTCCAACCAACATCACAGAACCCAACACCGGCGCATCACTCAGTTCAGCCGACACGCTCGGCTTCACAGCCGGCTACTTCGTCACTGATCACATCGCAACCGAATTCGTGATCGGGGTCCCGCCTTCGTTCGACCTGAACGGCACGGGCAGCCTCGAACAATTCGGCAAGATCGGTCAGGCGAAACAGTGGAGCCCGACTCTGCTGTTCAAGTACTACTTCAATGCTCCAACCGCTTCGTTCCGCCCGTATCTCGGCATTGGTGTGAGCCGTATCTGGTTCACCGACGAGAAGATCACCAACGGCGCATTCGAAGCAGGTGTTCTGCATGGTCCGACCAGCGTCTCCACGGATAGTTCGTGGGAGCCGGTGTTTAATGCGGGTTTCACCTATGCGTTCAACCAGCACTGGTTCGCGGGCGTGTCGATCTCGTACCTGCCGCTCAGCACGACCGCCAAGCTGAACACCGCCGCAAACACCCCGGTCGGTACGCTGAACGTGCAGTCGCAAACCAAGATCAAGCTGAACCCGATCGTTTCCTACGTCAACATCGGTTACCGTTTCTAACGCGTCAAGAAATTGGGGCCGTTGAGTTAGGGTAGTCGAATTTTCGTGGCTTGGACAACGCCGTCAAATATCCATTGGATCCAATGACGGCGTTTTTCGTGTTTCTCGCGCGCCAGGAGGCCGCCCGCGGTCTTATCGTCCGCTCGGCCAGGGCACCCGGCGAGTAGGCGTAAGCGTTTGTAAATTTGACCCGCTGTCCAGCCGGCTCGTGCAATATCTGCTGAGGAATAGGAGTCTGCGTCACGGTGCCTTCGGGGCCGCAGGTTAGGCACCGAAGTTGCGTACCTGTGGTTTTCCCCACATGGCAGCAACGTGTAAGTGCCGTGACAGCGCGGAACCCTTTCACCCTCATCGACGGAGCGACCATGACAGCACTTCCGAACACACGAGACGCCCTCGGCGAATCCTGGACCACCACCAGTCGCCGTGCGCGACGTATCGCCCGCCATAGCCGCCATGCGGCTGAAGACATCGCAGGCGAACTGCGCACGCTGATGTCGGAACTCGAATCCACCCTGGCAGACGGTACTCAGGCCGACGCCGTGGCGCTGCGCAGCAAACTGCGCAAACAACTCGACGCCGCGCGCGCCCGCCTGAACGACACCCGTGAGGCCGTGCGCGAGCGCGCCGAGGTCGCGATGGCCGACGCCGACGACTACGTGCGCGAAAACCCGTGGCAGACGATTGCGATCGTAGGCGGCGTTGCGTTGATCGCAGGGGCCCTGCTGGCGTCGCGACTGCGCTAGGCGGCTAGCACACAGGCAGGTCGCGACAAGCGGTGAGATCGGCCCCGGCCGATCAGTTGTCGTCGATCACGAACAGCCGCTGATACTCCTTTACCGCGTACCGATCTGTCATCCCCGCGATGTAGTGGGCGATCAGGCGCGGCTGCCGAGACGCGTCCGCGGACTGATAGCCCGGCGGCAACAGCCGGGGATCGTCCGTGAACGCGTCGAACAGGCCGGTCACCACGCGGCGCGCCTTGTTGGCCATGCGCATGACGCGATAATGCCGGTACAGGTTTTTGAACAGGAAGCGCTTGAGCGCTGAAGCCTGCGCGGCGATTGCTTCGCTATGGGCGACCAGCGGCGGCGTTGCGCGCACCGCGTCCACCGAGTCGGGTGCGTACTTCGCAAGATTGAGCGAAGTCGTATCGATCAGATCGACGATCAGCGTATTGATAATGCGGCGCACAGTCTCGTGGATCAGCCTGCGCCCCTCGATCTGCGGGAAGTCGCCACGCGCCGCCACATAATGCGTTTGCCATAACTCCACTTCGGCAAGCTGCTCCACCGTGAGCAGGCCTGAGCGCAAGCCATCGTCGACATCGTGATTGTTGTAGGCGATTTCGTCGGCGACATTGGCGATCTGTGCCTCGATGGAAGGCTGCCGCCCTTCCAGAAAGCGCTCGCCCAGCGCGCCGAGCCGCCGAGCGTTCTCGCGGGAGCAGTGCTTGAGAATACCTTCCCGGGTTTCGAAGCAGAGGTTCAGCCCGTTGAACGCGCCGTAATGCTCCTCCAGATCGTCGACCACCGCGAGGCTTTGCAGGTTGTGCTCGAAGCCGCCATGTTCGCGCATGCATTCGTTCAGCGCATCCTGCCCTGCGTGGCCGAACGGCGTGTGGCCAAGATCGTGCGCCAACGAAATGGCTTCGACGAGGTCCTCGTTGACGCGCAGATTGCGGGCAACCGAACGGGCGATCTGCGCGACTTCGAGACTGTGCGTGAGGCGCGTGCGAAACAGATCGCCCTCGTGATTCACGAACACCTGGGTTTTGTACTCGAGCCGGCGGAATGCCGTCGAGTGGACAATGCGGTCGCGATCGCGCTGGAATTCGGTGCGCGCGCTCGGCGCGGCTTCGGGATAACGGCGCCCGCGCGACTGGGCGGAATGCGCCGCATACGGCGCGAGATGCGCTTCGAGTGCTTCTGGCGATGGCACGCCGCTCACGGGCGTGCCTGCCGGGTCATGCTTTACATCGTCGCTGCGCCTGTCTGTCACCGGATTCTCCGAAACATGGGCGGCGCCTCGTGACGCTGGTGCCTATTGCCTTGCCTTGCTACCAGGCCCTCGCCGGATCGGTCTAGACGGCGGCGGCCAGCGTGGCGTGCACCTCGGCGTCGGGCGCCTGGGTGATGAGCGTCTCACCGAAACGCTTCAGCAGAATGAATTTGATCGCACCGGCTTCCGCCTTCTTGTCGACCCGCATGAGTTCGACGTACCGCGCATCGCCCAGCGCAGGCGCCCGGGTGGGCAAATGCGCCGCAACGATCACGTCGACCAGGCGCTTGCGCGCGGCTTCGTCGAGATAGCCCATGCGTACCGACAGGTCCGCCGCCATCACCATCCCGCAGCCGACCGCTTCTCCGTGCAGCCATTCGCCGTAGCCGAGCCCGGCTTCGATCGCATGACCAAACGTGTGACCGAAATTGAGGATTGCGCGCAGGCCGCCTTCACGCTCGTCCTGCGCCACGACCGACGCCTTGATCTCGCACGAGCGCTTGACCGCCTCGGCCAGCGCTTCGGGTTCGCAACGATTGAGCGCCTCGACGTTCGCCTCGATCCAGGTGAAAAAGCCGGCGTCGGCAATCGCGCCGGTCTTGATCACTTCGGCGACGCCGGCTGCCAGCTCGCGCGCCGGCAGCGTGCGCAGCGCGCCGATGTCGGCGATCACGGCCTGCGGCTGGTAGAACGCACCGATCATGTTCTTGCCAAGCGGATGGTTGATGCCGGTCTTGCCGCCTACCGACGAATCGACTTGCGACAGCAAGGTGGTCGGCACCTGGATGAACGGCACGCCGCGCATATAGCAAGCCGCGGCAAACCCCGTCATATCGCCAATCACGCCGCCGCCGAGAGCGATCAGCGTGGTCTTGCGATCGGCGCGTGAGCCCAGCAGCGCGTCGAAAATCAGGTTCAGCGTTTCGAGGTTCTTGTACGCCTCGCCGTCCGGCAAAACGACCGTGGACACCTGCTTGCCGAGCGGCGCGAGTGCCGCGCGCAGCGTGTCGCCATAGAGCGGGTCGACTGTGGTGTTCGTGACGATCGTGACCGAACTGCCGCCGATATGCGGCGCGAACAACGCGGTCTGGCCGATCAGATCGGCACCGATATGGATGGGGTAGGCACGCTCGCCCAGTTCGACATTGACGGTAATCATACGATCCATTATGACGCAGGATGTTTGGCGACGCCGGCCATCTCGAGCTGCATCAGAACCATGTTGACGAGTCCGTTGACTGAAGGCCGGCCGGTTTCGATCACAAAGTGCGCGCATTCCCGGTATAGCGGATCGCGCACTTCGTAGAGCGCTTCGAGGCGCGCTTTGGGGTCTTCGGTCTGCAAAAGCGGGCGATTCTTGTCGCGCCGGGTGCGCAGCCACAAATCGTGCGGATTGGCGCGCAAATAGATCACTACGCCCCGATTTTGCAGCGCTTCGCGGTTTTCCGGCCGCAGCACCGCGCCGCCGCCCGTAGCCAGCACGATGTTGTCGCGCCCGGTCAGCTCGGAAATCACGTGCGCCTCGCGGTCGCGAAAGCCCGCTTCGCCTTCCAGCTCGAAGATCACGGGGATGCGCGCGCCCGTGCGCGCTTCGATTTCATGATCGGAATCGAAGAACGGGCGATCGAGACGGCGCGCAATGGCCCGGCCCACGGTGGTTTTGCCCGCCCCCATGAGCCCTACAAAAAATACATTGGCGTGTGCGTCCCGCGCTTGCAACGGTGTCCTCTGGCTAATCCGGTATGGTTCGTGCCGCAGCTTACTGGCAAAGCGGCTGCCTTGTCGAGCCTGCGGGCTGCCGCTAAACAGCGGCGCCAGCGTGCCCCTAATTTGTCTGAACGACGCGCGGCGTGATGAAAATTGCCAGTTCACTGCGCTGGTCCCGATGGGCCCGATGGCGAAAAAGCGCCCCTAAAACGGGTATTTTGCCCAGGACCGGCACCCGCGTCACATCGTCCCGGTCGTCGGTCGCGTAAATTCCGCCGATCGACACCGTACCACCATCTTCGACTTCGACGCGCGTTTGTACGTGTTTGGTGTTGATCGCGGGCCCGGCGTCGGTCTGCTCGCCAACGCTGTCTTTGGCGACATCGAGGTCCAGCACCACTCTGCCGTCCGGCATGATTTGCGGCTCGACCTCCAGTTTGAGCGTGGCGCGGCGAAACTGCACACCCGACACGCCCTGCCCCACTTTCGCCTGATAGGGCAGCTCGGTGCCCTGCTCGACGACCGCTTTCATCCGGTCTGCCGTCACGACCCGGGGACTCGAAACGATTTCGCCACGCCCTTCGGCCTCCAGCGCGCTAAGTTCGATGTTCAGGAGCCGCGTCGCCCCCGCCGCGAACAAGGTCAGCCCGGCGGTGGCGGCGTCAAAACCCGAAATGGGCCGCGCCGACAGATCGTAAACGGTGCCGTCCGCGCCACCTGTCAAGCCTCGGGCGGTACCGTCGGCGTTGGTGGTCGCCATGGAAAGCCGCACGCCGAGGTTACGCGAAAAGCCATGCTCGCCCTCGACGATGCGCGCCTCGATCAACACTTGACGCGTCGGCCGGTCAACGGACGCAAGCAACGCACTGATTTGCGCAAGACGGCCTTCGAGGTCGGTGACGAACAGCAGGTTGGTGCGCGGATCGGCGGTCGCGGCGCCGCGTTTGGATAGCACGCGTTGATTTCCGGCGCCGGTCAGCAGGCGCCGCACGTCTTCGGCACGCGCGTAATGCAGCTCGAACGTGCGGCTCGCGAGAGGCTCAAGATCGGCGGCTCTTGCGTGTGCTTCGAAACGCTGCCTTTCACGCGCGGCCAGCTCCGCGATCGGCGCGACCCAGATCACGTTGCCACGGCGCTCCATTGCCAGCCCGTTGACATCGAGCAAGGTGTCGAACGCGGTGCGCCATGGCACCTTGTCGAGTCGCAACGAGACGGCGCCGCGCACCCTCTCGCTCGCGACGATGTTCAGCCCTGTGAACTGGGCAAACGCGTTGAGCACCGCGCCGAGTTCGGCGCGCTGAAAGTTAAGCGAGATCGGTTTGCCGTCGGCTGCGAGTTGGGTATCCGCGGGCGTTTTGGGTGCATCGCTCAGGCGCGCAAGTGGAGGCAGCGGCACCGGCGGCCCTTCGAGCGCCGTGGCTGCGCCGCCATCGGCCGCCGGCGACCCTTCTTGCCGTTGCGAAGACGCCGTGGCATTCGCGGCTCCGGTGAGGTCGTTGACAGATTCGATTCCGGTGCTTGCCGTTGCTCGCGATACGCCACCTTCATCGACAGGCTCGTCGCGAAACGGGTTGGCCACTTCAGCGCCGACGCCGCGCGGCAGCGGCGGTATTCCGTATCGGGCATCGGACGGCGCGATGGTGTCGTCGATCGGCATGTAGCCGGGCAGCGGCGGGAGCGAAGCGTGCGCATTACCGGCGCCTATCGCCATGCCGGCGACGAGGATGGCAAAGAGGCGGCAAGCGAGGTTGCGAGCGAGGTTGCGAACCGGCTTGCCACGCGGACTACAAAACGCGCGTCCACGCACCGATGCTGGCAAACTCAAGCGCACGCCAGAGCCAGCATGCACATGAACCGCAGCGCGCGAAACCCTCAGGCCGGGCGACTTTGTCAGCCTCATCAAGACGCCTCCGTGAGTGCCAGCGTGCGCGTCGCGCCGCCATTAGCCAAAGTGACGCCAAACATGTCGAGGTGCGTAACGCGTTCGGCTCCGAGTTGCTGGCCGAACACGGCCGTGGTTGCGCCCTCCGGCGTATCGAGCAGAGCGAGTCCGCGAATGCGATCGTGCATCAAGCCGACCAGGCGCAGTTCAGAAGCATCGACTTGCGGTTCGCCGGACGCGAGCATCTGCGCGAGCGCGAATGGGTCGAAGAACACGATGTCTTCTTCGTCATCCGAATCGAGACTCTCGTCGACCAACGCGTCTGTAGCGGTAGTTGACGGCACGGGCCTCAGCGCACTGAAGACATGCAGCGTTGCCTTCACCGTTAGCGAAACCGCATCGCGGTTGACCGTCACGTCGACGGGAACAATCAGTACCGGCAGGTCCGACAGGCCGCGCAGAAATGCCATCAGGTGAACGAAATCAGTGTGCGCGGTGAGTTGTACAGGACGCATGCTTTCGGCACCCGAGCCGTTGGCCGCCCCGGGTTCCAGCGAGAGCAACGAGACGCCGTTCTGCAGCGCGAGTTCGGACACGATTCGAACCTCGTCCGCCGAGCTCCACGATGCGGGCAACCGTGCGCTCATGCCGGCCGCGGCTTCCCGGCGCAACGCGGGCAATTGCGCCTGCGCGCGGCGCGCATCCGCGAGTTGCCGGGTGGCCGCGCCCAATGCCGCACGACTCGCCTCGAGCCCACCAAGATCGGCCACGATCCAGCCGTGGGCTCCCAGTCCAAATACCACCGCGGCAATCAGCAACGCGACCGTCCAACGGCGCCGCCGGCTCCAGACAGCGAGCGGCAAACGCACGCGCTTGATCCAATGGGACAAGGAGAACCGCGCGCTTGCCGCGCCGCCGAACCCGACAAAAGTCGCACTCATTTCGCACCTCGTGATTGTTCAGACTTCATGGGACGTTGCGCCGCCGTACCGGCCTGTTGGGTTGTTTTCGTCGGCGGACTGCCCCAGCGCAGATGCGCTCCAAATTCGATCGGGCCGCTCACACCGCCCGCGGCGACCGCACCAGTGCGCGGCGTCGAGCGATGCAGGTCGTTCACCTCCGCACCTTGCACGCCGCGGATTGCGCTCAGGCGTTTGAGCCACTCGGCCGACGCGATATGCCCGCGTGAGGTCGCCAGCAGTTCGGTCTCATGCTCGCGCTGGCGCAACTGCTGCAGCACGACGCCGTCGCCGGGTTCGAAACTCAATGCATCCAGCAGATCGCGCAAATGCGTAAGCGGCTCGGACAGGCTTACCGCGCGCGCCACGCCTTTACGCTGTTCGTCTTGCTCCCGCAGCAATCTGGCGTGCTCCGCGAGCGGCGCAGCCAGTTGCGCGAGTGCTTGATCGGTCGACGCGCGCTGCGCAACGAGTCGCGCCCTTTCGAATGCCTGCCACCCAATCAACGCGAGCACAGCCGCAAGACCGGCAAACGCCGCGGCGGCCCCTTCGAGCAGACGGCGCCGGTATGCGAGCCGCGTATTGCGTTGCCTGTACGGCAGCAGATTGAAGCCTCCGAGCCACAGCTGCGCGAAGCGGGCGCCGCGCCTCGAAGCCTGCATGTTTGGGCCAGCCGCATCCAAGGCGGGGCGCCGCAGAGCGCGCATCATTCGAGCACCCCGCGCACTGCAAGCCCGAATGCGACGGCCGCGGCAGGCTCGTGCAACAACGGATCGTGCAGTTCACGTGCGAGCCCGCCAAGCGCCGCGCATTCGAACGGCAGCACAGTGCAGCCCAGTACGTCGGCAATATCCGCAAGCGAGAAACCCACACCGTCGAGCAAATCGACCTCTCCGCTCAACAGCGCGCAGTCGATTGCGGGACCTTGAACGAGATCGCGCAACGCGTCGGCGAGATCCGCGTGCTCGGGTGCGGGGTAACGCATTTCACCCGCCACGCAGTCGTCGACTATGCGCCAGCCGTAGACGCCGTCTGTACCGATCCACAGCGCGACATAGGGCTCGTGCGGCTCGAGTTCGTGGCTCGCCGCATAGCGCATTGCGCGCAAGGCTGCATGCGGCTCGCCGTCTATCGCGGTGAGCGAGATACCGGCGCTCGCCGCGCATTCGATACGTGCTTCGAGATGCTGGCGAGCGGTGGCGGCGATCGTCACGCAACGCACCGGCGAAGGCGTCTCGTCGACGAACCAGTCGACGGCCAGCGCATGCCGCTCGAGGCCGGCGATGCGCTCGACTTCGCTCATCACCGCCGGCTCGAGTTCGGCCAGTTCATGGCCGCCGTCCTGCGAGCAACCGGCGAGTTCGGCGAGCCGTGTGAGCGGCACAGTGGCGGTCAAGGTGGCAGAGGCAGGCAACGCCATCGCGCAGCGCAAAGCGTGCGGCGCACACGCGCGTGGCAGACCCGCGAACGCATCACGCAACGCACGCGCCACTGCAAGGCGGTCGGCGATCTCGGTACCGGCCATCGCGCCCGCACCGAGCGGCACGGTGCTCGCATATTCGATATGCAGCGCGGCACCTGTGCGCGAATGCCGGCTCACCACGATCAGACGCACCGCCTGTGAACCTAGATCGATTCCCGCAGCAAACCGCTGCGCCCCGAGTCGCACATCTTGAAGCCACGAATTTTTGAACGTCATCACGCCCTCCCTGACACTCACGCGACGAACTATTCGAACGCGGGTAACGAGAAGGAATTGTGCGCAGCCGCGCCGCCGCGCGACACTCAGCCAAATGGCTAACGTTGCGCGACGCGTGCCCCGCGTGCGATCAAAGCGTCTACAGTGAAGTCATTCCTGCGCGGCGCAGCGACTTGTCAAGAACTGTCAGTAAGCCTGCCGAAAGCTGAAAAGCGGGGCGGCTATAATCGCGGGACTGTTTTTTGGTATCCATATGCAATCCACGTCTCCTACGTCCCCGCCGCCCGCGCCGCAGAAGCGCAAACGCCCCTTGTGGCTCAAGCTCATCATGGGCTTTGTGGGTCTGATCGTCGCCGGCATCCTGTGCGTGCTGCTGGTGCTGGGTTACGCGCTGGTCGTGGCAACGCCGAACCTGCCGTCGCTCGACGCGCTAACCGACTACCGGCCGAAGGTGCCCTTGCGCATCTATACGGCCGATCATGTGCTGATCGGCGAATTCGGCGAAGAGCGGCGCGATATCGTCCACATCCAGGACGTGCCCGACAGTCTGAAGAAAGCGGTGCTGGCAATCGAAGACGCGCGCTTCTACGATCACGGCGGCGTCGACCTCACAGGCATCGCGCGAGCCGGCTTCGTCGCGCTGACCAACGGTCATGCCACGCAAGGCGCCAGCACGATCACCATGCAGGTGGCGCGCAACTTCTTTCTTTCGAGCGAGAAAACCTACACGCGCAAGATCTACGAGATGCTGCTTGCCTACAAGATCGAATCGAAGCTGACGAAAGATCAGATTCTTGAGGTGTACATGAATCAGATCTATCTCGGTCAGCGCGCGTATGGCTTCGCGAGCGCGGCGCGCGTGTACTTCGGCAAGGATCTGAAGGATCTGACACTGGCGGAATCCGCCATGCTGGCGGGCCTGCCGAAGGCGCCGTCGGCGTATAACCCGGTGGTCAATCCGAAGCGCGCGAAGATCCGCCAGGAGTACATCCTGCAGCGTATGTACGAATTGCACTACATCACCCAGGAACAGTACGACGAGGCCAGCAAGCAGCCGCTAGTCGTCAAGGGTGCGGGCAAGGAGTTCAGCGTGCACGCGGAGTACGTCGCGGAAATGGTGCGGCAGATGATGTACGCGCAATATCGCGAGGAAGCGTACACGCGCGGGCTGAATGTCGTGACCACCATCGACTCGGCCGATCAGGACGTGGCTTACCGGGCGCTGCGCAAGGGTCTCATGGACTACGAGCGGCGTCACGGCTATCGCGGCCCGGAAGCATTCATCGATCTGCCGTCCGATGCGGATGACCGCGAACAGGCTATCGACGACGCGCTGCTCGAGCATCCCGACAACGGCGAAATCATCGCCGCGGTGGTGACCTCGGCGAGCCCGAAGCAGGTGCAGGCCACTTTCATCGACGGCAACGTCGCGACCATTCAGGGCGATGGCCTGCGCTTCGCGCAGTTCGCGCTCGGCCCGCGTGCGCAGCCGAATCAGCGCGTGCGGCCCGGCGCAATTGTTCGCCTTGTGAAGGACGACGACGGCAACTGGTCGATTACCCAGTTGCCGCAAGTGGAAGGCGCGTTCGTTTCGGTGGTGCCGCAAGATGGCGCGATTCGCGCGCTGGTCGGCGGGTTCGACTTCAACAAGAACAAGTTCAACCACGTCACTCAGGCGTGGCGTCAGCCGGGTTCGAGTTTCAAGCCGTTCATCTACTCGGCCTCGCTCGAAAAGGGGCTCGGACCGGCCACGGTGATCAATGACGCGCCGCTCTTTTTCAGCGCCGCGGAAACGGGTGGCCAGGCGTGGGAACCGAAGAACTATGGCGGTGGCTTTGACGGTCCTATGACCATGCGCACCGCGCTGCAGAAGTCGAAGAACCTCGTATCGATTCGCATCCTGAACCAGATCGGCACGAAGTACGCACAGCAATACATCACGCGTTTCGGCTTCGATGCGGACCGTCACCCGGCCTATCTGCCAATGGCGCTCGGCGCGGGTCTAGTCACGCCCTTGCAGATGGCCGGCGCGTTCTCGGTATTCGCGAACGGCGGCTATCGCGTCAACCCCTATCTGATCGCTGAAGTCACCGATCAGCGCGGTATCGTCGTGGCGCACGCGCAACCGCTGGTCGCCGAGCAGAGTGCGCCGCACGCGATCGAGCCGCGCAATGCGTACGTGATGAACAGCCTGCTGCAAAGCGTCGCGCAACGTGGCACGGGCGCGAAAACCAATGTGCTCAAGCGTACCGATCTCGGCGGCAAGACCGGCACGACCAACGATTCGCGCGATGCATGGTTCGCCGGCTATCAGCACACGCTTACCGCCATCGCCTGGATCGGCTACGACAACCCGCGCAGCCTCGGCGATCGGGAAACGGGTGGCGGCCTCGCGTTGCCGGTGTGGATCGACTACATGGCGCGCGCGCTCAAAGGCGTGCCGGAATACAAGATGCCGATGCCCGACGGCGTGACCGAATTGGGTTCGGAACTGTATTTCGACGACTTCACGCCGGGCCACGGCTTCATCGCCACCGTCGGCATCAGTCAGGCGGCACTGGATGCCGACGCGAGCGGCGCGTCAGCGGCGGCGCCCGAGCAGGTCGGCGAGCAGGAAAAGCAGGACATCATGAATCTGTTCCGCGGCCACTAAACGCTTGAGTGGCCAGAAAAAGAAAACCGCCGCGCTCGATGCGCGGCGGTTTCATTTGGGCGATCTATTCAGCACTCTTTCCGACGTTTATTTCCGCGCCGGTTCAGGTCGCCATTTCGACGATCCTTCTCGCACAACGCTTACGCCTGGAAGTGAACTGGTTCGCCGGCCTGCTGCGTCGCGTACTCCGACAGCGCGGCGAAAAACTCCGTGCCGCTGCGCGTATCGCGCCACTCGCCGTCGACGAAACGGAAGTGGAATCCACCCGCCTTTGCGGCGATCCAGATCTCGCTCATCGGCGGCTGCAGATTGACGATGATCTTCGAGCGGTTCTCGAATTCGAGGGTCAGGACATTGCCGCTGCGCTCGAGTTCGATGTCGGCTTCCGTGTCGTCGAGCGCGCGTTCGATGGCGGCTAGCGCGGCTTCCGCGCGGGTCAGGTAATCACTATCGGACATGCTAAACTCCATCGATTATTTATACAGGGACAGTCATGCGAGTCGTATCTCGGATGCGCGCGGCGGCGCCCGGCCGCGCGATTGTAGCGGGTTTAGCCATTCTCGCAGGTTGTGCACTTGCCGGCTGCGGACAACGCGGTTCGCTCTATTTGCCCACCGTGCCGCCGCTACCGGCCAAGCCGATCGATCGCACGCAACTGCCGCCGGCAGCAACATCGGGTGAAGTGAAACCGGGTGCGCAAAGCGCCTCCCCGACGGGTGAGATACCTGATACCTCCGGTGCGCCGCTCTCGTTGTCGCCGGATACCGAACTTGCCGCGCCGCCCGCGTCTGCCGCCTCCGCTGCTATGCCTGCGCAACCTGCCTCTGCCGCCACTCCCGTTCAATAAGACTTTCGCATGACTCGATCCGCATTTGACTACGTCGACGGCGTGCTGCACGCCGAGGGCGTGTCCGCCGTCTCACTCGCCGAGCAGTTCGGCACGCCGCTGTACGTCTATTCGCGCGCCGCGCTCACCGAAGCGTGGAATGCCTATGCAGGCGCTTGCGCCGGTCGCCGCGCGACGGTGCACGTCGCCGTCAAGGCCAATAGCAATCTCGCGGTGCTGAATGTGTTCGCGCGCCTCGGCGCCGGCTTTGACATCGTGTCGGCCGGCGAACTGGCACGCGTGCTGGCCGCGGGCGGCAAAGCGGAAAACACCGTATTTTCCGGCGTCGGCAAGCACGCGGACGAGATGCGCCAAGCTCTCGCGGCAGGCGTCAAATGCTTCAACGTCGAGTCGATTCCCGAACTCGATCGCCTGAATGCAGTCGCCGCGGAAATGGGCAAAAAAGCACCCGTTTCGTTGCGGGTGAATCCTGACGTCGACGCGAAAACGCATCCGTATATCTCCACCGGCCTGAAGTCGAACAAGTTCGGCGTCGCGTTCGACGAAGCACGCGCTACCTATCAAGCCGCTGCCGCGATGACGCATCTCGAGGTGGTCGGCATCGACTGCCATATCGGCTCGCAGATCACCGAGGTCGCGCCCTATCTGGATGCGGTCGACAAGGTTCTCGAACTGGTCGAACAGATCGAGCAGGACGGCGTGAAGATTCGCCACATCGACGTAGGTGGTGGGCTCGGCATCACGTACGACGACGAAACCCCGCCGGAGATCGGCGAGTTCGTGCGCACCGTACTGGATCGCATCGAAGCGCGTGGCCACGGGCATCGCGAGGTGTACTTCGAGCCGGGCCGCTCGCTGGTCGGCAATGCAGGTGTGCTGCTGACACGCGTCGAGTTTCTGAAGCCAGGCGCGGAAAAGAATTTCGCCATCGTCGACGCGGCGATGACCGATCTTGCCCGCCCTGCGATGTACGAGGCCTATCACGCGATCGATGCCGTCGTTAAGCGCGACGTGCCTGCGCATGTGTACGACGTGGTCGGCCCGGTTTGCGAAAGCGGCGACTGGTTGGGCCGCGAGCGTCTGCTCGCAGTCGAACCGGGCGATCTGCTGGCGATTCGCTCGGCTGGCGCATATGGCTTCGTGATGAGCTCGAACTACAACACCCGTCCGCGTGCGGCCGAGGTGATGGTTGATGGTACACAGGCGTATGTTGTTCGTGCTCGCGAAGAGGTCAAGCAACTGTTTGCGGGTGAAACGATTCTGCCGGCGTAAACGTCTGAATTCGCCAGAACGCGTCAGAATTTAAACAGCAGCATGAAAAAAAGGCGATGCCGAAATGGCATCGCCTTTTTCATTGGCACGCTCGGCACTTGGCGACGTTGGTCAGCGCGCCTTTAACCTTCGCTCGCGCAGCCATAGGATCAAACGCCATCCCAACAACGCAACCATGATCGCGCCGTAAATCTTCGGCAAAACCAGGTCATGCTTGCCCGCCTTCATCCACCAGAAGTGCAGGATCGCCAGCGCTCCGATCACATAGATTGCGCGATGCAAGGCCTGCCAGCGGCGTCCAAGTTTGCGCACCATCGCGCGCGGCGACGTAACGGCCAACGCGATCAGCAGCACGAACGCGGCAAAGCCTACGGTGATGAATGGACGTTTGCCGATATCCTTCAGAATCGCGGCAACATCGAACCACTTGTCGAACCAGAGGTACGTAGTGAAATGGAGCGTCGCGTAGAAGAACGCGTACAGGCCCAGCATCCGGCGAAAACGGACCAAAGCAGGGATACCGGTCAGGCGGCGCAACGGCGTCACAGATAACGTGATGCACAGAAAGACGAGCGTCCACAATCCCGTCGAGCGCGTGATGAACTCGATCGGATTCGCACCCAGCCGATCGGTCATGCCGAACAGCACGATGCGCGCGAGCGGATACCACGCCGCGATAAACACCGCGATTTTGGCCGGCACGATCCAGCGCGCGCCACTGGCAGGGCGCTTTGCCGCGACCGTAGCCGACGCCGACGTCGACGTCGCTCGCCGGCTCCCACGTTCGGTTGATGGCGTAACAGGTTGTGTTTCAGAAGCCATGCTCACACCGCTCAAAAGTTCTTTTTCAGGTCCATGCCCTGATACAGCGATGCGACCTGATCGCCGTAGCCGTTGAACATCAACGTCTTGCGCTTGGGCGTAAAGAAACCGTCTTCGCCGATGCGCCGCTCGGTAGCCTGACTCCAGCGCGGATGATCCACGTTCGGATTCACGTTCGAATAGAAACCGTACTCGTTTGACGCATACGTATTCCAGCTGGTCGGCGGCTGCTTGTCGAGAAAACGGATCTTCACCAACGACTTCGCGCTCTTGAAGCCGTATTTCCACGGCACCACTACCCGGATCGGCGCGCCATTCTGATTCGGCAGCACCTGTCCGTAGAGGCCCATGGTCAGCAGCGTCAGCGGATTCATCGCCTCGTCCATCCGCAGACCTTCGGAGTACGGCCAGTCGAGCACCGGCGTCGACAGACCGGGCATTTGCGACGGATCGGCAAGCGTGATGAATTGCACATACTTCGCATTGCCGGTCGGCTGCACACGCTTGATCAGCTCCGAGAGCGGCACACCGATCCACGGAATCACCATCGACCAGCCTTCGACACAACGAAGCCGGTACACACGCTCCTCGAGCGGCGCGAGCTTCAGCAATTCGTCGATGTCGTACACCTTCGGGTTCTTGATTTCGCCCTCGACGCTCACCTTCCACGGACGCGGCCGCAACGTACCGGCGTTCTGCGCCGGATCCGACTTGTCGGTGCCGAACTCGTAGTAGTTGTTATACGTGGTGATGTCCTTGTACGGCGTGATCTTGTCGAGCGCGACGAATTTCGCGTTGGTCTTCGCCGCGAGCTTCTGCGCCTTCGGATCCGGTGACGAATATGCCGCCAGCGCTTCACCGTTCACGCCGATCAGGCTGCCGAGCGCTAATGCACCCGCCGCACCGGCCGTCTGCAAAATACGCCGCCGATTCTCGAAGACCCGTTGCGGCGTGATTTCACTACGCGCGATGTCATCGCCGATAAGTTGCGTTCTGTCGCTTCGCTTGATCCACATCGTGCTGCTCCTTGCCGGCCCATCGCTTGTCTATCTTACGGGGCCATATTGATGATCGGCTCGTTCGGCCATTCGCCAGCATTCCCAGGTACTGCTGTAACGAACACCCTGGATGCAGAGAATATTCCGTTGCACATAAAAAAACCGCCGGTGCGAAACACGCGGCGGTTCTTAGTCGCTCCAGAACGGCGGATATTACAGCTTGCCGTAGCTATGCAGCCCCGACAGGAACATATTGACGCCGAGGAACGCGAAGGTCGTCACCAGCAGGCCGGTCAGCGCCCACCATGCCGCCACCGCGCCGCGCAGGCCCTTCATCAGGCGCATATGCAGCCACGCCGCGTAGTTCAACCAGACGATCAGCGCCCACGTTTCCTTCGGGTCCCAGCTCCAGTAACCGCCCCATGCCTCTGCGGCCCACAGCGCGCCGAGGATCGTCGCGATCGTGAAGAACGCGAAGCCGACGGCAATCGACTTGTACATCAGATCGTCGAGCACATCGAGCGGCGGCAGGCGGTCTGCCAGCATACCGCGCTCCTTCGCCAGATACGCGACGCCGACCATGGCCGACAGCGCGAAGCTGCCGTAACCGATGAAGTTAGCCGGCACGTGAATCTTCATCCACCAGCTCTGCAGCGCCGGCACGAGCGGTTGAATCTGCTGTGCGTCACGAGCGACCGAGTACCACATCAGGAAACCGACCGCCGCGCTGATCACCAGCAGCACGAATGCACCGAGCGCACGCGTGTTGTAGTGCTGCTCGTAGTACAGGTAGAACAATGCCGTGATCAGGCTGAACAGCACGAATACTTCGTACAGGTTCGAGATTGGAATATGACCGACATCCGCGCCGATCAGATACGACTCGTACCAGCGCACCATCAGGCCGACGAAGCCCATCACCACGGCAGCCCACGTCATTTTCGAACCGATCGCCGCACCGGTCGGCGAACGCGACAGCAAGCCGATCCAGTAGAAAACGGTCGCGAACACGAAGAGCGCGCTCATCCACAGAATCGCGGACTGGCTCGACAGGAAATACTTGAGGAAGAACTCGTTATCCGCGCGGCTGAGATCGCCGTGGTAGATCTGGATCGCCAGCAACGAGAGCGCGGCGATGCCCACCATCAGCGGACGGACGGGCTTCCAGCGCCAGCCCAGCACGATGAACACCGGCACGGCGCAGCACAGCACCAGTTTGTCGTAGTAATTCATGAACGGGTAATAGCGCGCCAACGCGAAGCCCGCGCCCGCGACCATCAACGCGGCGAACAGCCAGTCGACGACACCGAGCCGTTTCAGAAACGGCCGCTCGTCATACTGCGCGACGTTGAGCGCCTCGCTCGCGAACGCTTTCTGCGGCCGCGAGGCTGAAGAGGAGGAAGAGGAAACCTGAGTCAAGTCCATGATCTTACCGAGTCGAATCTTGTGAGCGTGCGGACGGCGCGCCGGCATTGCCGGGTTTGTCGGAAGCGCCGGCGGCGTCGGATGTTTCAACGAGTTTGGCACCCAACGCGGCGCCGACAGCGTCGCGCGTCTGGACGAACTCCTTTTCGAAATCGAGCGTTTTGCGCGCGCTCGACATCGCCATCACGACATTCGTGCCGTGATCAGTATCTTTGAGCCAGAACCACAGACGCCGTTCGCGGACGTAGAACATCGAAAAGATGCCCAACACGAGGAGCAGGCTGCCAAGATACACGACTTTTTTGCCCGGCGCGCGCGTCAACTGAAATACCGAAGCTTGCACCTGCTTGAATGAGTCAAGCTGTAAATAGACCGGCGATCCATACAAAAAGCTGTCAGATATCGCGTTGATCGAGCTCTGGATGAAGCGGCTGGCGTCTGCATTGGCCACGGCGTCCGGCTCGCCCAGTTGCTCACGCGACAGTTGCCACAGGTCCCACGTCGCGCCTTCCAGCATGCGCAGCAGCAGGCCGGCGGCCTTTTCCTGCTCGCCCTTCGGCACCGAATGGTCGATGAACCCGGCGACCGCCTGGAAGCCGCCGACCGTCTGGCCGTTCGGCATCTTGATGCTGTTGTCCGCCCCCGCAAACAGGGTCAGGACACGTAGCGCGCTTTCTTCCAGATGCTGCTGCAGTTCGGTATTTGAACCCGGCACGGAACGCAGTGCGAAACGGTGAGCAGCAGCGGCGCGCATGGCCGGATTTTCGAGCGTGGCGCGCAGGTTCATCCATTCCTTGACGGTACCGCCGGTGTCGGCGGGAATGCGCAGGTAGCGGAATGGGTCGTCCGGATTCAGGCGCATGCCGGCGAGGAACATCTTTTCGCCCGCAACGTCGACCGGCAGCATGTAGTTGTTGTACTCGCGCGCCTGACCGTCCTTGTCACGCACCTTGTACTGCACCGACGGGCCTACGTTATGCAGATCGAGTGGCTTCGAGGTCTTGGCGCCGGAGCCGAGGCGTTCGTCGAACGCCTCCTTCAGCGTGCGATGCGCGGCAACGCCACGGGCGTCGGTCTGGCCGCTGCCGTTCGATACATTTTCGACGTTGATTGCACGGAAATCGGTGAATTCGACGGTTTGCCCGTCGGCCAGCGGCGTGGCCGCGCTCAACGGCGCATTGCCGCCGATCGTGCCGCCGAACGGCGCGGTTTTCGCGCTCGCGCCGGACATCGGGTAAGCGGTCATCTGCATCTGCGAGCCGCCATCCTGGAAGCTCGACTGGTAAATCGACACGCCGTCGTAAGTGAACGGCTTGTTCACCTCGACACGCGCCGGCACGCGCGCGCCCGTCTTGTGGTCGACCACGACAATATCGCTCGCGAACAGCTTCGGCATGCCGGTGGAGTAATAGTCGACGATGAACTTGTTCAGTTCGATCGAAAACGGCAGGTCTTGAATCAGGGAGCCGTTCGGCTGGTTCAGAATCGCCGTGGACACATGCTGGCCTTCCGGCACCCACGCGTAACCGCGGAACGTCGGGTTCGATTGCGATAGACGGTGTTCCGGCGGGATATCGTTGATCACCGTGTTGGCGTTGATCGGCGACTTGTTGAACAGCCACATTTGCAGCTTGATCGGCAGATTGCTATCGAGCAGACCGCCCAGGCAGATCACCACGATCGCGATATGCGCGGAGATGTAACCGAACTTGGTCAGCGCGCCGCGCTTGGCCGCGATCAGCGTGGCACCGTCCGATTCACGCGTGACGAACTTGTAGCCGAGCTTGCCCGAGAGGCTGGCGAGCACCGCGGCGGTCTGCGCGCGCGAGCCGTGCACCGCGAACTCGCCCTTGTGATGGAACGCGCGCAGGCTGCCTTCGCGGACCTTGTCCTTCCAGCTCTTCGCGTCTGCGACCATCTTTGGGGCATTGCGGATCACGCACAGCGACACCGATACCATCAGGAAACCGAGAATCAGCATGAACCACCACGAGCTGTACACCGTGTACAGGCTCAGCGAGCGGAAGATGTCCGCCCAGAATGGGCCGAACTGATTAACGTAGTTGGGATAGGGATCGTCCTGCGTGAGGACGGTACCGATGATGCTGGCGATCGACAGAATCACAAGCAGCGCAATCGCGAAACGCATCGAACTCAAGACCTCGATGATGCTGCGCGCGATGCGATTGCCCGACTTCGACTGCAAACCCGACGTGGTGACGCTCATTCATACTCCGACTGAACAGCAAAAAAGGGTGAACGGCTGTCGTAGACACGACGCCCTCACCCTTTTCTTGTTTTGTACCGGCCTCGTCGGGCCGGTTGCACTTGCGTGCGGACTTCCTAGTGCAAGCCCGCGATGTAATCGGCTACAGCCTTGATTTCGCTGTCCGACAGACGCGACGCGACTGCATGCATCGCCTCATTGTTGTTACGTGCGCCCGGACCTTGAGTGAACGCCATCAACTGCGCCACCGTGTATTCGGCCCATTGCCCCGACAGCCGCGGATACTGCGACGGAATCCCCTGACCGGTCGGCCCGTGACAGCTCGCGCAGGCCGGCACGCCCTTATCCGCTATGCCACCGCGATAAATCTTCTGACCGAGCGGAACGGTATCTTTGTTATGCGCGTAACCTGGCTTCGGGGTCTGCGTCGAAAAATAGGCAGCCACGTTGACCATGTCCTGATCGGACAGCGCTGCAGCCATGCCCGCCATGATTGCATTGTTGCGCGCGGGCTGCTTGGCGCCAGGTTGTGTTTTGAAATCCTTCAACTGCTTGACGAGATACTCGGGATGTTGGCCCGCCAGCTTGGGATACGCACCGCCAGCACTGTTGCCGTCTGCACCGTGGCATGACGCGCAAACCTGCACCGCGATTGCCTGCCCCCGATTGACGTCCGGCTTTGCCGGATCTGCTGCTCGTGCCTGAATTGCCAAACCTGAAAGACCCGCTGCTACTTGAAGCACCATCAGACTCTTGCACAGTCGATTCATTCGCACACCCTGTCTCGTCTTGTGGGATTTTAGAGGTTTTGCAAGATACGACAGCGACTGAGTGACCGCTAAGAGCCGCCAAGGCACGCTGGCTGGCCCCCTCAGGTTTTCAGTAAACCATCGTATTGTACAATAACTCGCTAATCGCTAAGACGCCAGTCGGGCTTGACCCGTCCCCACTCCGGGTTCCCCGGCGTCTCGAATCCTGGCCTGATCATGTCCTTCCTGCTCCACCAATCCCGCTTTTTCACGACCGTCAATCACTTACGTGACCTGCCGGCCACCGCGCAGCCCGAGATCTGCTTTGCGGGACGCTCAAATGCGGGCAAATCCACGGCCATCAATATTCTGTGCAATCAGAAGCGCCTCGCGTTCGCCAGTAAGACCCCTGGGCGCACCCAGCACATCAATTATTTCTCGGTGGGCAAGGCGGACGAGCCGATCGCACACCTGGTCGACCTGCCGGGCTACGGTTACGCGGAGGTGCCGGGCGCGGCCAAAGCCCACTGGGAGGCGCTGCTCTCCACCTACCTGCAATCGCGCTCGCAACTGCGCGGCATGATCCTGATGATGGATTCGCGCCGCCCGTTGACGGATCTGGACCGGCGCATGATCGAGTGGTTCGCGCCGACCGGCAAGCCGATCCACACATTGCTGACGAAGTGCGACAAATTGACGCGCCAAGAAAGCATCAACGCGTTGCGCGCGACGCAGAAAGGTTTGGCTGAATATCGTACCGCCGGCTACCAGGGCGAATTGACCGCGCAACTCTTCTCGGCCCTCAAACGCGTCGGCATCGACGAAGCGCACGAACTGATCGAAAGTTGGCTAATCCCCAACGCAAAAGGCGAAGCGGACGCACAACAGTAAGCGCAACGGCCGTCCCGGCGCGCGAAAACACGCCTTTTCGGCCGCCCATAAAAAAACCCGCCGCTTTAACGGCGGGTCAAACAGCCTAATCGAAAAACGACAGGCACCCGCTCAGGGAGGAGAAGCGGGGAGGTCAGCGCAGGGCGCCTTGCTCGATCGGTATGATATACCATTGTCTCGAAAAGTTTCCGGCAGCGGAGGCAGGCGCTACTTGTCCACTCCACACATCCACGTTTCTTCGATTCGTTTATGAGCTTCTACCCGCACTGCCGTCCGCGCCGCATGCGCCGTGACGACTTCTCGCGCCGTCTGATGCGAGAAAATATCCTGACCACGAACGATCTGATCTATCCCGTGTTTGTCGTCGAAGGCACCAACGTGCGGCAAGCCGTACCGTCGATGCCGGGCGTCGAGCGCGTGTCGGTGGATCTGCTGATGGGTGTCGCCGAGCAATGCGTCGAGTTGGGCGTACCGGTGCTGTCGCTCTTTCCGGCAATCGAGCCTTCCCTGAAGACGCCCGATGGCCGCGAAGCGACGAATCCCGCCGGTTTGATCCCGCGCGCGGTTCGCGAACTGAAAAAGAACTTCCCTGAGCTCGGCGTGCTGACCGACGTCGCGCTCGATCCGTATACGAGCCACGGCCAGGATGGCGTGCTCGACGAAGCCGGCTATGTGATCAACGACGAAACCGTCGAAATCCTCGTAGACCAGGCGCGTGCGCAAGCTGAAGCGGGTGTCGATATCGTTGCGCCCTCGGACATGATGGACGGGCGCATAGGCGCGATCCGCGAAATGCTCGAGAGCGAGGACTATATCCACACGCGCATCATGGCTTATGCGGCTAAATTCGCTTCGGCGTTTTACGGCCCGTTCCGCGATGCCGTCGGTTCCGCGGCGAACCTCGGTAAGGGCAACAAGATGACTTACCAGATTGACCCGGCCAACTCGAACGAAGCGCTGCGCGAAGTGCAGGCAGACATCGAGGAAGGCGCGGACATGGTGATGGTCAAGCCCGGCATGCCGTATCTGGACATCGTGCGTCGCGTGAAGGACGAATTCAAGTTCCCGACTTACGTGTACCAGGTCAGCGGCGAATACGCGATGTTGAAAGCCGCCGCGCAGAACGGCTGGCTCGATCACGACAAGGCGATGATGGAATCGCTGCTGGCGTTCAAGCGGGCTGGCGCGGATGGCGTGCTGACCTACTTCGCACTGGATGCCGCGCGAATTTTGCGCGCACAGAAGTAATCTGATTCGATGACACGCCGGTCTCGCGGGCGGCGCTAATCTGAACGCTTGATAAGAAACGGAGGCGGACTTTTCAGTCCAGCCTCCGTTTCCTTATGCAGACCCGCGCGGTTGAACCGCGCCGCGGCGGCTAGGCGCCGGACGCACTCACGCGATCGAGACTGCGCAAGAACTTGTCCGCAGACTCGTATCCGACGACGCGCAGCACTTCCTTGCCGCCCTGATCGAAGAAGATGATGCCCGGCGGCCCGAAAAGGCTGAAACGCTTGAGCAGCGTCTGATCGTCGGCGTTATTCGCGGTGACGTCGGCGCGCAGCAGATTCATCTGCTTCAACTTCGCCTGGACACGCGAATCGCTAAACGTCAACTTCTCCATCTCCTTGCAGCTCACGCACCAGTCTGCGTAAAAATCAAGCATAGCGGGCTGTGCAGCCGTTTTGACGGCCTCGTCGAGTTCGGCCGAGGAACGAACCGGAGCGAACGTCAGATCGCTCTGTGAGCCCGCATTCGGGGCACCGGACACGCCTGCGGTGTTGCCTTGCCCACCGCCGCGCGCGGCAAGAACGGCGAGCGGACGCAACGGATCGGCCGAACCTGCCGCGAGGCCAACCAGCAACACCGCCGCCCAGATTGCCAGCGCCGCACCGATACCCCGGCCGAGCCGGCGCCACACGGACGCCCCCGCTACGGGTGCCGAGAAAAGACCAAGTCCGGCTGCGGCGATCAGCAGCCACAGCGCGCTCAACAGCATCGTCGCAGTCGCGCCGAGTACCGGCCAGACGATCCACAAAGCCGCGGCAAGCAGGACCACGCCGAAAAACACTTTGACCCCGTTCATCCACGCGCCTGCGCGCGGCAGCAACGTGCCGGCACCGAGACCGATGATCAACAGGGGCACACCGAGCCCAAGTCCCATCGAGAACAGGGCCGCTCCGCCGAGCAAAGCGTCGCCCGTATGCGCGATGAAGGCCAGTACCGCGAATAGCGGCGCGGTCATGCAGGCGCCGACCACTAGCGCGGACAGCGCGCCCATTACGGCCACCGCTGCAAACTTGCCGCCAGAACGTCCGCTCGATGCGCGCGAGACGCCGTCCTGCCAGCGCTGCGGCAAGGCGATGTCGAAGCCCGCGATCAGGGTCAGCGCGAAGACTGTCAGCAATACGCCGAACGTACCGAGTACCCAGGGGTTCTGCAGCCAGGCACCGAGGCTCTGTCCAACCAGCGCGGCGGCAATGCCGAGCGCTGTGTACACGAGCGCCATGCCGATCACATATGCCAGCGACAAAGCAAAACCGCGCGCCCGCGTCACTCTTGCGCCTTCGCCGATGATGATCGCGGACAGGATTGGAATCATCGGATACGAGCACGGCAGCAAACTAAGCACGACGCCGGCCACGAAATAGAGCCCGATGATTGCGAAAAAACCGCCGCCTTGCAGCAGCGATTGTGCATAGTCAGCGCTGGTGGCGCGCTCATACCATGACGCGCCGGCTGCCGCGGACGGCTGCGGGGAGGCTGCCGCCGCGCCGCTCCCGGACGGCTGCAACGCCTCGCCGCTCACGTGATACACACGCTCCATCGGCGGGTAGCAGATACCGGCATCGGCGCAGCCCTGCGACGTGACAGCGAGGTCGAACGGCCCTGCCGCCTGTTTCACCGGGATACGGATCGTCAGTTCGTTTCGATAGGTTTCAACGTTCTTGTTGAAAGTCTCATCGAACTTGACGTGGCCAGCCGGCAATTGCGGTTCGCCGATCGTCGCCGCGCCATTGCGGGTCGCGAAGGCGAAGCGCTCGCGGTACATGTAGTAACCGTCCGCAATCTTATAGGTGACGTCGACTTCACCGGGCTTCTCGGTCGCGCTGAACTTGAAGGCGACGGCGGGATCGAGGAAATCGTCTGCGGCGTGGGCAAGCGTGCCGAACTGCGTGAATATCAGACAGCCAAGCAGAACAAGGAACGTGCGCAGCGCATTGCGCGCAACTCGGGCGGAACCGTTAAACATGGAGAGGACGTTGAGTTTCGGCGGTGAGCCACTGGCCGTAAGCGGCCGATGCCGTAGCTTGCCACGAGAGGATTTCCGGCGTGTCGTAGGGATGGTGCGCCTGAATGTACTGCTCGAGTTCCAGCGCGCGTGCGTTGCTCGTCTTGAACAGCAACTGAATCTCCTGCGCCGCTTCGATCGAGCCCTGCCAGTGGTAACTGGACTGAACCGTCCCCAACTGCGTGACGCACGCGCACAAGCGTGCGGCCAGCACATCCGCGGCGAGCTTCTGAGCAACGGTGGCATCGGGTACCGTCGTCAGAATCAAGGTTACATTCACGCTCACAAAGGCTCCGGACAGGCACGATTCAGGTGCCGATATCGTATCACCTAGCCTTGCGATCCCGCAGACGCTCCCGCCGCAGGTATGCGGCATTTGGCCGCCGCAATCTACGGTTTGTGATGAAATTCGTCGCCACAAACAAAAAAGCCAGGCTTGGCGCCTGGCTTTTTTTTGATGCCAAGAAAGCTTACTCAGCTTCTTGCACTTCAACTTCTTCGACTTCCGGACGGTCCAGCAATTCGACCAGTGCCATCGGTGCGTTGTCGCCGACGCGGAAGCCAAACTTCAGGACGCGCAGGTAGCCGCCCGGACGGGTAGCGTAACGCGGGCCGAGGACTTCGAACAGCTTCGTGACCGAGTCACGATCGCGCAGGCGGTTGAACGCCAGACGACGATTTGCCAGCGACGGCTTCTTGCCGAGCGTGATCAGCGGCTCGACGACTTTACGGAGTTCTTTCGCCTTCGGCAGCGTCGTCTTGATGACTTCGTGCTCGATCAACGAGTTGGACATATTACGGAGCATTGCCAGACGGTGGCTGCTCGTGCGGTTCAGTTTCCGCAGACCATGACGGTGACGCATGTTAATTCCTTTGATTCAAAGTTTTGGTCCAGCTCTTCTATCGCGCTCGGCGAACCGGGAGGTTTGCGAGTGCACGGGCCGGTAGTGAAAAAAGACAAGACGCGGATTTTAAAGGAAAATCCGCGTCTTTGCCAGTGCAGCGACGGGTTCTATCCCGGGATGACTTCTCGACTTACTTGTCCAAACCTGCCGGCGGCCAGTTTTCGAGTTTCATGCCCAGCGTCAAACCACGCGACGCCAGTACTTCCTTGATTTCGTTCAACGACTTGCGACCCAGATTCGGGGTCTTGAGCAACTCGTTTTCCGTGCGCTGGATCAGGTCGCCGATGTAGTAAATGTTCTCGGCCTTCAGGCAGTTCGCGGAACGAACCGTCAGTTCGAGATCATCAACCGGACGCAGCAGGATCGGATCGATCTGCGGCGCACGCGACGGCGCTTCAGCCGTTGCTTCGGTACCTTCCAGTGCAGCGAACACCGACAGTTGATCAACCAGAATACGCGCCGATTGACGGATCGCTTCTTCCGGCGAGATCACGCCGTTGGTCTCGATGTTCATCACGAGCTTGTCGAGGTCGGTACGCTGTTCGACGCGAGCGCTTTCAACGGCGTAGCTCACGCGGCGAACCGGCGAGAACGACGCGTCCAGCACGATACGGCCGATGATCTTGGCCGATTCTTCGCCGTAACGACGCACATTGCCCGGCACATAACCACGGCCTTTTTCGACCTTGATCTGCACGTCGAGCTTGCCGCCCTTCGACAGGTGCGCAATCACGTGATCCGGGTTAATCACTTCGCAATCGTGCGCGAGTTCGATGTCCCCAGCGGTGACAACGCCTTCGCCTTCCTTGCGCAGCGTAACCGTCACTTCGTCACGGTTATGCAGCTTGAACACTACGCCCTTCAGGTTCAACAACAGGTTGACCACATCCTCTTGCACACCGTCGAGCGTCGAATACTCATGTACGACGCCTGCGATCGTCACTTCGGTAGGCGCGTAACCCACCATCGACGACAACAGCACGCGCCGAAGCGCGTTACCCAAGGTGTGGCCATAACCGCGTTCAAACGGTTCCATGACCACTTTCGCGTGGCTCTCACCAAGCGATTCAACTGCGATGATCTTGGGCTTCAACAAACTGGTTTGCATAGGTTTTCCTTTTCAATACCCTCGGCTCGTTACACCGATAAGGCTGACCGGTAACAACCTGAAAATAAACAGCCGAGACGCCCCCTTGCGCAACGCAATCGGGGTGCCCCGGCCGTTAATCCGATTACCGCGAATACAATTCGACGATCAGGCTTTCGTTGATATCGCCAGCGATGTCGCTGCGTTCCGGCTTCGACTTGAACGTGCCTTCAAATTTCTTCGAATCGACAGCGACCCAGCTCGGCAGACCGCCTTGCTCAGCCAACGACAGCGCTTCGACAATACGCGCCTGCTTCTTCTTTTGTTCGCGCACTGCGACCACGTCGCCTGCCTTAACTTGCATCGACGGGATGTTCGACACAACGCCATTCACCGTGATCGCCTTGTGGCTCACGAGTTGACGTGCTTCAGCGCGCGTCGAACCGAAGCCCATGCGATACACCACGTTGTCGAGACGCGATTCGAGCAATTGCAACAGGTTTTCACCCGTGTTGCCCTTCAGGCGGTCGGCTTCAGCGAAGTAACGGCGGAATTGGCGCTCGAGAACACCATAGATACGCTTCACTTTTTGCTTTTCGCGCAGCTGCGTACCGTAGTCGGACGTACGTGCACCCGACGTGCGGCCATGTTGGCCAGGCTTGCTGTCAAGCTTGCACTTGTCAGCGAGCGAACGACGGGCGCTCTTCAGGAAGAGGTCAGTGCCTTCACGGCGGGACAGCTTGGCCTTAGGGCCGATATAACGTGCCACGTTGATTCCTTCTGTGATTAATCACGCAAACTTGCGTTCGCGCTAGTCCGAACCCTTTGGGCCGAACGGTGGGCTTAGTCAATTCAATAACGCAAGCAGCCCGTCGTCGCCGGCACATAACCCGGCGGCAACAGGCGCTAGCGAAACAAGCGTCTTAGATACGACGACGCTTCGGCGGACGGCAGCCGTTGTGCGGGACCGGGGTCACGTCGGAGATCGCGGTGATCTTGATGCCAAGACCATGCAACGCGCGCACCGCCGACTCACGGCCAGGACCGGGGCCCTTGATCCGCACTTCGAGGTTCTTCACGCCGTATTCCATCGCCACGCGGCCAGCCGATTCGGCTGCCACCTGAGCTGCAAACGGGGTCGATTTACGCGAACCCTTGAAGCCCTGACCACCCGACGTTGCCCAAGCAAGTGCATTGCCTTGACGATCGGTGATCGTGATGATGGTGTTGTTGAACGACGCGTGAACGTGAACCACGCCCTCGGCGACGTTCTTCTTGACCTTCTTGCGAACGCGTTGCGCCGCGGAGTTGTTCGAAGCCTTAGCCATTACGTTTTCCTGTAACTGTCAGTTCCGCTTACTTCTTCAGCGATTGCGCTGCACGACGCGGACCCTTGCGCGTACGGGCATTCGTACGCGTGCGTTGGCCACGCAGGGGCAAGCCCTTACGATGACGCACGCCACGGTAGCAGCCGAGATCCATCAGGCGCTTGATGTTCATCGTCGTTTCACGGCGAAGATCGCCTTCAACGATGAACTTGCCGACTTCTTCACGCAGCTTTTCGAGGTCTGCGTCGTTCAGGTCCTTGACCTTCTTCGAAAATGCCACACCAGCAGCGACGCAAATGTCGCGCGAGCGCGTGCGGCCGATACCGTAAATTGCCGTCAGGCCGATTTCGGTATGCTGGTGATTCGGGATGTTAACCCCTGCGATACGAGCCATTGTTTTTCCTCAAACAAAAAGCGCAGCAAAAAGCGCGGCGTTCAGCCTTGACGCTGTTTGTGGCGCGGATCAGAGCTGCAAATCACGCGCACAACGCCTTTGCGCTTAATGATCTTGCAATTGCGGCAAATGCGCTTAACCGATGCCATCACTTTCATGATATTACCCTTTTTTCAAATCACTTCGCCCGGAACACGATCCGCGCACGCGACAGATCGTAAGGCGTCAATTCAACCGTCACCTTGTCGCCCGGCAGGATTCGGATGTAGTGCATCCGCATCTTGCCGGATATGTGTCCCAATACGACATGGCCGTTTTCCAGCTTCACCCTAAAGGTAGCGTTAGGCAGGTTTTCGATGACTTCACCCTGCATCTGGATAACATCGTCTTTGGCCATAAGTCCTTTCAACGCATCGGGACGCCGCCGCCTTTGAAGTTAGCTTTCTTCAGCAGCGATTCATACTGTTGCGACATAACGTACGACTGCACCTGCGCCATGAAATCCATTGTGACGACGACAATGATCAGCAGCGACGTTCCACCAAAATAAAACGGCACGTTCCAGCGCAGTACCAAAAATTCAGGCAGCAGACAAACAAACACGATGTAGATCGCACCAGCCAGCGTAAGACGCGTCAGGATACGGTCGATATATCGCGCTGTTTGATCGCCCGGGCGGATGCCTGGGACGAAAGCGCCACTCTTTTTCAGGTTGTCGGCCGTTTCCCTGCTGTTGAACACCAGTGCGGTGTAGAAAAAGCAGAAGAAGACGATCGCCAACGCGTACAGCAACACGTACACGGGTTGACCGGGCTTAAGGGCTTCGGCCACGTTGTGCAACGTGTCTGCGAACCAGCTGGTACGCGACCCCGAACTAAACCAGTTCAGGATAGTTGCCGGGAAGAGAATGATCGACGATGCAAAGATCGGCGGAATCACGCCCGACATATTCAACTTCAGCGGCAGATGCGAAGACTGTCCGCCGTAAATCTTGTTACCGACTTGCCGCTTGGCGTAGTTCACAAGAATCTTGCGCTGGCCACGTTCGATGAACACAACCAGATACGTCACTGCAGCAATCAGCGCGACCACGATAATCGCCGAGATGATGCTCATCGAGCCGGTTCGCACCAATTCGAAAAGACCACCGATTGCGTTCGGGAAGCCGGCCGCAATACCGCCGAAAATGATGATCGAAATACCGTTACCAAGCCCGCGTTCCGTGATCTGCTCACCCAGCCACATCAGGAACATCGTGCCGGTTACCAGCGTCACGACCGTCGTCAACCGAAACACCATCCCCGGATCAATCACCAGGCCCGGCTGATTTTCCAGTGCGACGGCAATGCCGAACGCCTGGAACGTCGCCAGCAGAACCGTAAAGACACGCGTGTACTGCGTAATCTTCCGTTGTCCAGCCTGCCCTTCCTTTTTCAGCGCTTCCAGCTGCGGCGAGACAATCGCTAGCAACTGCATGATGATCGACGCCGAAATGTACGGCATGATCCCCAGCGCAAAAATCGTGAACCGCGAAAGTGCACCACCCGAGAACATGTTGAACATGCCAAGGATGCCGCCCGACTGGCTTTGGAACAGCTTTGCCAGTTGGTCCGGGTCAATACCCGGCACCGGAATGTGCGCGCCGATACGGTAGACGATCAACGCCAGCAGCAGGAACACTGCACGCCGACGCAGATCGCCAAACTTCGCCGCGCTGCGACCGGGTTTTGCGAGACTCGGACTGTTAGCCAAGTACCTTCTCCGATGCAAATGCTAGTGACGGCAAATAACTTGCGCGTTACTCGGCAAAAGAGCCGCCGGCTGCTTCAATAGCAGCGCGCGCACCCTTCGTCGCACCCAGACCCTTCACAACGATCTTGCGCTTCAGCTCGCCCGTCGCGATGATCTTGGCGCTCTTGATCAGGTCACCAACCAGGCCGGCCTGCTTCAAAGCCAACAGATCGATTTCATCGACCGGCAGCTTTTCCAGATCAGAGAGACGCACTTCACCGACGAATTCCTTCGTCAGCGAGGTGAAGCCACGCTTCGGCAGGCGACGTTGCAGCGGCATTTGACCGCCTTCGAAGCCAACCTTGTGAAAGCCGCCCGAACGCGACTTCTGACCCTTGTGACCACGGCCAGCAGTCTTGCCCAGACCGGAGCCGATACCACGGCCGACGCGACGCTTAGCGTGCTTCGAGCCTTCAGCCGGCTTCAGGTTATTCAATTCCATTATCAACTCCTTGAGTCCTGGTCAGCCGCTTAGCCGATGACCTTAACGAGGTACGAAACCTTGTTGATCATGCCGCGCACAGCCGGCGTGTCCTGCAACTCGCTAACCGAATTGAGTCGGCGCAGACCCAGGCCACGCACCGTTGCACGGTGCGTTTCACGGGTGCCGATCAGGCTCTTGACGAGCTGGACCTTGACAGTTTTATCAGACATGGTGTCCACCTTAGCCCAGAATATCTTCGACGGACTTGCCGCGCTTCGCCGCGATATCACCCGGCGTCGACTGCTTGCGCAGACCGTCGAGCGTTGCACGAACGAGGTTGTACGGGTTCGTCGAACCGTGGCTCTTGGCCACAACGTTCTGCACGCCCATCACGTCGAACACTGCGCGCATCGGGCCGCCAGCGATCACACCGGTACCGTCCTTGGCCGGAGCCAGGAGGACCATCGATGCGCCGTGCTTACCGTGCACTTCGTGTTGCAGGGTACCGTTCTTAAGCGGCACCTTGAACATGTTGCGGCGAGCCTGTTCCATCGCCTTCTGAACAGCGACCGGCACTTCCTTCGCCTTGCCCTTGCCCATACCGACGCGGCCATCACCGTCGCCAACCACGGTCAGTGCGGCAAAACCGAGAATCCGGCCGCCCTTCACAACCTTGGTCACGCGGTTGACCGAAATCATCTTTTCGCGCAGGCCGTCGTCGCGTTCGTCAGCCTGAACTTTCGCTTGCATCTTTGCCATGACGAATTCTTCCCTTAGAACTTGAGTCCGGCTTCGCGCGCCGCATCAGCCAGCGCTTTCACGCGGCCGTGGTAACGGAAACCCGAACGGTCGAAGGCGACGGATTCGATGCCGGCAGCCTTAGCCTTTTCTGCGATGCGCTTACCGATCAGGGTCGCAGCAGCGACGTTGCCGCCCTTGCCCGTCTGATCAGCCAGTTGCGCACGCACTTCGGCTTCGAGCGTCGACGCGCTGGCGAGCACCTTGGTGCCGCACGGCGAGAACACTTGCGCATAGATGTGCGTGTTCGTGCGATGCACGGCGAGACGCGCGACCTGCAGCTCAGCGATCTTGATACGCGTCTGACGAGCGCGGCGCAGGCGAGATTGAGTCTTATCCATGATTGCGCACCCTTACTTCTTCTTCGTTTCTTTGAGGATCACAACCTCATTGGCGTAACGCACACCCTTGCCCTTGTAGGGCTCCGGCGGGCGATAGCCGCGCACTTCTGCAGCGACCTGGCCAACTTGTTGTTTATTGATCCCCTTGATCACGATTTCGGTTTGCGTCGGGGTTTCAGCCTTGACGCCTTCCGGCATCTGGTGCACCACGGGGTGCGAGAAACCCAGCGACAGGTTCAGCTTGTCGCCTTGCGCCTGTGCGCGATAACCAACGCCAACCAGCGTCAGCTTGCGCTCGAAACCCTTCGTCACGCCGTTCACCATGTTCGCAACCAGTGCGCGCATCGTGCCCGACATCGCATTCGCTTCGCGGCTTTCGTCCACCGGCTCGAACTTCAGCGTGCCGTTGTCGTTCACCACCTTCACAAGGCTGTTTGCAGCCTGCGAAATCGTACCCAGCGGGCCCTTGACGGTAATGCGTTCGTCGCTCAGGGCCACTTCTGCGCCTTGCAGCGCGATCGGGCTTTTACCTACTCGAGACATGTTTCTCTCCTTTCGGCCTTAAGCGACGTAGCAGATGACTTCGCCGCCAACGCCCGTTGCACGCGCCTTGCGGTCCGTCATCACGCCCTTCGGCGTCGACACGATTGCCACGCCGAGGCCATTCATGACCACGGGGATGTCGTTACGGCCGCGGTACACACGCAGACCAGGCTTCGAAACGCGTTCAATGCGCTCGATCACCGGACGGCCAGCGTAGTACTTCAACACGATGTTCAATTCAGACTTCGCACCTTCGGACTTCACTGCGAAATCATCGATATAGCCTTCGTCCTTCAGGACCTGCGCAATCGCAACCTTGACTTTCGACGAGGGCATTGTCACCGAAACCTTCTCAACCATCTGCGCATTGCGGATGCGAGTCAGCATATCGGCGATAGGATCACTCATGCTCATTTACGTTTCTCCTATTACCAGCTCGCCTTGGTCAGGCCAGGGATCTCGCCGCGGAACGCGATTTCGCGAATCTTGTTACGCGCCAGCCCGAATTTACGGAACGTGCCACGCGGGCGACCGGTAATTGCGCAACGATTGCGCTTACGGGTCGGGTTAGAGTTGCGCGGCAGTTGTTGCAGTTCCAGACGTGCTGCGTAATGCTCTTCGTCCGACTTGCTCATATCGCCGATGATCGCTTTCAGCTCAGCACGCTTGGGAGCGTACTTAGCGGCCAGGCGAGCACGCTTCTTTTCACGTTCGATCAGTGCCAGTTTAGCCACGGTAACCTCAGTTTCTGAACGGGAACTTGAAGCTGGCGAGCAGAGCCTTTGCTTCGTCGTCGGTCTTCGCAGTCGTCGTGATGCTGATGTTCAGCCCACGCAGTGCGTCGATCTTGTCGTAGTCGATTTCGGGGAAAATGATCTGCTCTTTCACACCGATGTTGTAGTTGCCGCGACCATCGAACGCACGACCCGACACGCCACGGAAGTCGCGCACACGGGGGAGCGCAACCGTCACGAAACGGTCCAGAAATTCGTACATTGCCTGACCACGCAACGTGACCATTGCACCGATCGGATAGCCCTGACGGATCTTGAAGCCAGCGATTGCCTTGCGTGCCTTCGTGATCACCGGCTTCTGGCCTGCGATCTTCGTGAGGTCGCCAACGGCGTTTTCGATGATCTTCTTGTCAGCAACCGCTTCGCCAAGGCCCATGTTCAGGGTGATCTTGGTGATACGCGGCACTTCCATCACGGACTTGTAACCGAACTTCTCGATGAGGCCGGGTACAACCTTCTCTTTGTAAAACTCTTGCAAACGAGCCATTTTTTTACTCCGCAGCGTCAGGCGCTCAGCACGGCACCGGTCGTCTTAAGGAAACGGACTTTCTTGTCTCCCTCGACCTTGATGCCTACACGCGACGCCTTGCCATTCGCGTCGACCAATGCGACGTTCGAAATTTGCAGCGGCATCGTCTTGGCTTCCACGCCACCCGTCGTACCCTTCATCGGGTTCGGCTTGACGTGCTTCTTGACGAGGTTGATACCCTCGACAATTACTTTGTCTTCGCCAACGGACAGCACGACGCCGCGCTTGCCTTTATCTTTGCCGGTGATGACGATAACTTCGTCACCTTTGCGAATCTTGTTCATCGCGACTCCTTACAGCACTTCAGGTGCCAGCGAAACGATCTTCATGAATCGCTCGCTGCGCAACTCGCGCGTAACAGGCCCGAAAATACGGGTGCCAATAGGTTCGAGCTTGGCATTCAACAGCACTGCTGCATTGCCGTCGAACTTGATCAGCGAGCCGTCTTGACGACGTACGCCCTTGGCGGTGCGAACCACCACGGCGTTGTAAATTTCGCCTTTCTTCACGCGCCCGCGCGGCGTTGCTTCTTTGACGGTCACCTTGATGATGTCGCCAATGCTGGCATAACGACGCTTCGAGCCGCCGAGAACCTTGATGCACATGACTTCACGCGCACCGGTGTTGTCGGCCACTTCAAGCCGAGTTTCGGTCTGGATCATGGTTTATCTTTCCCAACTTAATCCGGTCACACCACCATGGCGTACCCGGTCAGTCTTGGTCCCGTCAGCCAATCGGCTGCTTGGGTATGAACAGCAGCGACGGCAAACGAAACCCGCCATCGCAATCCGGTGAATCCTTCGGAACAGACTGGCGCCCGAACCGCTTCCCCCACCAACTTCGCCCGCGACGGGGCTCCCATAAAAGAGGGAAGACCGAGATTATAACAAATAATCTCGGTCTTGCAAGCGAAACTTACTGCGATTTCAATTACTTCTACAACTTCGCGGCGTCAGATGACGCGAGCAGCCTCGACCAGGCGAGCCACAACCCAAGCTTTCGTCTTCGAAATCGGACGCGTTTCCTGGATTTCAACGAGGTCACCCTCGTTGTACGTGTTCGCATCGTCGTGCGCGTGGTACTTCTTCGAACGCACAACGTACTTGCCGTAGATCGGGTGCTTCACGCGGTGCTCAACCAGCACGGTGACCGTCTTGTCCATCTTGTTGCTGACGACCTTGCCGACCAGCGTCCGCTTGAGCGAGGTTTTTACGCTATCGTTCATTTCTGGTTCGCCTTCTCAGTCAGGACGGTCCGCACACGTGCAATGTCGCGACGGACCTTCTTCAGCTGGCTCGTGTTCGTGAGCTGCTGGGTCGCGAGTTGCATGCGCAGGCCGAATTGCGCCTTCAACAGGTCCGACAGCTCCTTGTTGAGCGCGGCCTGATCTTTCTGGTGAAGTTCGGAAGCCTTCATCATTTGCTCCTTAGGCGCCGAGCTGACGCACGATAAACGTCGTCTTGAGCGGCAGCTTAGCTGCAGCCAGACGGAACGCTTCGCGTGCCAGCTCTTCGGTTACGCCGTCCATTTCGTACAGCATCTTGCCCGGTTGAATCTCTGCGACGTAGTACTCAGGGTTACCCTTACCGTTACCCATCCGTACTTCAGCCGGCTTATGCGAGATCGGCTTGTCCGGGAAAATGCGGATCCAGATGCGGCCACCACGCTTGATGTGACGCGTCATTGCACGACGTGCCGCTTCAATCTGGCGCGCGGTCAAACGACCACGACCGATAGCCTTCAGGCCGAACTCACCGAACGACACCGCGTTGCCGCGGGTAGCGATACCGGTGTTACGACCCTTCTGCTCTTTGCGATACTTTCTGCGTTTCGGTTGCAGCATCGTTATTCTCCAGTCTTCCCGTCGCCGCCGGCACCGCCAGCACGACGAGGAGCGCCACGGCGTGCACCTGCCGGGCCACCACCTTCACCATCACGACGCGGACGGCGATCGCCACCCGGACGTGCGTTGCGGCGCGGACGCTTTTCTTCGGCGACTTCTTCAACCACCGGTGCGTCATTGCGGCCAAGCGTGTCGCCCTTGTAGACCCACACCTTCACGCCGATGATGCCGTACGTCGTCTTCGCTTCCGAAGTTGCGTAGTCGATATCAGCACGCAGCGTATGAAGCGGCACGCGACCTTCGCGATACCATTCCGTACGAGCGATTTCGATACCGTTCAGGCGGCCAGCGCTCATGATCTTGATGCCTTGAGCACCCAGACGCATTGCGTTTTGCATCGCACGCTTCATCGCGCGGCGGAACATAATCCGGCGCTCGAGCTGTTGCGTGATCGAATCCGCGATCAGTTGCGCATCGGTTTCCGGCTTGCGGATTTCTTCGATGTTGACGTGGACCGGAACGCCCATGCGGCGTTGCAGTTCCGACTTCAGCAACTCGATATCCTCGCCCTTCTTACCGATGACCACACCCGGACGCGAGCTATAAATCGTGATGCGCGCGTTTTTTGCCGGACGCTCGATAACGACGCGACCAACCGAAGCGTTTTTCAGCTTCTTCTTCAGGTATTCACGAACACCGATGTCTTCCTGCAACATCGCCGCGAAATTGTTGTTGTTCGCGTACCAACGCGACGCCCAATTGCGGCTGACGGCCAAACGGAAGCCAGTCGGATGAATTTTCTGTCCCATCGTATGACCCCTTAATTCCCGACCGTCACAGTGATGTGACAGGATTGCTTCTCGATGCGGTTACCGCGGCCTTTAGCGCGCGCGGTGAAACGCTTGAGCGACGCAGCCTTGTCGATGTAGATGCTCGTGATCTTGAGCTCATCGATATCGGCGCCTTCGTTATGCTCCGCATTCGCGATCGCCGACAGCACGACCTTTTTCACGATTCCCGCAGCCTTCTTCGGCGAGAACGTCAGAACGTTCAGCGCCTTGTCGACCGGCAAACCGCGGATCTGGTCAGCCACAAGGCGCGTTTTCTGCGCCGAGATGCGGGCACCGCGATGAATTGCTTTCACTTCCATCATGAGCCCCTTATTTCTTAGCCTTCTTGTCGGCTGCGTGACCCTTGAACGTCCGGGTCAATGCAAACTCGCCAAGCTTGTGGCCGACCATGTTTTCCGAGATATACACCGGGACGTGTTGACGGCCGTTATGCACAGCAATCGTCAGACCGATGAAATCCGGCAGAATCGTCGAACGGCGCGACCAGGTTTTGATCGGCTTCTTATCCCGCGAAGCTGCAGCCGCCTCAACTTTCTTCAGCAAATGGGCGTCGCAGAACGGACCTTTTTTTACAGAACGTGCCATTGCCTACTCCTTAACGCTTGTGACGGCGCTGGACGATCATGCTCGTCGTGCGCTTGTTGCTGCGGGTGCGATAACCCTTAGCAGGCGTGCCCCACGGGCTCACCGGATCGCGACCTGCAGCCGTCTTGCCTTCACCACCACCGTGCGGGTGATCGACCGGGTTCATTGCAACGCCACGCACCGTCGGGCGGATACCGCGCCAGCGGTTTGCGCCAGCCTTACCGATTTGACGGAGGCTGTGCTCTTCGTTGCCAACTTCACCAATCGTCGCGCGGCATTCAACGTGAACGCGGCGGATTTCACCCGAGCGCAGGCGGACCTGTGCGTAGATGCCTTCACGAGCCAGCAGCATCGCCGACGTACCAGCCGAACGCGCCATTTGCGCGCCCTTGCCCGGCAGCATTTCGATGCAGTGAATCGTCGTACCGACCGGAATGTTGCGGATCGGCAGCGTGTTGCCTGCGCGGATCGGAGCTTCCGAACCCGACATCAGTTGCTGACCAACCGTCACACCCTTCGGAGCGATGATGTACTTGCGCTCGCCGTCTGCGTACAGAACCAGCGCGATGTTCGCGCTACGGTTCGGATCGTACTCAAGACGTTCGACCTTCGCCGGAATGCCGTCCTTGTTACGACGGAAATCGACGACGCGGTAATGATGCTTGTGACCACCACCCTTATGACGCGTAGTGATGTGGCCGTTGTTGTTACGGCCGGCGGTCGAGGATTGCGAGTCGAGCAGCGGTGCGTACGGCTTGCCCTTATGCAGATCCTTGTTGACCACCTTGACCATCGCACGGCGACCCGGCGAAGTCGGCTTAACTTTAACGATTGCCATGATTACTTGGCCTCCGCTTCAAAGTTGATTTCCTGGCCGGGCTTCAGGCAGACGTACGCCTTCTTCACGTCTTTACGCTTGCCCATGAAACGGCCAAAGCGCTTTGCTTTACCCTTCTGGACCAGCACGTTGACGGAATTGACTTCCACCTTGAACAGCAGCTCGACTGCAGCTTTCACTTCCTGCTTCGTGGCATCGGGCGCGACTTCGAACACAACTTGCTCGTTCTTGTCGGCCACCAGCGTCGCCTTTTCGGAGATCACCGGCGCGAGCAGGACCTGCATCAAACGATGATCGTTCTTGCGAATCTCGCTCATGACAGCAACTCCTCGATCTGGGCGACCGCAGCCTTCGTGATCAGGATCTTCTTGAAGTAGATCAGCGACAGCGGGTCGGCGTAACGCGGCTCGACAACCGCCACATGGGCGAGGTTGCGCGACGCGAGGTACAGGTTTTCGTCAACCGTGTCGGTAATCACCAGCACGGAGTCGAGACCCATCGCCTTGAATTTTTCGGCCAGCAGCTTCGTCTTCGGCGCTTCGAGCGTCAGCTCGTCGACCACCGAGATGCGGCCTTCGCGAGCCAGCTGCGAGAAGATCGAGCAGAGACCTGCGCGATGCATCTTCTTGTTGACCTTGTGCGAAAAGTTTTCTTCCGGCGAATTCGGGAAGATCCGGCCACCGCCGCGCCACAACGGGCTCGACGACATACCGGCACGGGCGCGGCCCGTACCCTTCTGGCGCCACGGCTTCTTGGTCGTGTGCTTGACTTGCTCACGGTCCTTCTGCGCGCGGTTACCGCTACGGGCATTCGCTTGATACGCCACCACGACCTGGTGAATCAGGGCTTCGTTGTAATCGCGACCGAACACTACGTCCGACGCGCTAACGCCTGCACCTTCCTGACCATTGGCATTCAGGAGCTTAAGTTCCATTATTTCGCTCCTTTCACGGCACGCGTCTTCACGGCCGGCGTAACGAATACCTTGCCACCCTTCGCACCCGGAACGGCGCCCTTGACCAGCAACAGCTTGCGGTCAGCGTCGATACGAGCGATTTCGAGGTTTTGCACGGTTACCGTATCGTCACCCATGTGACCGGTCATGCGCTTACCCGGGAAAACACGACCCGGATCCTGCGCCATACCGATCGAACCCGGCACGTTGTGCGAGCGCGAGTTACCGTGCGATGCACGGCCGGATGCGAAGTTGTAACGCTTGATGGTACCGGCGTAGCCCTTACCGATCGACACGCCTTGCACGTCGACCTTCTGGCCTACTTCGAACAGGTCGGGACCGACCACGGTGCCGTTCGACAACTCGGCAGCCTTGGCAGCATCGATCTGGAATTCTTTGAGGATTTCACCGGCTTGAACACCGGCTTTGGCGAGATGACCGGCCAACGGCTTCGTCACACGCGATGCACGGCGCGTACCGAATGCAACCTGCACGGCGGTATAGCCGTCGGTTTCAACAGTCTTGATCTGCGTCACGCGGTTGTCGGACACGTCCAGCACGGTAACGGGAATCGAATCCCCTTCTGCCGTGAAGATACGGGTCATGCCAACCTTGCGACCTACGAGTCCAAGGCTCATCGTTTTCTCCATTCCCGACTGCGATTGGTCGGGGCTAATTTACAAAATGCCGGTGCCGTTTCGGGCATGAATCCATGCTGCAGCACACCGACTTTTTTGCGCAAATGCGCGAAAAGCCCACTATTATAGCGAGGCTCTTCGTTTTCCGCAAGCAATCAATGACTTAGCGTTGCCCGGCATGCCAGGCAAGCGTTAGAAGCCTTATTGCAGCTTGATTTCCACGTCCACGCCAGCCGGAAGGTCCAGCTTCATCAGTGCGTCAACGGTCTTGTCCGTCGGATCGACGATGTCCATCAGACGCTGGTGCGTACGGATTTCGAGCTGATCGCGCGACGTCTTGTTGACGTGCGGCGAACGCAGGATGTCGAAACGTTGAATGCGGGTCGGCAGGGGCACCGGACCACGAACGATAGCGCCAGTCCGCTTTGCCGTGTCGACGATTTCAGCTGCCGATTGATCGATCAGGCGATAGTCGAAAGCCTTCAGGCGAATGCGGATTTTCTGGTTCTGCATGACAATTCCTTGGAAAGAGCGAGGCGGTATTGCGCCGCCAGATAGTAAAAGAACGTAGAGCCGGGCACCTGCTAAGGTGCTGGCGCCCGGCTCCGGGCACCACTTACTGCAAGTTCAATCCGCGATTTTACTCGAGAATCTTGGCAACCACACCAGCGCCGACCGTACGGCCGCCCTCGCGGATTGCGAAGCGCAGACCTTCTTCCATCGCGATCGGGTTGATCAGCTTCACCGTGATCGACACGTTGTCGCCCGGCATGACCATTTCTTTGTCCTTCGGCAACTCGATCGAGCCCG